>SLJK01000053.1 GCA_007135125.1 Syntrophomonadaceae bacterium | reverse complement strand
GTAAAATAAGCCACCGGGTTTCTTCCTACCTGGAAAGCGGAGGAGGACTCTGGTTTTTATTTTTAGGTTTTCTGGGAATTCTTTTGGGCAGCAATTTTTTAGCCAACCAGGCGGCAGGTTTTAGCCCTGGTATCCCCGGACAGTTTTTAAGCGGTGGTATAATTGCCCTGCTTTCTGTAGGAATAGGTGTAAAAGTAGCCTCTACCATGACAACCCTTTTTTTTAGCTTAAGCACGGGAGAGGATAGTAGTGGAAATAATAATTAAAATTCTGGATAATTATTACTACTTTGTAGCCATGGTTTTATTTGTAATTGGCCTTCATACCATGCTAACTCATTCCAATATGATAAAGAAGGTTATGGGAATGAATATCATGGAAACGGGGATATTTCTTTTTTTTGTATCCATAGGTTATGTTAGAGGTGGAAGAGCTCCTATTATTGCGGAAGAAGGGGGGCTGCTTTATATAAATCCACTGCCTTCAGCCCTCATATTGACCGGTATCGTTGTGGCTGTCAGCGTTACAGCTTATGCTCTTAGCCTTATCGTAAAGCTTTACGCCACTTATGGCACTTGTGATGCGGATGAAATTGCAATGTTAAGAACCAGGGAGGACCAATAACTTGTACCTTCATCTTCCCGTTTTAATGGTTGTTTTACTGTTTGGGGTATCTTTTGTTGTTTCCCTGTTGGGTAAAAAGCGGAGAAACCTGGCCTTCCAGCTCACCCTGTTGGTTCTTGGTATTGTTTTTATTATATCCATTTATCTGCTTCAGCATGTGGGGAAGGAAGGTCCTTTTAGCTACCATGTAGGAGGTTGGCCGCCGCCATGGGGTGTTGAGCTGTATGTAGATTATCTTTCTGCCTACGTGCTAATGGTCCTTACCTCTATCAGTTTTGTAGTCCTCATTTACGGCGTAGAGGATCTGAGACACGAATTGAAAAGTGATGTCCTGCATTGGTACTGCAGCCTTTACCTGTTACTGCTGGGGGCTATGTGTGGAATAGCTCTAACCAATGATCTATTCAATCTCTATGTCTTTATAGAAATTTCTACTATTGCTGCTTGTGGTATTATTTCCATCAAAGATGACCGCAAATGCATTGAAGCCAGTTTGAAGTATTTGATTTTGAGTGTTATGGGCTCAGGTTGTTTTTTATTGGCAGTGGCGATGCTTTATATGATAACGGGGAACCTTAATTTTACCTATGTGGCACAGGAACTTCCTCATGTCCTGCCCCTTTATCCTTATAATATTGTTATTGCTTTGAGTCTAATAATTGTTTCCTTAGGGGTTAAGTCTGCTTTGTTCCCGTTACATGTTTGGTTGCCCGATGCTCATTCTTCGGCTCCTTCACCTTCCAGTGCAGTTTTATCAGGGCTGGTAATAAAGATCTATGCAGTAGCCCTGGTGAAACTTTTATTTCAGGTTTTTCCGCCGCAGATTTTTGAAGTAATCCCTGTTCTTGATATTGTTCTATTCCTTTCAGTATTGGCGATTTTAGCCGGCTCAATTATTGCCATGGTACAGGATGATATAAAAAAGATGCTGGCCTACTCCAGTATCGCACAGATAGGGTTTGTTTTTATGGGGATAGGGCTTTTTGAAGGCAGGGCTCTAGCAGGGGGTCTTCTGCATATTTTTAATCATGCCATGATGAAGGCCATGCTATTTTTAGCTGCCGGCTTGATCATTTATGCTTCCGGGATAAGAAAAATAAGAGATTTAAAAGGCATCGGGATGAGGATGCCCCTTACTATGCTGGCTTTTACCGTAGGGGCGTTTTCCATGGTAGGCATCCCCGGTACTAATGGTTTTATCAGTAAATGGCACCTTGCCCTTGGAGCTTTAGATTTGGAGAGGCCCTTTTTTGTGGCCGTGATTTTATTAAGCAGCCTGTTAAACGGAATTTATTATTTTCCCATTGTGATTGATGCTTTTTTTGGGACACAGATCATGCCCCAGTCGGAGCACAAAGATGTTCCTGCTTTAATGCTGGTCCCGGTTATGGTACTGGCCGTAGGCATTATCTTCTTTGGTTTTTACCCGGCTCCTGTGCTCAGTTTTATTGAAAGAGCGATAGGTTTGTGAGGAAGAAAGGAAATATTCAGTGAGATTTTCCATGATATGCTATAATAAAAATGATAGGGGTGAACATTATTGGATACAGCTATCTATAATTTTCTGCCTGTTTGGGTAGTAATATTTCCAATTTTTATGTCTATTGTTATCTTTGTTAGCAGCAGGCGTTCAGAGAAAATGCGTGACGGTCTTTCTGTAACAACAGCGGTGCTCACTTTTATATCTGTGGTAGCTATGTACCCCTCAGTGGCAGATGGAGGGGTAATTGCTTATACCATCTTTGATATTTTGCCGGGATTGGGGATTACTGTAAGACTGGACATCCTGAGTTTCAGCCTGGCACTTATTTCTTCCTTTGTGTGGATGTTGGTCTCCATTTATGCCATCGATTACATGTCTCATGAACACGCAGGCGATAGGTTTTACCCCATATTTATATTTGTTCTCGGCAGCTGCCTGGGTATATTTGTGGCGGGTGATTTTTTTACTCTTTTTATTTTCTTTGAACTTATGTCTCTTATTTCATATGTGCTGGTTATTCATGAGGAAACTCGTGAAGCTCTGCGGGCCGGATACAAATACCTGATCATGACTATTATTGGCGGTCTGGCGTTATTTTTCGCCATTATTCTGACCTTTGAGCTGGCCGGTTCTGTCAGCCTTAGTGAAGGAACTCTTATCACCGTGCCCAGTACAATGGCTTTCCTGGCTTTTCTTAACTTTCTGATCGGGTTCGGAATGAAGGCCGGTATGTTCCCTTTACATGTTTGGTTACCTGATGCTCACCCGGTAGCCCCTTCACCAGCCAGCGCTTTGCTTTCCGGTATCATGCTGAAAACCGGGGCCTACGGCCTGCTAAGGGTCCTTTTTACCGTTTTTAATATTCCTTTAGTTAAAGAGGCAAATTGGGATATTCTTTTAGGTGTGCTGGCGGTTATAACGATCGTACTTGGTTCAGCGGTTGCGTTGACCCAGGATGATCTTAAAAGGCGGCTGGCTTATTCCAGTGTGGGGCAGATGGGATATATCATCATGGGTATGGCTCTTTTAAACGAAAAGGCGCTGGTGGGAGACGTTTTTCACATTTTCAGCCACGCCTTGATGAAGAGCACCCTCTTTCTTGCGGCAGGCGCAATTATTTGGAAAACAGGGTTGCGCAACATTAACGACCTTCATGGTATAGGCAAAAAAATGCCTGTCACCATGGGAGCTTTTACCATTGCTGCGCTGGCCATGATCGGTATTCCCCCCTTGAATGGATTTCTCAGCAAGTGGACGTTAGCCCTGGGGGCACTTGATGCAGGAGTTCCCTTTTACGTATTTATTTTACTGGTAAGCAGTTTGTTAAACGGGCTGTATTATCTGCCTATTATTATTGCAGCCTTTTTTGGAGGGGAAAATGAACATGAAGGGGAAGAATCCCTGGCCCTTGAGTATGATGATGCCACTTATGGCATGATTATCCCTTTGGCCGTGTTGGGATTAAGCTGTTTTGTTTTTGGCCTCATGCCCCATAATTTTCTTTTTGAACTTTCCCTTAAGGCAGCCAGTTTTCTTTTCCAAAGCGGGATGCCATAGGTTCCGGCCCGGTGTAATTTTATGAATTAAGGAAAATTTATGCCTGTTGCCGTGGTGCAGGTATACAGGAATCTACATAGGTTAAGTGTTTGAAGGGGATGGTTCCCATGATTTTATCTGCAATATCGAACAATTTGGCAGCTGCTGACACCATTATTTCCTTGCGGCCTGTGGCCGTTGTTCTTTTTCCTATGGCTGCAGCACTTGTGGTTTATGTGCTCAGCATTAAAAATAAAAGATTGGCCGCTTTTTTTGCTTCCCTGGCGGGAATGGCCACTTTTCTTATGGTGCTTTCTTTGTATCCATTAGTGCGTCAGGGGGTGATAGAATATCGCTTTTACGAACTCATGAGCCTGGGGCTTTCGTTCAGGGTGGATCTTTTAGGTTTTATATTTGCTTTTTTAGCTTCCCTGGCCTGGATGCTTGTGCTTATATTTGCTTATCATTATATTCGGGTTGAAGCCAATCATGTTCTATATTATTGTTTTTCACTATTAACACTGGGAAGTATTCTAGGTGTTTTTGTCGCCGGAGACCTGGTCACTCTTTTTTTGTTTTTTGAAATGATGACTTTTTTTTCCTATGTTTTGGTTATTGGGCGGCTTAATCCCCAGGCCCTGGCAGCAGGAAAATTTTATTTATACCTGGGAGTAGCGGGTGGCCTGGTGCTCTTATTCGGGATATTCGCCCTTTATAGTGCTGCCGGAACTGTAGAGTTAACAAACTTGATGGAGGAGATGGAAAGAGGTCCTGCAGTTAGCTTGCTATTAATATTTGCCTGTTTTTTTGTCGGTTTTGGTATAAAAGCAGGAGTTGTGCCGCTCCATCTATGGATGCCCAAAGCTTACGCTGCCGGGCCGGCCATAGTCAATGCGCTTTCTTCGGGAGCAATGATCAAAGCCGGAGTTTACGGTGTAATACGGATCCTCATGCTTGTATTTACCCCATCTACCCTGGAGCCTGGGCATCTCTTTTCCTTCGCCGTATCTACCGGTTATTTCGTAATGTGGCTGGGCCTTATGACCATGGTGGTTGGCGCGGTAATAGCTCTTTTGCAGAGCAATATGATGAAGCTTTTAGCTTATAGTTCCATCAGCCAGATGGGTTATGTTTTTACGGGTATTGGTGCCGGAGCCTTTCTTTTTGGTGCGGAAGAAGCTATG
Source organism: Syntrophomonadaceae bacterium (assembly GCA_007135125.1). Taxonomy (GTDB): domain Bacteria; phylum Bacillota; class Dethiobacteria; order DTU022; family UBA8154; genus SLJK01. The sequence goes on along the minus strand of SLJK01000053.1, from coordinate 63,342 downwards.
GGTTACAGCGGGGCTGTGCTGCATTCTTTTAACCATACTCTATTCAAAACAGGTTTTTTTCTTATTGTAGGTATAATTTATTACCGGACCGGTCAGTTAGAGTTTAAGAAATTGGGAGGTCTTTATCGCTCTATGCCGATGCTGACCGGGTTTTTTATCTTATATGTTCTGGCAATCGCGGGAGTGCCCCTCTTTAGTGGTTATATTAGCAAAACGCTTATTCACGATTCACTGCTGGAGGCTTACTATCTTCATGGTACTTTGGATATCTTCCTGGCAGAGAAGGTTTTTATAGTAGGCAGCGCCTTAACTCTCTGTTATTATTTGAAATTTTTTCAACAGGTTTTTTGGGGAAAAGAACCTGAAGGGCTTGTAAAGCAAAGCGGCACATGGGTACTCTATGCCCCGCTCTATGTGCTGGCCTTATTCATATTAATTATAGGGTTTTTCCCCCACTATTTTGTAAACCAATTTGTCCTGGCTTCAACAGCTTCTTTTGTTTTCGAACCATACTCTATCGAACATGTAAGAGATCTGGCCTATTTCGGTTCTCACCCCCTGGCGGCGGCCGGCACCGTTATTTTGCTGGCATTATTGTTATATATTCCACTACACAAGTTCAGGTTGTATGAATATAGCTTTCCCCGCTGGGTTAGTATCGAGTACTTAATTTTTGCGCCCCTGGCAAAAATTGTGTATTTTTATCTTTTGCGTTCCTGTAAAACAATGGACGGGGGTGTGAATAATTTTTACGCTGAGATTGGCGGCAAATTTCTCCAATTCTGCCGTTACTTTGGTTCCTTTGATAAAGGATTGGATGATCTTTATATGACCTCCGGATCAAAAGCCCTTGATTATGTAAAAAAAACCAGAGAGCTAGACAGTACTTTAGATGAAGCTTATGAACGCACCGGGTCCGGCGTCAAAAAATTTGCAGACCGGACTGCCGGCTTGGACCGTGCCCTGGATAAGGCTTACGAATCTACAGGTGCAGCAACAAGGCGCATGACTGATCGCACTGCCGGCTTAGATAAAGCGCTGGATGAAGCCTATGAACAAACTGGAAAAACTGTTAAAAAGTTTACGGATCGTACCGGTAAATTTGATGAAGCCTTAAATAAAGGTTACGAAAAAGCTGGCTCTTCAACCAGAGAATTTATCGATAAAAGCTTGCAAAAAGGAGAGTCAACAGGAGGGGAGGGCAAAGAGGAGGAAGAAAAAAGACAAGGTGCTCGCAAGAAAGTCGCTTTAAATCCTATGGAATGGAATATTAAGAACCTTAACTTTGATTCTCTGCTCCTGGTATTGATGCTGGGGATCATAATTTTTATCCTCTTTTATTTTGCCCGTGGTCTTACGGAATTATAGGGAAATATGGACGGGGAAAAAGTTTAAACAGTACTTCGGGGTGAGCTATTCAAATGGCGTGATTTAGTCACGCTGTTTTTTATGCAAATTGTTCCGTAGGAAGAAGAGAACTTTAGCTATTATTTTCTACCTTCGAGCATTGCTGAGATTACCTTGCTTAAAGAGAGCAAAAGTGGTAGTATAATTATGTTCGACAAGATGATAGCTCTTGCATAGAGTGTTTGCCTTTTTCAGTTGCGGGAAGATATATATTGTTACAGAATATTGGAGCGAAATATTATGAAAAAGGATAGATACAGGGTTTTATTGATTTTGCTGTTCTTCACTATTCTGGCCGTGATTTTTTCCGGGTGTTTTGGTTCTGAAGAAGATAAGATAACCAGAATGCGCCTGGTTATGGACACGCATGTTACTGTAACTATGTATGGAATTAGTGAAAGTGAAGGAAACGCTATTGCGAAAGAAGCTTTTGCCGAGATGGAACGCTTGGAAGGCATTTTCAGCAGGCATATTGAAGGAAGCGATATTGAACATATCAATAGGGCAGCCGGTCGTGAATGGGTTGAGGTTGGCCCGGAGGTTATACTGGTAATTGAAGAGGCGCTGGCTATTTCCCGGTTGACAGAAGGGGTCTTTGACCCTACAGTGGGCCCGCTATTAGAAGTTTGGGGTTTTGGAAATGAAGAAGATGAACAACAGCGTCCTTCCTCTGAAGAAATTGAAGAGGCACTATTACAGGTTGATTATGAAAAGGTTGAAATAAACGAGGAAGAATCCAGCGTTTTTTTAGCTAAAGAAGGCATGCAACTGGATTTGGGAGGAATTGCCAAAGGATTTATCGTAGATCGCGGACAAAAAGTAATAGAGGAATCGGGAGTTGAAGGGTCGTTTGTTAATGCCGGCGGGGATATTAACATCACCGGATCCAAGACGGATGGCGAGCCATGGAAGATTGCTGTCCAGGATCCCCGTGATCCTCAAAAATGGTTTGCCACATTACAAATTGACCAGGGAAGCGTGGCTACATCAGGGGATTACCAACGTTTTTTTGAAGAGGATGGTGAACGCTATCATCATATTATCGATCCTGAAAGCGGATGGCCAGCAGATGGAGGGATTATAAGCGTGACTGTTCTGGGTCCTGATACTCTTGCTGCCGATGCTTATTCTACAGCTGTTTTTGTTCTTGGTATTGAAAGGGGCTTGGAATTATTAGAGACTCTTTCTGATATGGAAGGAGTATTGATAGATAAGGAAGGGGATATTCATTATACTTCCGGGCTGGATGAGAAGTTGGAGATATTATAGCAGACCCGTAATAGTATTCCCGATTAAAAAGGTGGGACAAAAATAAGTTGGAACGGGGAAAAACCTTCAGGATGGTTTACCTGTCCTTGCTGGTCACTTTTGCGGTGGCGATCCATACAGTGGAAGCGGCCTTGCCGCTTCCTATTCCTGTTCCGGGTGCAAAATTAGGCCTGGCCAATATTATAACTCTTCTCACTCTCGTTCTATACGGATTGCGCAGCGGGCTGCTGGTTTCCTCCTTACGCAGTATTATTGGGGCATTGATGATCGGAAACTTTTTGGGATTTGGTTTTTACCTCAGCTTCAGTGGAGCAATAATAAGCTGCCTGGTGATGGCGCTGTTTATGGAAATTTACCGCCGAGGGGTCATAACCCTGGTGTCAGTTAGCATTGCAGGAGCTGTTACCTTTAATATCGTTCAACTGGCCTTGGCTTCTCTGCTGGTGCAAAATTTTCTTTTATTTAGGGGATATCTTCCTCTTTTACTTCTTCTGGCAGTTCCCACAGGTTTTTTTACCGGTGTAGCTGCTGCTTACCTGGAAAAGGTAGCTGAACGCATAGGTTTGCAATCCGTGAAAGTTTAAAAAGCGTTTTTTTGTGGCATCCTTATTCTGGGGGCGGTATGGTGGAAGAAATAATCCTGGCGTCTGCATCACCGCGTCGAGCTGCACTATTAAAGCAAATCGGGCTGAGCTTTCGTTCTGTAAGAAGTCCATATCAAGAGTCCCCTGTGAAGGTTGAAAAAATGGTGGGGGAAAATGCCCTGGCGAAAGCGGAAAAGGTTTTTCTATTATATCCACATTCCCTGATCCTGGGAGCTGATACTGCTGTTATATGTGAAGAAATAATTATGGGTAAACCACGGGATACTTCAGACGCGGTAAAAATGTTAAATATGTTGAATGGAAAAGAACACCGTGTGATAACGGCTGTGGCTCTCATGGAAAAGGGACGGGCAAGGGTTGAGCAGGAAGAAACCAGGGTTTTTTTCCGAGAGATTGAAGAGGAAGAAATATATTCTTATGCTGCTTCCGGGGAACCCTGGGATAAGGCCGGTGGTTATGGCATCCAGGAAAAAGGTGCTGTTTTCGTAAAACGGATAGAAGGATGTTATTTTAACGTGGTAGGCCTGCCTATTGCATTGCTTGTAAAAATGCTCAAAGAGTACAATTGGCCTATCTGGTAAAAGGAGGATACTCCAACGGAGAATAGACGAACAATTAAGGATTTCCCACTGGAAGAACGTCCGCGTGAGAGAATGAAAGTCGAAGGTGCTGAAAAACTTTCCAACTCGGAGCTTCTAGCTATTTTACTGCGAACAGGTTACAGGGAAAAAACGGCTATAAACCTGGCAGAAACAGTTATTGAAAAGGTCGGGGGTTTGCGTTATCTGCCGGATTATACCCTGGAAGAGTTGGAAAAAATAAAGGGAATCGGACCGGCCAAAGCAGTCCAGTTAAAAGCGGCGTTGGAGCTGGGAAAACGCATTAAATTCACACTGCGCCCCCACAACCTTTCTCTAAACTCCCCCCATGCCGTGGGCAGTTATTTAATGGAAGAGATGCGTTACTATAAAAAAGAGTATTTTAAGATTATTTTATTAGACGCCAAAAATTTTATTATTTCTTTAGAAGAAGTTTCTGTAGGCAGTCTAAGTGCTTCCATTGTTCATCCCCGGGAAATATTTCATTTGCCTGTCAAAAAAAGCGCTGCCGCTATTATCCTGGCGCACAATCACCCCAGTGGGGACCCCTATCCCAGCAACGAGGATCTGGAGATTACCACAAGATTAGTAAAAGCCGGAAACCTATTGGGGATAGTGGTACTGGATCACATTATTGTTGGTGAAGAAAAATATCTGAGTTTTAAAGAAATGGGTTTTATGAATTGAGGTTTTCCAGTATAATGGGCAGACAAAGAAAAAGATGAAGAAACGGTAAAGAAAGGAGATTCCAAGAGAATGGGGCTTTTTAACGGGCTATTTGTAAGAGATATTGGAATAGATCTGGGAACAGCAAACACACTGGTTTATGTGAGGAAAAAGGGAATAGTGCTTCGAGAACCTTCCGTGGTTGCTATTCGAAGAGATAACGGCTCTATACTCGCTGTAGGAGAGGAAGCCAAGCAGATGATAGGTCGAACGCCGGGCAATATTGTGGCCATAAGGCCCATGAAAGATGGTGTTATTGCTGATTTTGATGTCACCCAAACCATGCTCAAGCATTTTATTGCTAAAGCCTATAGGAGGCGTGCTCTGTTTCTTCCCCAGGTTGTTGTTTGTGTTCCTTCCGGGGTTACGGAGGTAGAAAAAAGAGCTGTTTTAGATGCCACAAAACAAGCTGGAGCCAAACAGGCCTTTTTGATAGAGGAACCTATGGCAGCTGCCATAGGAGCAGGGCTTCCCGTGGAGGAGCCTACCGGCAGCATGATTGTCGACGTGGGAGGTGGCACTTCCGAAGTAGCAGTTATCTCTTTAGGAGGTATTGTTACCAGCAAATCTATCCGAGTCGGTGGCGACGAGATGGATGAAGCCATTATTAACTACATAAAGAAAACCTATAATTTAATGATCGGTGAAAGAACTGCCGAAGAACTAAAAATAGATCTTGGTTCGGCCTTTCATATGGAGGAAGATGAAAAGAAAGATATCAGGGGTAGGGACCTGGTTAGCGGTCTCCCCAAGGTTTTAACAGTAACTTCATGGGAAATAGAAACAGCTCTTGCCGAGCCTGTTTCTGCAATCATGGAGACCATAAAAAACACCCTGGAGAGGACTCCACCTGAATTGGCTGCAGATATAATGGAAAAAGGAGTAATTTTAAGTGGTGGAGGAGCCTTATTACGAGGACTGGATAAATTAGTGGCTGAAGAGACCGGGATGCCGGTATATATGGCCGAAGATCCGCTTGATTGTGTGGTAATAGGTGCAGGTAAAGCCCTTACGGCTATAGAACTTCTAAAAAGAGTTGCTGTTAAACCCAATAAGGCTTTTGTGAAATAGACCGCAGAAATATTCTTGATTGAGGGAAGGCAGTGTTAAGGTTGACTAGATTTTCCCCTAAACTGTTGGGTTTTTTGGCTATAGTAATATTATTGTTGGCCTTGATTAATTTTACCGGTGAACACCGTTCTCGCTATACCTTTATTGAAAACCTGGTATTAACAGCCATTTCTCCGGTACAGGGATTTATTTCTGAGCTAGGAAGCAGCGCGTCTGATTTTTTGCAGGGGGTAACGGGTTACAGGGAAATATTGGAAGAAAACCGTGAGCTTCGTGAAGTATTGGCAGCTAGAGATACTTACCGGCAAGAGCTGCTGGAGCTGCAGAAAGAAAATTTTCGCCTTAGAGAAATGCTTGGATTCCAAGAAAGAACAGAGTACGAATTGCTTCCAGCAGAAGTTATTGCCAGGGATCCTACCCATTGGTTCGAAACTATTACTATTAATAGGGGTTACTATCACGGCATCGAGGAAAAAATGGCTGTAGTCACTGCAGAAGGATTAGTGGGTAATGTTTTTCAGGTTTCCCGGAATACTTCCAAGGTTCTGCTGCTAACGGATTCCAGGCGGGCAGTTAGTATACTTGTACAGCGTTCCAGGGATCCGGGAACGGCAGGAATAGTGGAGGGTTACCCCGAAGAAGAAGGTTATTTAAGAGTGATTAACCTTCCTCCGGAAGCCAATATACAATCTGGTGATACCATTATTTCTTCAGGAATGGGCGGTGTTTTCCCCAAAGGATTGATTGTGGGGGAGGTAATGGAAGTTGGCAAAGATCAATACGGGCTTTTGCAGCAGGCATTGGTGCGTCCTGCAGTTAACTTTAACCGCCTGGAAGAAGTTTTTATTGTCCTGGATATCAGGCAGGAAGAGGAGAATATGGAAGGCAATTTCAGCATGGAAGGGCAAAGGGAAGGCAGGGAAAGCCTACTTTGATGGATAACGAGAATGGCATTACTTTAGCCCCTTACCTTATTATTATTTTTTTGGCGGTTATATTACTGGTGCTGGAAGGTTCCTTTTTTGCCCTGGTATTTTTAAGAGGTATTAAACCGGATTTGCTGTTGATAGTGATAGTATGCCTTTCTTTCCTTTGGGGAGAGAAGAAGGGTATGATTCTGGGAATTATTACAGGCCTGCTCCAGGATATTTTTTTTGGCCCCGCAATTGGTTTTTTTGCTCTTGCCAAAATGCTGTCTGCTTATTTCTCCGGATTGATATCTCGTGAAATTTACAAGGATCAGATTGTTGGCCCTATGCTGACCGTTTTTTTTGCTACAATAATGCATGAGTCAATTCTTTATATGTTGGTCAGCTTTTATTGGGGGGCTGAAATGGGTTTTTTTGTGGCAGTGGAAAGTATTTTTCTGTTCCGTGCTTTCTACCACTTTGCTTTAACGCTTTTTCTTTATCCTATTATTTACAAGGCTGACCGTGCCAATTTTTTCAACCCTTCCTACAGGTGAGTGATATATATGGATAAGCGAATGTTAAAAAGAACCCGATTGTTTATATCAATTGTGCTTCTTATTTTTGTCCTCCTCTCAGCACGCCTTGCGTACCTGCAGATTATCCAGCACGAGCATTATTGGGCAAGAGCTGAAACCAACAGAATGCGTATTCTTCCTATAACCGCACCACGCGGGGAAGTATTTGACCAGCAAGGCGAACAACTGGCTACTAACAGACCCGGTTTTACTGTTTCCATGGTAGATCTGGGCACAGGATATGAAGAAGAAACCGTTTCCCGTCTTGGAGAACTCCTGGAGATGGAAGAAGAGGAAATCATGGAAAAAATACGTTCACAATATTACCGACGCTACCTGCCGGTACGTTTGAAAAATGACGTGGATGAAGAAGTAGTAGCACAGATTGCCGAACACCGGTTAGATCTTCCCGGCGTCCTCATCGAAGCACAACCTATCAGAGAATATGTTAGTGAGGAAACAGCTGCTCATATTATTGGATATCTCGGGGATAGTCCCATGGAGGAGTGGATTGTTGAGCGCTGGCAGGAGGAAGGTTATGAGTACCAAATTGGCGATTTGGTTGGGCAGAAAGGATTGGAGCTTGCCTGGGAGCCTTACCTGAGAGGAGAAGATGGTGGCGTTCAGGTAGAGGTTAATGTTACCGGTCAGGCTATTCGGGAGTATGAAAGAGTGGACCCACAACCTGGTTCTGATATATACCTGACCATTGACCTTTCTTTTCAAAAGAAGGTTGAAAATATTTTAAAGGAAGCTGTTGCTCGCCAACTGGAAGAGGAAGGAAACCTTTATGCGGGAGAAGCTGCAGCAGTGGTTTTAGAGCCTGATAGTGGAAAAGTTTTGGCTCTTGCCAGTATTCCAACCTATGATCCCAATACTTTTAGGCAGGATTATCGCTCCTTGGAAGAAGATCCCAGGCGCCCCCTTAACAACAAGGCTATCGCAGATCATTATCCGGTGGGCTCTTCTTTCAAGATGGTGACGGCTGTGGCTGCCATGGAGGCAGGGGGGGTTGGCAGGAATAATACGATAACCTGCCGCGGCACACTGACTCGTTACGGAGCGACTAAATCTTGTTATAGGGGAACGGTGCACGGCACCCTGGGCATTGTAGATGCTATTACCCGGTCCTGCAATATTTTCTTTTATGAAATGGGCCTGAAAGTTGGTATAGATTCTCTGGCTCATTACAGCAGGGAATTTGGCTTTGGCAGCCCCGTAGGATTAACTGATATATTTGGGGAAAAGAGCGGAATAGTGGCCAGCCGTGATTATAAGGAGCAGGTTTACAATGAGAGTTGGTACCCTGCTGAAACAATGGATGCGGCTATCGGCCAGAGTTTTCACAGCTTTACTCCCTTACAAATGGCCAATTATGCGGCTATGATTGTCAACGGAGGCATTCACTACCGTCCATACCTGGTGGAAAAGGTTGTAGATAGTGAAGGCAATGTAGAGATGATGGCCGAACCTGAGGTGCTTCATCATATGGATGTTAACAGTGCGACATGGGATGTTGTTAGAGAAGGAATGGTAAAGGCTGCCCGGCCCGGAGGAACGGCCGGACATCTGGCAGATCTGCCGGTAGATATTGCCGGTAAGACGGGAACTGTTCAGGTGGTAGGAACTGAAGGCAGCATTCCCAACCATAGTATATTTGTAGCTTATGCTCCGGTGGATGAACCGGAGGTAGCCCTGGTGGTATTTATCAAACACGGGGGTACTGGGGGAGAAACTGCTGCTCCTGTGGCTGGAGAGATATTAATGGAGTATTTTGGTTTGGATATGGAAGGGCTAGAAAATGAAACAAATGATATCAATTCTGCAAATGATTAACATGAGGGGCCGGAAGCATAATGGATAAAAGGCTTCTTAAAAACTTTGATTACCAATTATTGATAATTGCTCTAATCCTTTGTTTTTATGGACTGGTAGTTATCAGCAGCGCTACTCAAGGCCTTCATGTAAGTGATACTTTTGCTTATGTTCGCAGGCAAGCTATATGGGTAGCAGTTGGAATGGGCGGACTATTGTTGGCGGCAAGCATTGATTATATTAACTATTATCGCTGGAGCTGGTATCTCTACAGTTGCAACATAATTTTTCTTGTACTGGTTTTATTTGTGGGCAGGGATGCAGGTGGATCATTTCGCTGGATAAACCTCGGTTTCTTTGATTTTCAACCATCAGAACTGGCAAAACTTATCGTTATTATAAGCTTGGCAAGGTTACTGGTAGATTTACAAAATAGGCTTCCCTCATTAATTAGATCGCTGCCCTTGCTGTTGTTATTCATTATACCTCCAATTTTACTGATTTTCATGCAGCCTGACCTGGGAACGGCGCTTGTCTTTATCGTTTTGTATTTTGCAATGCTTTTCATGGCAGGGGTTCCCCTGGTTAATTTGATATTGATGGCTTGTGCCGGCTTGGCCACCATTCCGCTTTTTTGGTCCCGTCTTCTTGACTATCAAAAAATGAGGCTGCTGGTTTTCTTAAATCCTGAGCTTGACCCTTTGAGCTACGGATACCAGTTGAGTCAATCTATGATTGCTATAGGATCAGGAGGGGTAGGTGGAAAGGGTTTGTTCGAAGGGACACAGGCCCACTTGCAATTTCTCCCAGAACAACATACGGATTTTATTTTTTCCGTACTGGGAGAGGAGCTTGGTTTTTTAGGTGCAGTACTGCTATTGTCCCTTTATTTTCTCTTAATTTACCGCATCCTAAAAATTGGCTCTTTTTCCAAGGACCGCTTTGGCGCGCTTCTCTGTTTAGGTGTTGCTGCTCTCATTGCTTTTCAGGTTATGGTTAACATAGGTATGTCTCTGGGGATCATGCCCGTTACAGGTCTTCCCCTCCCCTTTATGAGTTACGGTGGAAGTGCGATGATAGTCAATATGGCCTCTCTTGGGGTCGTATTGAGTGTGGGAATGAGAAGGTTCAAAATTCAGTTTTAGACAAACAATGCTTAGACACTTAAAAATATTACTTTCCACTAATAAGCGGCGCTTTTTCCCTGACAATGGTTTCCAATTGCGGTGCCGGGTTTTTTAAGCAAAGAAATACTGAAAGGGTTTTTCTATTGTCCGGAGAAATATTGTACAAAATCAGGTTGATAATAATATAACTAGAAAGAGTTGAATATTTTGCCATCATTACAGTCCCCGCAACTATTATTAAGAGTAAACAAGCCTGCCCGCTACCTGGGAATAGAAATAAATGCTGTGCATAAAGAACCCGACCAGTTCCAGGTGCATTTGGCACTAGCCTTTCCTGATTTATACGAAGTAGCAATGTCTCACCTGGGATTGAAAATATTATACAGTGTTGCTAATGCTGTAGAAGGTGTTTATGCCGAAAGGGTTTTTGCTCCAGCACCTGATATGGAAGAGGTGCTTCAAAAAGAAAATAAGATGCTGTTTAGCTTGGAAAGCGGAACTTCCCTACAGGATTTTGATATGGTGGGTTTTACGCTGCAGTATGAGCTTGCTTACACCAGCATTTTGACTATGTTGGCTTTGGGTGGTATTCCTTTGCGCAGTGCCGATAGAGGGGTAAAAGTGCCTTTTGTGCTGGGAGGAGGTCCGCTAGCATTTAATCCGGAGCCCCTGGCTCCGTTTTTCGATTTTTTTGTGGTTGGTGATGGGGAAGAGGTTTTGCCGGAAATTCTGAAGCTTTACAAAGAGTGGAAAGCAGAAAGCAGCGCAAAGGGAAGAGATGATTTTTTAAAAAAAGTGGCCGGAGTGACAGGAGTCTACGTGCCTTCATTTTATGAACCTTTTTACCGGGAAGACAAATTTGCGGGAATCAATCCTCTTGCAGAGGAGGCTTCCCTGCCTGTCGAGAAGAGAACAGTGCTGAACCTGGAGGAGGCCCCTTATCCCTGTTCATTCATTGTGCCTTTTATGGAAGTAGTACATGACAGGGCTACCCTGGAGCTCTTTCGGGGCTGTTCTCAGGGGTGCCGCTTCTGCCAGGCCGGAATTATCTATAGGCCGGTAAGGGAGCGGACTGTATCCAAGTTATCTCAACAAGCTAAAGATATTATAAACCAGACGGGATTGGAAGAAATTTCTCTTTCATCTCTTAGCAGCAGTGATTATCCATATATTGAAGAGCTGCTGGAAAAGTTGGAAGCTGAGTTAGATGAGAATATAAGACTTTCCCTTCCATCTCTCAGGGCAGATCCTTTCGGGGTAAAATTGATGGAGAGGATCCAAAAGAATAAAGCAAGCGGAATCACTTTTGCCCCTGAAGCAGGCTCACAGCGGTTACGGGACGTGATCAATAAGAATATTACCGAAGAGGAAATCTTGGAAGCTTCCAGGGATGCTTTTAGGACAGGTAGAGGTCATATTAAGCTTTATTTTATGATAGGGCTTCCGACGGAAACATATGATGACCTGCGGGAAATGGTGAAACTGGTGCAAAAAATCAGCTCTTTTACGCCCCCCAAAAGTGGAGGCAGGGGCAATAAATCCAGAGTCAGTGTAAGCGTCTCCAATTTTGTGCCTAAGCCCCATACGCCTTTTCAGTGGGAACAACAACTTAATATTCCGGAAGTAAAGCGACGGCAATTATTTTTACGAGAGCGGTTTCAAAAAATGAAAGGGGTGGATTTTACATGGCATAATGCAGAAAACAGTTTTATAGAAGCGGTCTTTGCACGTGGTGACAGGAAACTGGCCGCAGTTCTGGAGAAAGCGTTCACTAAGGGTTGTCGGATGGATGCCTGGAGCGATATGTTTTCTTTTTCTGCCTGGATGCAAGCTTTTCAAGCGGTGGGTATAAAGGGCGAGTCTTATGCATTGCACAGCCCATCTTATGATGACCCCCTTCCCTGGGATCATATTAGCACCGGAGTATGCAAAGATTTTTTGATTAGAGAACACCAGAGAGCTGTTGAAGGCATAACAACTGGAGATTGCCGCTGGGGAAACTGTGCCGGCTGTGGCTTGGAAGCTTGTTCAAAGCAAAACGGTAAAGGTGAACAGATCTAATGGAGCGCTTTAGAGTATGCTTTGCTAAGTCTGGTATGTTGAAATATATATCTCATCTGGATCTGCAGCGCACTTTTTTGCGGGCCTTGCGGAGGGCCAAGATTCCTCTGGCCTACAGCCAGGGGTTTAGTCCCCAGCCCCGGGTTGTTTTTGCTGCCCCGTTGGGGATAGGAATAGAGGGGATAAATGAGTACCTGGACCTTTTTTTAACCCGTCAAATGCAAATGGAGTTGCTGGAAAAAAGGATTAATAAGCAGTTACCGATGGGCTTGATTGTTAAAAATATTTGCAGTATAAGCCTGGAAGAACCGGCTATTTCAGCGCTTATTGGGGCTGCGCTCTACCGGGCGAGGCTTGAGATGGATCCCGGTTCTTTGCAGCAGAATATTGGCAACCTGCTTTCTGCTGAGCAATTGCCCAAAGAACGACAGCACAAAAAGGGCAAAAAACAGGTTGATATCAGACCTTTCATTTTAGATTTATGGGAAGAAGAAATTGGTGGCTCCAGAAACCTATTCATGCTTCTGGTTACTGGCAGCAGCGGGGGAGCCAGACCTGAAGAGATACTGGAGCTTTTGCAGCTTCCGGAACTAAGAAAGGGGACTATACTTACCAGGGAGTCCTTGTTTTTTAGAGTTGGGGAAAAACTGTTAACTCCGGGCGGGGCTGCTTATAATAATATTAACGAGGTAAAAGCATGGAGAGAAAAATTGTTGTAAATTACAACCAGAAGGAGACGAGGGTGGCCCTGCTGGAAGACGGCAGGGTAATGGAAATATATATCGAAAGACCTTTGCAGCAGCACCTTGTGGGAAATATTTATAAAGGGGTAGTAGAAAATGTCCTGCCAGGAATGCAGGCCGCATTTGTAAATATCGGTGAGGATAGGAACGCCTTTTTGTTTGTGGATGACATACCACAACCAAAAGGAGACAACGGCACTGCGGAAAGATATCCCATACAGAGGCTACTGCATATCAAAGAAGAAATTATGGTGCAGATTATGAAGGAGCCATTTGGGAGTAAAGGGGCGCGGTTGACGGGTGAAATCACTCTACCCGGAAGATACCTGGTCCTTATGCCCGGCTATAACTATGTGGGAATTTCCAAAAAAATACAGGACCCCGGTGAAAGAGAGCGGCTAAAGCAGGAAATGGAGGGAATTAAACCTCCGGGGGTAGGGGTAATAGTCAGGACCGCGGCTCAGGGTGCTGATGCAGAGAGCCTGAAAAAAGATCTTGATTTTTTATTTAACTTACTGGAGAAGATTAAAACGAACCTTAAAAAAGAAGATGCTCCCACGGTGCTTCATACTGATATGGGATTGATATATCGAATTATTCGTGATCTATTCAATGATTCAATAAGCCAGTTTATTATTGATAACCACAGGGAGTACTTAAAGGTTCATGATATACTGGAATATCTTTCTCCACATCTGCAGAACAGGGTCTTTTATTATAAAAATATTGAGCCTATTTTTGAACGTTTTGGGGTTGAAGAAGAATTGGATCGTTCATTAAGCCGTATGGTGCGCCTTGAAAGCGGGGGATATCTTATATTTGATGAAACAGAAGCCCTTACGGTAGTGGACGTAAATACAGGCAAATTTACCGGTAAAACCGACCTGGAAGAAACTATATTCAAAACCAATATGGAAGCTGCAGCGGAGATTGTCAGGCAGATCCGTTTGAGAGATATTGGTGGAATAGTTATCGCTGATTTTATTGATATGAGCACTTATGAACATCGTCAGCAAATACTTGAAAAACTTCGGGAAGAGATGAGCAAAGACAGGACCAGAAACAATGTCCTGGGGCTTACCTCTTTAGGCCTGGTGGAAATAACGCGCAAGAAAGTTAAACAAGGACTTTCTTCGGTTATGCAGCAGCCCTGCTCGTATTGCCAGGGCAAGGGCAAGTTGCTTTCTCCTGAAGCTGTAAGCAGCAAAATAGAGCGAGAACTGAAAAAAACACTTAACAAAAAAGATGTTGAAGCTGTGCTGGTGGAGATGAATAGCGAGGTAGCAGCGCTCCTTATAGGAGGAGGCGGTTTATATTTAAAAAAATTGGAAACACAGATGGGGAAAACTATCTTTATCAGAGGTTCAGACAGTATGCACCTGGAAAATTATAAAATAATTATGGCTGGACAGCTAAAAGAAGTGGAAAAGCATGCCCTTCCCGTAGAAGAAGGCGGAATATATCGTGTTACTATAGAAGAGCCACACTCCACCGATGCTGGAAGGGGTATTGCAAGGCTTCATGGCTATATTCTGGATATTGAAAACGCGGGCAGCCTGGTTGGAGAAGAGGTTCTGATAGTTATCAAGGAAAGAAGCCGCACTTTTGCAAGAGCAGAACTTTGGGAGAAAGAAGCAGAGTGATACTTTAAGTATAAAAAGTATAAAAACAGAGGGAGAGCTCTTCTTTGGATATCAGGGGATTGCAGAAGACCAGCCTTATTGATTATCCGGGAAAGGTTTGTTGTACCATTTTTGTGGGAGGCTGTAATCTGCGCTGCCTGTATTGTTACAACAAAGACCTTGTGTTAGAACCTGAAACACTCCCCTTTTTTCCTATAGACGAGGTGCTTACTTTTCTGCAAAAGAGAATTTCTTTCCTTGACGGGGTCTGTATTTCGGGTGGTGAACCGACTTTGCAGGAAGACTTGCCGGCTTTTATCGGAGAAATAAAAAATTTAGGTTTAAGTGTAAAACTGGATACCAATGGAATGAAACCCGGTATTATAAGCCGCCTTTTGGAAGATAAAATGCTGGACTTTATTGCTATTGATATTAAAGCACCATTTGAAAAATATAGTTTGGTAACCGGTGTCAGAGTTGATACCTCCGCCCTTAAAGAAACCATCAATATTGTAAAAAATAACGTGGTAGAACACGAGTTTCGTACTACTTTTGTTCCTGATTTGTTAGATAAGGAAGATATTATTAAAATTGCCCAGGCGGTAGGAGGGTGCCGCAGGTTTGTGCTGCAGCGCTTTTTATCTTCTTCAGATTTAATCGACTCTTCTTTTAATGTCCATGAATATCTTCCCCCAGAAGATATTTATGAAGCGGTTTATCTATGCCTGGAATATGTTAAGGCTGTGGATTTAAGAGGTTTTTAAATAATGAGATAGGAGGTTATTTCATGCCCATAGTGCAGATCGAGATGTTTGAGGGAAGGACAATAGAACAAAAAAGGGAGATGGTTAAAGAAGTAACCAGGTCCCTGGTAAGAACGGTTAATTGCCAACCGGAGGCCGTCAAGATTGTCATTCGAGAAATAAAAAAGGAAAACCTGGCTGAAGATGGTATGCTTTACTGTGACAGGGAATCATAAACCTACTTTGGTGAGTAGCTGTTGTGCCCTCTTTTTTTCTGCTGCGCCAGCTGTATTATTCTAGCTCTGTAAGGAAAGCTTCAATACGTTCCAGTCCAATAATGATATTTTCCATAGAGGTGGCAAAGGAAACGCGGACATATTCCGGTGCCCCGAAGCCTCTGCCGGGGACAAGGGCTACCCGGTAATTTTCCAGTAAAAGCTCTGCCAGGTGTTCCCCGTTTTGTATCTTTTTCCCACGGAACTGTTTTCCAAAGGTCTGGGTTACGTTTAAAAAAATGTAAAAAGCGCCCTCTGGTTTTATACATGATATAAAAGGCATTTCTCGTATTTTACTTAACATGAAGTTTTTGCGTTTTTCAAATGCCTGGCGCATTTCTTCTACGCAATCACCGGGCCCATCGAGAGCGGCATATGCCGCTTTCTGTGCAATAGAATTGGGGTTTGAGGTGGCATGCCCTTGAATATCAGACATGGCTTTAGCTATCGCTTTTTCAGAAGCCGCATATCCTATGCGCCAACCGGTCATAGAAAATGCCTTGGAAACTCCATTGACCACTATAGTCAACTTCTTTGCTTCTTCTCCCAGTGAGGCCGGGGAGATATGACTGGAAGACCCGTATATCAATCGTTCATAAACTTCATCGGAAATGATTATTATATTATTTTCCACGCAAACTTCTGCCAGTTTTTCAAGCTCAGCTTTTTTGTAGACCTGGCCTGTGGGATTGGAAGGAGTGTTGATGACCAGGGCTTTTGTGTTTGAGGTAAGAGCTTTTTTAAATTCCTCTGCTGTCAGCTTGAAGTTATTTTCTTTACGAGTGGAGACAATCACAGGGGTGCCGTCGTGCAGTTTGACCAGCTCGGGATAGCTGACCCAGTATGGGGCAGGTATAATTACTTCGTCTTTGTAATTTAAAAGAGCTGCGAATATGTTGTTCAGGGAGTGCTTGGCACCATTACTGATGACCACCTGCTCAGCCTCGTAAAACAGCCCATTATCTTCGTATAGCTTTTGGCAAACAGCCTGTTTCAGCTCCGGGGTGCCACTCGCAGGAGTGTATTTGGTAAATCCCTGCCTGATGGCTCTAATAGCGGCTTCTTTAATATGTTCCGGGGTGTCGAAATCCGGCTCGCCTGCGCCGAAGCCTATAACGTCTTTGCCTTCGCTTTTCATTTGTTTTGCCTTGCTGTCAATGGTTAAAGTAGGTGACGGAGAAATCTGCATTGCTTTTTTCGATAGAATACTGGACACCTCCCCAGGAAAGGTATTTTTTAAAGGACTGCTTTGGTGAACAAATTTATCTGACTAGTGTTTTTTTGGGAATTCCTTCATAAACTGGGCAAGGGCTTCACAGCCTTCATAAGGCATGGCGTTATAGATAGAAGCTCTTATACCACCCACGGAGCGGTGGCCTTTTAACCCTTTAAGCCCCTCTGCAGCGGCTTCCTCCAGAAAAGTTTTTTCCAGTCCCTCTTCCGGGAGCCGGAAAGTTACGTTCATGATAGAACGGTCCTCTTTTGCAGCATGCCCAATATAATAACCACCACTGTTATCGATGGCCTGATAAAGAAGGTCAGCTTTCTGCTCATTTGTTTCCTGAATAGCGCTGAGGCCGCCTTTTTTCTTAATCCATTCCAGAACCAGTTTTACAATGTATATAGGAAAACAGGGGGGAGTATTGAAAAGGGATCCGTTTTCAGCATGAGTCTTGTAACTAAGCATTGCAGGTAAAGAAGCAGAGGCTTTTTCTAACAGGCTTTTATGGATAATAACCGCAGTAACTCCGGCAGGACCCAGGTTTTTTTGGGCACCGGCATAAACCAAAGCAAATCTATGCATCTCTATTTTGCGGGAGAGTATATCGCTGGACATATCAGCAATGAGGGGAACTGTGCCGCTATCCGGCACATAATTCCATTGTGTGCCATATATAGTATTATTAGTGGTAAAGTGAAGATAGGCGCTGTTGGGGCTTAGAGTAATGTCTTCAGGGCGAGGAATGGTAGTATAGTTTGTTACATCATTACTGGCAGCCACGTTTGTGTTTCCTATCTTGGCCGCCTCCTGCATGGCTTTTTTGGCAAAACTGCCGGTGATAATATAATCAGCAGTGGTATCAGAGGTTAGAAAATTGAAGGGGATCATGGAAAATTGCAAGCTGGCTCCGCCCTGGAGAAAAAGTACCTGGTATGCAGTTGAGAGTTCTGCCAATTCCAGGAAAAGTGACTGAGCAGAGTCTATGATTTCTTCAAATTCAGGGGAGCGGTGGCTCATTTCCATTATAGAAAGCCCGGTGTTGCGGTAGTTTAACATTTCTTCTCGGGCCTCTTCCAAAACTTCCAGCGGAAGAGTGGCTGGGCCAGGATTAAAATTAAAGATTCTGTACGGCACGAGAAATCCTCCCATCAATATAAGAATTATTTGAGTAAACGATTGTTCTTCTCCGGTTCCTGTGGAGATTGCAAGAGAACTACCAGATTAGTTCATTATACCTGATCTTGACTTAAATAAAAACAGCTGTAAGAAAATCTTTCTAATTTGCCAGCAGGCTATAAACAGAGAAAGATTCTCATTATCAGCATTAATTCAAGTATATTCCTGCCTATTCGCTCCCCAAAGGCGCAGAAAGTTCAAAATAGTAATTGACATATGCACACTTTATGGTTAACATTTAATTGGACATAAGTACATAATGGAGAAAAAAATAATTAGCGGTAATTTATGAAAGGATGGTTTCATGTACGCTGAGAAAGTATTAGAACATTTTTCGAATCCCCGCAATGTAGGCACTATAGCTGATGCTGACGGTATAGGAGCCATTGGTGATCCTTCCTGCGGTGATTATCTGTGCATCAATATAAAAGTAAAGGAAGAGCGTATCTGTGACATTAAATTTCAGATTTATGGTTGCCCTGCAGCTATAGCTACAAGCAGTGTGTTAACTGAGTTAGCACAGGGGAAAAGCCTCGATGAAGCTATGCAAATAGAAGATCTTGATGTCCTTGAGGCACTGGGGGGGCTACCCGACCCCAAGGTTCACTGTTCCAATCTTGGGGCAGAGGCGCTGCACCAGGCTATACTTGATTACAGAAGCCGGCTCAAAGATAAGACCTGAAGGGAGAGTTATAAATGTGTAATAATTTAAATAAGAAAGAGGGCGATAATGATGATAGCCTCTCAAATGTTGGAAAAAACCCGTTCTATTAACAAAATTTTTCAAAAAGGTGAAGGCAGGTACGTTGATTTTAAGGAAATTGCCATGGTGCTCAAAGATGTAATTAAGGCAAATGTGTATATCGTGGACAGAGCAGGTATTATTATGGGATATGCTCTTGTCGATGAATACGAGTGTGAAATCATGGTTAATCGGGTTTTAAAAAAGATGTATTTCCCGGAAAAGTATAACCAGTTTCTTTTAAGGGATGATGAATTGAGGGACAACCTTAAACAGAAACGTAATAGATGTGTTTTTTGGGAAGATGCAGAATGCTTGTTTACAGGAAAATTAGTTACTGTCATACCGATTTTAGGCGCCGGGGAGCGGTTGGGTACCTTACTGCTGGCTCGCTTTAATGAAGTTTTTGAACCCGAAGATCTTATTCTTTCCGAAACAGGTGCAACGGTAGTGGGTATGGAGATACTGCGTTCCAAGGCGGAAAAATCGGAAGAGGAAATACGACAACAGGAAATCAGCAAGTTGGCTATTAGTACACTTTCATATTCGGAGCATGAGGCATTGGAGGAAGTTTTTAATGAACTTCAAAACGATAGAGGGTTGTTGGTGGCAAGCAAAATTGCTGACCAAGCGGGTATAACCCGTTCTGTTATTGTTAATGCCCTGCGCAAGCTTGAAAGTGCTGGTGTAATAGAATCTCGTTCGCTGGGGATGAAGGGAACTCATATTGAAGTGCTTAATCCCTACCTTTTTACACACCTGTTAATAAAAAATTGAGAGTCGAAAGGAGATCTGTTTGAGTGAATTGTAAAGCTTCTCAAAATCAAGAAAGCAAAAGACCGGAAAAAATAATCCGCCCTGATGTTAAACATGTCATTGCCGTTATGAGCGGGAAAGGAGGAGTGGGAAAATCCTCGATAACTGCCCTGCTAGCGGCGGGTGCCAGCAAACACGGGTATAAAGTGGGTATCTTGGATGCAGATATTACCGGCCCCAGTATACCAAAAATGTTTGGATTAAAGGTTTCTGACGGGGCAAAAGGTCTTGCTCCTACCCAGAGTAAACTGGGTATAAAGATTATGTCATTAAATTTGTTGTTAATGCATGAAGATGACCCTGTTATCTGGCGCGGGCCGCTCATCGGTAATACAGTAAGTCAATTTTGGAGAGAAGTGGAGTGGGGTGAGTTGGATTATCTTTTTATTGACCTACCACCAGGCACGTCAGATGTTCCGCTCACCGTTATGCAGTCCATTTCATTAGATGGGTTGGTTATTGTTAGTTCACCCCAGGATCTGGCGATAATGGTCGTCAAAAAGGCCATGAAGATGGCAGGTGCCATGGATATCCCAATCTTGGGCCTGGTGGAAAATATGAGCTATCAGTATTGCCCCCATTGTCAAACAAAAATAGAAATATTTGGTAAGAGTAAAGGAGCGGAAGTGGCAAGTTTGACGGGTATTCCATTCTTAGCCAGTCTTCCTCTTGATCAAAGTCTGGCAAAATGCTGTGATAGTGGCTCTGTAGAGGAATATAGCAGTGATCTGTTCCATAAATTGCTGGAATCACATCAAATGAAAACACAAACAGGAGGAATGTAATAATGATTATAGCTATTAGTGCTAACGGTAAAGAAGAGAACTCCTCACTTGAACCGCGTTTCGGAAGGTGCCCATTTTATGCTTTTTTCGATACGGAAAAAGAAACATGGACTTTTATGCCTAACCCCGGCTCCGTGGAGGGTAGTGGGGCGGGAGTTAAGGCAGCACAGTTTTTGCTAGAACAAAAACCCGATGTGCTTCTTACAGGTGATGTGGGACCTAACGCCTCAAGCATTTTAAAATCAGCTGAGATGGAGGTCTATTCAATTTCAGAAATGCCTCTAACTGAAGCCCTGGAACAGTACCTTCATGGGAACTGCAGCCCGGTGGTCGAGGCAACCGTGAGCCCCCATGCTGGATTGGACTCCTCCTCTGAGAGAAGGGGGACCGAACACCTTTCGCAGGATCTTAAAGTTGCTGTCGCTACTGAGGGAACAGAAGTAGCACAGCATTTTGGACGCTGCTCTGCCTATACCCTGGTAGATATTGAAGGCGGTGTAGCGACGAATAAAACTACCGTCCTTAATCCAGGCCATCAGCCCGGCTTTTTGCCTCGTTTCCTGGCGGAAAAAGGTGTTGATTGTGTGATTGCCGGCGGAATGGGTCCTCGGGCTCAGAATCTCTTTGCTGAACAGGAGATCAAAACAATTATCGGTGTTACGGGACCGGTAGAAGAAGCTATCAACAGCTATCTTTATGGCAGCCTGGCAGGAGGGGAAAGCCTTTGTGAGCATGGTCAGCATGGTGGGACTCATGACTGTCACGAAGAGTAAAATATGACCGGCAAAAAGTATTAAATGAAAGTTGCGCAAACAATTAGGGAGAAAGGGAACATATTAACTGAAGGGAGGGAAGAACGATGCCAAGAGGTAGATATTGGTACGGCCCCGGATTTTGGAAAAGGGGCACTGGTTGGGTTCCAGGAAGCGGTGGCTTTAGAGGCGGTGCTTATACCAATAGTGCTGCTGCTGCTGCAGGTTTTTACCCTGGCTGGTTTGGGCCATGCCACCGGTATGGTGCGGGCTATTTTCCTTATCCGCCCTGGATGCTTGTTCCGGAGCCTGAACCTGAAGAAGAGGCTGACTATCTAAAGCAGCAGGCAGAAGCCGTAAGATCAGAACTTGAGGAAATTGAAAAAAAGCTGGCTGATTTAGAAAATGAGCAGAAGAGCCAGTAAGGTCAGGACCCGGGAGTAAAGTGTCCACAGCCTCCCGGGTCGGTACATAATTTTTGATGTACTAGTTTACACTTTGCAGCATTATGATAAGCACTATAAATTGGAGAGATATAAATGATTATTTCGATAGCCAGTGGAAAAGGAGGAACAGGGAAAACCACCGTTGCTGTTAACCTGGCCCTGACGCAAAGCCAGGAAGAGCTTCAGTTTATAGACTGCGATGTGGAGGAACCTAATGCGCACATTTTTCTGAAACCTGATTTTAATATTTCTGAAACGGTCAATATTTTAGTTCCTGAGATAAATGAAGAAAAATGCAGCAAATGTGGACGGTGTTCAGAGATATGTGCCTTCAATGCCCTGGCAGTTCTTGGAGAAAGTGTACTGGTTTTCCCCGAACTTTGCCATGGCTGTGGAGGCTGCAGCTACTTTTGCCCGAAAGGAGCTATTTCAGAAGTACCTCGTGGTATAGGCCTGATAGAAGAGGGAAAAGCATACGGATTTGATTTTTTACAAGGGAGCTTAAATCCTGGAGAGGCCATGTCCCCTCCAGTCATCAATGCCCTAAAAAAGAAAATTGATCCTTTAAAACATGTTCTGATTGATGCTCCGCCTGGTACTTCCTGCCCGGTAGTTGAAACAATACGGGAAAGTGATTTTTGCCTGTTGGTAACGGAACCTACTCCCTTTGGTCTTCACGACCTGGAACTGGCCGTGGAGATGTTAAAAAAGCTTCATGTTCCAGCAGGTGTGCTTATTAATCAGGCAGATGTGGGCAATAGAGATGTTGAGAGATACTGCCGGGAAGAAGGACTGCCTGTTCTTATGCAGATTCCCTGGGACAGAGAGTTAGCTGTTCTTTATGCCAGGGGTGAACCAATAGCAATGCATTCCTCATTCTGGGAAAAACGGTTCAGGGAATTGTGGGATCAAATCCTGTTACGGATGAAGCTTTATAAATAAAAAGCAGGATGGAAGGGAAATGAATATGAAAGAAATATCTGTTATAAGTGGAAAAGGTGGCACCGGCAAAACTTCTATTACGGGTTGTTTTGCTGCTCTTTCCACGGATAGCGTCTTTACAGATTGTGATGTTGATGCTGCTAACCTGAGTCTAATAATGCATCCTGCCCTCTTGGAGCGACATGATTTTCGGGCTTCGAAGAAAGCATTTATTAATCATGATAAGTGCACGGGCTGTAATTTGTGCCGTGAACTTTGTCGTTTTGATGCAATTTCGAATGCTTACGATGTTGATCTCCTTTCCTGCGAAGGATGCGGTGTTTGCTACCATTCCTGTCCTGAAGAAGCTATAGTTTATGAAGAGGTGATTTCAGGGCAGTGGTTTATTTCTCAAACTGCTCATGGCCCCTTGGTGCACGCACGCCTCGGGATAGCGGAGGAGAATTCCGGCAAGTTGGTTACCCTGGTCCGGAATAAAGCCAAGGAGGTTGCTAATGAAGAAAGCAAACAGCGTATTATTACCGATGGCCCGCCAGGTATCGGCTGTCCTGTTATAGCCTCTTTGGCAGGTGTTAGTGTTGCACTGGTAGTGACCGAACCTACTTTGCCTGGAGTTCATGACATGGAGCGTGTGCTGGCAGTTTGCAGGCATTTTAAAGTACCTGCACTGGTCTGTATTAATCGCTATGATTTGGACGAAGAGAATACATACAAGATAGAAGAGTACTGTAATTCCGCTGAAGTGCCCGTAGCAGGTAAAGTTCCTTTGGATAGGAAGGTTACGGAAGCAATGCTCCAAGGTGTATCAGTTGTGGAATACGGGGATAGTCCTGCAGCAAAGAGAATTAACGAAACTTGGGAGCAGGTCAAAAAATATTTAGCAATCTGATGCTCTTTTTGTATAAATATTTTCTTTATGTCCCGTAAGGGTTTTTTTGTGTTTTATAGAAAAGTTTTATAGAAAAAAGAAAAGTTAAGCATTACCGTGTTTTTTTTGCAATTCGTTATATTAAACTAAGTATAACGCTTTATGATATTCAATTATTAACTGATATTTCAAATTTCAAATAAAAACAGGAGGTTCTTAGCTATGTTCTTTACAGAAACAGATATATATAAAAAACTATGGTCAACGTGGAAAAATATCCTCATCGATAACAATCTTTTTGAGGACCAGGTAAAAATCACGGCTCGCCCACTTTCTCCCGAGCAAGCCCTTGGTAACCCAAAGGAGAAAGACTATGCTTTATTAAAAGGCAAAGAATCCTTAACAGAGGCTGTCTTTAAGGGAGTAGCAGGACAGGCATACAGCAGTAGTGTAGGTAGTTTTCATGGGAGCCTTTCCCAAGTTTTGAAGCTTCCCTTACATAACAGCCAAGAAATAACCATTTTTATAGCTGCTTTAAACGCTACTATGCGATACCTGAGATTGATCCCGGCCAGCGAGCATTGCAAAAATGAGCAGCCCCAGTCATGTGCCCGTGAATTACCGGTATATCTGAAAAATTATTGTCACCTGGTTCATCCAAAGATCAGCCTGGTGGGTTTTCAACCGCGAATGGCGGAAGTTCTGGAAGTTAATTTCCCGCTGCGCATTAACGATCTCGATAGGGAAAACTGGGGAAAGAAAGTTGGGCAGGTTTCTGTGGAAGGAGAAGCTTCTACTTCTGAAAACCTGGAGTGGTGTGACCTGGCTTTGGTCACCGGCACTGTCCTTACCAACAGAACTATCAACATGTTTATGGATAAGGAGAAAATAATTTATTACGGAACAACGATTGCAGGCTCATCGCGGCTACTGAAATTGTCTTGGTTCTGTCCATTGAGTACTTAATTAACGGAGGGGGAAAGGTGCCGTGGTTTTTGTCAAAAAAAGTGCATCATTTATAATATTGTTATTGTTGTTGAACAGTTTTCTTGTCTTTTCCGGATGCCGAGAGAAACAGGGGGAAATTGGACTAGCTCTGGAGCAGAACAGTCATGCTGCTGCTGCTTTTATTGCGTTAGAAAAGAACTGGTTCGCAGAAGAAGGCATAAATGTTGGCACATATGAAACCTATGAAACGGGTTTGGCACTTGCTGCAGCACTGACCCGCGGGGAGGTACAGGCTGCTTATATTTGCCTGACTCCGGCTATTATAGCTTATGCTAATGGCGGGGTTGATCTGAAAATTATTGCTGGTACTCATAAATATGGATATGGAATGGTGGTTAATCCAACAGAAATCAAGACTTTAAACGATTTAGAGAAAAAAGATATTCGTATAGGATGTCCCAGGGAAGGCAGTGCCGCAGATGTAGCTCTTCACCTCCTTATTGAAAAACACGATCTTGATAGAGAAAGAGTCTTGGAAAATATATCACGATTAACCCCTCATAAACAGATACTTTTGTTTATTAAAGGTGATCTGGATGTAGTAATGTTGCCTGAGCATTATGCTTCATTGGCCGAAGCCTGTGGATTTAAAATGTTTATTTCTGGCGCAGAAATATGGCCTGAAATGCAAGGCAGTGTCCTTGTGGTTAAAGATGAATTAATTAAAGAAAATCCAGACTTGGTAGAAAAAATGCTACAGGTAAACGCAAAGGCAACTGCTTGGGTTAATGATAATCCACATGAAACAGCCGAGATCATTTTCAATCACCTTAATGTAACATCGGGTATAATTGAACAAACAGGTGACGCTTTCCCCCGGGATAATTATAGATTTACACTTGCTATTTTGGAAAAAGCGTTGACCAATCATAAATATTGTGTAAAGCTGCAGCACGAAGAAATTCAGGAAGCTATAGATTACCTGGAAACCTTGGATTATATTCAAAGCTCCTTTCCTGCAGAAGAAATTCTTTTTCAAAATTTTTAAATAGGTGCTTTCGTGGCTAAAATAATTATTTCTTACTTAAATACACTTAAACCTGTTATTCTCCTGTTTATCGTCTGGGAAATTAGCTCACGATACTTTTTCCCAGATCAAAGTTTATTTCCACCTGCTTCACAGGTGTTTAAGTGTTTTTGTTTACTAGTAAGCGAAGGTTTGCTATTTAACCATGTAAAGGCAAGTTTTTTAAGAGTGGCAGCCGGGTTTTTCTTGGGAGCTTGTACCGGTTTAGTTTTAGGAATCGCTATGGGATGGAATGAGGTTATTCGAAGCAATATTAGTCCAATTATTAGCATTCTTTACCCCATCCCTGCTATTGGATGGTTGCCGCTTTTTATTCTATGGATAGGTATTAATGAATTACTGCCGGTGATGATTGTCTTTATTTGTGCTTTTTTCCCTATGCTTTACAACACTATGACGGGTGTGAAAAGTGTTGATCTAAGTTTGGTCAAAGCATCAAAAATGCTGGGGGCTTCAGAGTGGCAGGTTTTAACCACCATAGTGCTTCCGCTGGCATTACCCAACATTTTTACGGGCTTAAAACTGGAAGCCGGCATGGCTTGGCGAGTAATTATTGCTGCAGAAATGGTAGCCATATCCACTGGTTTAGGATCATTATTAATGAAAGGTGAAAGCTTACTGAGAGTCGACATTATTATTGTTTGCTTACTAATTTTATCTTTGTTGTGTTTCTGTTCAGAAAAAATATTTCTATTGATAGAAAATAAGTTAACTTCTAAATGGAGGAACCCGGATGCCTGAAATAAAAGTATGCGACGCTAAACCAAGTTTTGTAGAACGTTCTTATTCTTTAAAGGTTGACCGTGGTGAATTGCGGGTTATTTATGGCCCTACAGGATCAGGCAAAACGACTTTGCTTAATATCGTTGCAGGGTTGATTGCTTATGAAGGGTATGTTTTTTTTAACGATGTACCTATGGATTGTGTTCCACCCCAAAAAAGAAATATTGGTTACCTGTTCCAGGGCCTCCATTTGTTCCCGCACCTATCTGTTTTCAATAATATTGCTTACGGTTTGAAAATAAAAAAAATTCCCCCAGAGAAAATAAAGGAACAGGTAGATGAATTGATGGAACTTTTTGAAATCACCCACCTGGAAAATCGCTACCCGCAAAATTTAAGCGGTGGAGAAAAGCGGAGGGTAGCATTAGCAAGAACGTTTGCTCCACGTCCAGGTGTTTTGTTGATGGACGAGCCTTTAAACAGCCTCGATGAAAATATTGTTATTCGACTCAGGCGTCAATTTAAGAGGCTGCAAAGGAAGTTAATACTGACGACCCTTTATGTTACACACGATTCAGAAGAATGTATTGAATTGGCAGACAACATTTACTATGTTTAATTTTAACCTAAGTGCTATTCATAGTGTAATTATGATTTTGCTTAAATCTTATTAACATCATAAGAAGTATACCGTATCGTAGAGAAAGATTCTCATTATCATTAAAAATTGCTGCTTATTTGTTCTAAGCGCTTCTTATACAATTATTCAGCCTTTAATAGAAATTGACATATGTCCAATATATTGTTTAATATTAATATGAATATAAGTCCAAAATGTTTGTGCAGAGTACTTCGAACATAACAAAAAAAGGAGGGATTAGAGAATGCCTGGTGGAGATGGTACAGGGCCCTTAGGGTCTGGCTCTGGGAAAGGAAGGTTTGCAGGTTACTGTGCAGGATATCCAATGCCAGGCTTTGCCAACCCTGTGCAGGGGCGCAGGCGTTGGTGGAAGCCTGGATACCGCACACCATTGTTTTACGGTAGCAGAGCAGTTGGAGAAAAAAGATTACTAGAAGAAAAGGCAAAATATTTCAGAGAGCAGCTAAGAATGTTGGAAAATAATTTAGAAGACGTAGCTAAATATTATGAAGATTAATCCTACTGTAATTTGAGAAATTATAAATGAATGTTGCCTGGGTGACTGTTCTATCATAATCGAAGCCAAGATGATTGAACAGTCACCTATTCCTATCAGTAAATCTAAGAAAAGCAATTTTTTACTAGCTCTATTGTTCGGTAGGATCAAGCTATATAAGCAGGGAGGATTAAATTTATGTCTTCACGTTGCGAAAAAATTCCAGGGACAGAAAAACTTGTAGAAAGCAAATTTCGTCTTACTCCTCAACGTAAATCTGTTCTGCTTGTTCTATATGGCAGCAAAGAGGAAGAGCATCTAACTGCGGAAGAAATATACCGTATAGCTAAAAATAATTGTCCCCAACTTGGGTTAGCCACGGTCTACCGAACATTAGAGCTTTTCTCCAGGCTTTCTATCGTACAATCCCTAGTTCTGGAGGATGGCCGCATCCGCTATGAACTCAAAAGAGATGGCCGGCATAATCACCTCATCTGTCTTTCTTGCGGTAAAATATTGGAATCAGACTCAAGGAATGTAACTCCTCCATCGCATGGTAAGACAAACTTTCTGGTGGTTTCTTCCTCCACTCGTTTTTTTGGTTATTGTGAACAATGTCGAGATAATAAGTGAAATTTTTTTGATGTTGCCCCGAAGTTTGGATTGCTAAACGATCTAGAAGACTTTTCGGTTGAGTAAATAGCAAATGTAAAACAGCAAAGAAGGAGGATGAGGAAGGTGGCATTCGAATCGGTTAAGAAGCAGGCTGCTGAGTATGCTGTAGAGAAGGCTATCGGTTATATTTCCAGGGAACCGCAAAAAAATATATTTACTATATTAAATTTTTTGGAAAAGGTAGCTGTAATTCCTGAGCATATTAATATTGTGAGATCCTTAAAAAATCATTTCCAAGATAATTTACCTGTTATGGAACAGGCACAGCGAATCGTTTGTAATCCTAGGATGTTATCTAATGCCATCAATTCCTGGGTAATAAATGGCACCTTTCTGGGCCGTTCCAAAAGGGAAAAAATATCCAGTGAAATGGGTGTTTCCGTTCCCTGCTTAATTCTGATTGATCCTACTTCCGCCTGCAATCTGCGCTGTGAGGGTTGCTGGGCTGGTGAATACAACAAGGTTGACCGCCTGGAACCAGAGCTTTTAAACCGCATTATAACAGAAGCGAGGGAACTGGGTATACACTGGATTGTTCTTTCAGGAGGAGAACCTTTTTGCTATCCGTACCTGCTGGAAATAGCTGCTGAGCATACAGATTCAGTATTCATGGTATATACTAATGGAACACTGATTGATGAAAAAACGGCAGATCGTCTTGCGGAACTGGCTAACCTCACGCCTACCATAAGTCTTGAAGGTTGGCGTGATAGCACTGACGCTCGCAGGGGAGCGGGTACTTTTGATAAGGCGATCAATTCAATGGATCTCCTGCGTGAAAGAGGGGTTTTTAGCGGAGCTTCACTAACAGTTACCACGAAAAATGTATATGAGCTTTTCAGCGATGAATTTATTGATTTTCTCATCGAGAAGGGGATTATTTATATCTGGTCCTTTCACTATATTCCTGTAGGGCGAAACCCTAATATTGACCTGATGATTACGCCGGAACAAAGGCTCTGGTTGGTAAAAAGGATTAGGGAACTGAGAAAAAACAAGCCCATATTTATTGCAGACTTTTGGAACGATGGAGAGTATACAAAAGGGTGTATTGCCGGAGGGAGGCAATACTTTCATATAAATGCAGCAGGTGATGTGGAGCCGTGTGCTTTTGTGCATTTTGCTGTAGATAACATCAAAGGGAAAAGCCTGAAAGAGGTTTTATTGAATCCTTTTTTTAAAGCTTATCAGAAAGAACAACCCTTTAACGACAACCATCTGGCTCCCTGTCCTATAATAGATGCACCTGCATCTCTTAGAAGGATGATCAAAGATTGCGGAGCTTTTCCAACACATCCGGGTGCAGAACAAACTTTGGAAGGGGATATTGCTGAACACCTTGACATTCTTTCATGTCGCTGGATAAAACTGGCCAATGAATTTAAGGACGGTAACGTTAGGGTGGGAAAAAAGGCGGAAGGCGATATTCTATCCTATCGTTAGTTAATAGCGTTAATTTGTAACAGGCAGGATTATTCGAATAATTATGGAATTAAAATAACAACCTGCTTTGACAGATAATATGGGAAAGGAGGAATACTTCTATGAAAATTTTAGTTTGCACAGATGGTTCTGAAAATAGTAATCGAGTGGTAGAAGAAGCGGCCAAACTTGCTGAGGCTATGAAAGAAGTTGCTGTTATTACACTGCTTCATACGTATAAGAGAAAATATGCTAAATCATCGTGGTATTTATCTGATGGTGAATCAGCCGTAACTGAAACGGAAATGCGTAAACATTTGGAAAACCTGGATGAGAAGGAGAGTAAAGAAAGAAAAAAGGTTTTGGAGACCGCTGCAGAGGTTTTTAAAAGAAAAAATATTGAGGTAAGTACAATGTTAAAAGAAGGGCACCCTGCAAAAACTATATGTGAGGCAGCTACAAAAGGAAATTTTGATTTGGTTGTAATTGGCAGTAGAGGCAGAGGAGATGGTTGGGGTATAATGCTGGGAAGTGTTAGTAATGCAGTCGTGCAGAATTGTGAAAAAAAGGTGTTGGTTGTTAAATAAACTTCAGCCAGGAAAGCAATAATAAGCTTTTTGGGGGGAGTATGGCAAATAATGTCGGAATACGGTTTACCTTAAGTTTAATCGGTGGGATTATCTTTTGCTACTATTATACTTATGATAAGTGCCATGATGAATAAGCCGATAAAAATAATATTCCAATCCACCTTTGCGTCACCTCCCTATCTCATTATTTTACAATTATGCTTTTGATCTTTCCATTTTTCTTAGATTTTGTGGAGATGAATGGTTAGCTAAGCAGTTGCTACCACCTATTTGAATCTCTTGCCAAAAGAATTTTCATTATTCAACCTTCTTTATATTTATCTTATCATAATTTTCTAGTCGTGTAAAATTTACAAGATCTCTATCGTTCCTTCATTTGAGAGAGTGTGTCTTAAATTTATTGCAACAAAAAAAGAGCTATTTTAACGCTACTCTGCATTATAAAAGTATTCTAGGTGAACAACCTTTTAGCTCATAAAAGCTTTAAGTTCCGAAATAACCTGCGGAATTTTGGAAGCGGCGTACTCTATTTCTTCCGGGGTATTCATACTGGAAAAGCTTATTCTAATAGCTCCATCCAGGGCGGCCTTTTCTGCGCCGATCGCTTCCAGAACATGGCTGGGCTTATTTTTTCTGGAATGGCAGGCAGAGCCGGTAGAAACAAAAATATTATGTTCTTCCAGGGCGTGCAGGATAATTTCTCCTTTAAGCCCCGGGAAAGAAATATTGAGTATATTAGGTACACCTTCGGCTTTACGTGGGCCGTTGATCTGTGCCCAGGGATGTGCCGTTTCAATAGAGGATAGCATCTTTTCCTTGAAAATTTTCGACTGGGCGGTTTTCTCTTTCCTGTTCTCACTGTTCAGACGGGCCGCCAAAGCCATGGCAGCGATGCCGGGTGTATTCTCTGTGCCTGCCCGCAATCCCTTTTCTTGCTCGCCTCCTGCTAATAATGGCTCCACCAGTATACCTCCACGGATATAAAGGGCGCCGGTACCTTTGGGTCCGTGAAATTTATGGGCACTTATGCTGAGAACATCTATCCCCTGTTCTCGTGGGGATAGAGGAAGCCTTGTAAATGACTGTACCGCATCCACATGTACTATGGTTTGTGGATTTTTTCGTTTGATAGCGGCCGCAATTTCTGCGATAGGCTGGATGGTGCCGATTTCATTATTGACGTGCATTACGCTTACCAGTATTGTTTTTGGGGTTACTGTTTCGGCAAGCTGAAAAGGGTCAAGAAGGCCATTACGGTCAGGTTCAAGGTAAGTAACCTGAAAACCTTCCACTTCTAGTTTTTTTAGTGGTTCCAGCACAGAGGGATGTTCTATTTTGGAAGTTAACAGGTGCTTGCCGCGCCTGTAATTGCGGCGGGCTATCCCCGCTAGAGCCATATTGTTGGATTCTGTCCCGCCGGAAGTAAAATAAATTTCCCCACTTTTTACCCCCAGCTGTTCTGCCAACAGCTGGCGAGAAGAACTAAGAGTTCTTTCAGCATCGTTACCCAGGCGGTGCAGGGAGGAAGGGTTTCCGTATTTTCTTTCCAGTAAAGTTTGCATTTCTTTTAGCACCTCGGGGTGCATGGGGGTAGTAGAGCTGTTATCGAGGTATACTTCCCGGGCCATCATTTCTTACCTTTCTCCTCCCCGCGGTAAAATCTTTATTGTTTCTATGTTTCCCAGGCAGGATTCTTCCAGTTCTTTGAGGGGAATCACTTTTTCAGCCTCTTGAAGTTCAGCAATAGAAGGCCTGGTTGCGGGATGTGGAGGCACAAAAAGGGTGCAGCAATCTTCAAAGGGGCGTGTAGATATATCGTAGGATTCAATTTTTCGGGCACGGTCAATAATTTCCTCTTTGTCGAATCCGATCAGGGGTCTTAAGATGGGTAAAGAGGCGACCTCATTAGTGGCCGCAAGGTTTTCCAGTGTCTGGCTGGAAACCTGCCCCAGACTTTCGCCGGTAAAAAGCACACCCGCTTTCCTTTGATAAGCAAGTTTATCAGCAACACGGAGCATGGATCTTCGCATCAGCGTGATCATCAGGGATTCAGGACAGTTAAGCCGGATCTGTTTCTGCAGTTCTGTGAAGGGGGCAAGGTGAAGATACAGGGGGTCCCCGTAAGTGGCCAGTACTTTGCATAGATCAACTGCTTTATTGACAGCGCCTTCTCCTGTAAAGGGCGGGCTATGAAAGTAGAGTGCCTCTAGCTCTATTCCCCTTTTCAAAGCCATCCATCCGGCCACCGGGCTGTCAAGACCTCCTGAAAGCAGCAGTATCCCTTTGCCGTTTACACCTACAGGGAGTCCACCGGGGCCAGCGGCTTCTGCTGCGCAAAGGTAAGCACCTTTGTTTCTTATTTCAACTGTAAGCAGCAGCTGAGGGTTATGAACATCTACCTGAATATCCAGTCCACTCTCTAAAATATACGCTCCGACAGTGCTGTTTATTTTTGGTGAAGTAAGGTGAAAAGATTTGTTGGAACGGCGCGTGTTAACTTTAAAGCTCATCCCCGGCTTATAATTGTCTTTTAACAATTGCAGTGCCTCAGCGCATATTTCTTGAAGGTCCAGGCTTACTCTTACTGCTCTGGAGATGGAAATGATTCCGAAAACCTTCTGCAGCCTTTCCTGGGCTTGAGATATTTTTTCAGAAGGAATGGAGATAAAGTAGCGGCCTTTTTCAAAAGTAACCTGGAAAGGCTCCAGGCCCTTTAAGGTGTTCCGAATATTTTTATGCAGTTTTTTTTCGAAAAAAGGCCTGTTTTTGCCTTTAAGGGCAATTTCCCCGTAACGAATCAGTAAAAGGGCCATAAGATAATTCCTTCCTGGTTATGGGCCTGTTGCAATTTATAATGTGGCTTTTTCCTGGATTAATAATTTCTCTTTTTATTGTGCCAGATAAGCAGCATATAATCAACTCATATATAAAAAAAGCCGGAGAGTTCCGGCTTTTAAGTAACTATTGAATAGAGCGTATTTGGGATAGATTATTTAAACTTGGAGGACTTCTTTAACACCGGGAACCTGTTCTTTAAGCAGCCTTTCAATACCCTGCTTCAGGGTCATGGTAGACATGGGGCAGCTCCCGCAGGCGCCGGTTAACTGTACCTTAACAGTACCGTCCTCTTCAACTGCAATTAGGGATACATCTCCGCCATCGGCCTGAAGGGCGGGACGGATTTTTTCCAGGGCAGTTTCCACTTTCTCTCTCATTGGGAATAAAACCTCCTTAGTTTTCTGATAATTATTATTTATGCTGTAGTCCCAAAAAGTAAACAGTTGTTTTTCAGCGTAATTCCTTATTTTTTCACTATATCTTATTTGTCTTTCTGGGATGCAACTGGCTTAATTATAGCATAGAAAAGACACTTTGTCGAATACAGAAATTAAAAAAGAAGATTTATCGTTGGCTATTGTTGACTATCGTTTGCTTGCGAAGTTTAAAATGTCATTTTTCAAGTGGTCCAATTTTTGCTCTGCTTCCTTTCGTGAATTGCCCTTAACAGAAAAGTAAAGCTTCACCTTTGGCTCTGTTCCGGAGGGGCGGATACAAAACCAGGATCCGTCCTGCAGCACATAGTAGAGGGTGTCAGATGAGGGGAGGCTTAGTTCTTCCTTGGTTTTTTCTGACAGCTTCCATTTGAGGCGCTGCTTGTAGTCTCTTTTTTCAACTACGCGGAGCCCGGATATATTTTCCAGCTGTGTTTCCCTGAATTTGGCCAGCATGCTCTTCATTTGGGACGTTTTTTCAAATTCCACAGCGTGGAGGTCTTCCACAAAATAGCCGTATTTAAGGTATATATCTTCCAGTACTGAAAGTATGTTTTTGCCTTCTTTTTGATAATAGTTTAGCATATCCGCAGTGAGGAGGGAGGCAATTACCGCATCTTTGTCACGCACAAAAGTGCCGCACAGATAACCAAAGCTCTCTTCGTAACCGAAGAGAAACTGGCGCTCTTTTTTTTCTTCGAATTCTTTAATCTTTTCTCCGATATATTTGAATCCTGTCAGAGTTTCCACTGTTTCAATCCCGTAATAATTGGCAATTTCCCTGCCCAGGTTGCTGGTAACGATCGTTTTAACCATTGCCCCGTCAGGGGGCAGCATACCTGTTGCTTGGAGCTGTTTAAGTATATAATCCAGCAATAACGCTCCCAACTGATTGCCGCTTAAAAGGGTATAGTTTCCTGCTTCATTTTTCACAGCACAACCGACTCTATCTGCATCAGGATCAGTAGCCAGAACTAAGTCAGCTTCCTTCTTAGAAGATAGATCAAGGGCCAGGGCAAAAGCCTCTTTATCTTCCGGATTAGGATACCGCACCGTGCTGAAATCAGGATCGGGACGGGCCTGTTCTTCAACGACAAATACCTGGGAATAACCTAATTCTTTTAGCATTCGTGGAATCAGAAAAATACCCGTGCCGTGAAGGGGAGAGTATACTATTTTTAAGTGTTTGTTACCCTCTTGAAAAGCAAGTGCTTTTACTTTTTCCAGGTAAGTATTATCGAAATCACTGCTGATCATGGCCAGAAGCCCATTATCCTCTGCTTCTTGACGGGTCATGGTTTTAACTCCGTTGAAAAAATTTACCTTTCTAATAGCGGAAGTAATTTGATCAGCCAGGTAAGGCACTACCTGACCCCCGTCTGCTCCATATACTTTGTAACCGTTGTATGCAGACGGGTTGTGGCTGGCAGTTATCACTATTCCGGCCAGGCAGTCTAATTCTCTTATTGCAAAAGATAGCTGGGGTGTGGGGCGCATTTCTTCAAAAAGTAGAGCCTTGATACCGTTGGCAGCAAAAACCAGCGCTGCTTCCCGGGCAAATTCCAAAGAAAAATGTCGTGAGTCGTACGTGATAGCTACTTTTTTATCAGTTTTTTCAGGAAACCTGGATAAAATAAAGTTGGCCAGGCCCTGAGAGGCACGGCGTACAATATATTTGTTCATTCTATTGGTCCCGGCCCCGGTTAGACCTCTCAGGCCTCCTGTTCCAAATTCCAGTTCCTCGCTGAAGCGTTCCTTTATTAGGGCTGGAAATTGAGCCAGGGATTCCAGCTCTTTTTTGGTCTCCAGGTCAATGTAGGGGCTGTTTAACCATTCCTGGTAAAGCTTTTCCCAGTCTGTTTCTTTCATTATAAATGCAGGCTCCTTTTAGAAATAAGACGTTTCGAATTACTTTTTCCAGATAGTATCTGGAAAATTAACTGCAAAGCTGTGGCAATAATATACTCTACATAACTTCTATGGTGTTTACTTTTCCCCTTCTTTAAGTGAAAGTTCTTAAGGCACTTTTCAGATTTTCAGATAGCTCTTTTTCACGGGGAGGATATTTTAAATTTTTGTGGAATTACAAATTAACTATTTTTAAGGGGGATTATTCACCATGGAAGTTGAGAAGCAAGAAGAAAATGCAGCGGTTGTTAAGCCTGGGGGTAGAGTGGATATTACGAATTCGCAAGACCTCAAAAATACACTTTTATCTTTATATGATGAAGGTTATAATACAGTAACAATAGATTTTTCAAATGTGCAGAGTATAGACAGCTCAGGCCTGGGCAAGCTGCTTTTATTCCAAAAAAAACTCAGGGAGCGGGGAGGGGAGCTGCGGATTGTAAATATTACGAATGATTATGTGATGAAAATGTTCACCCTTATCCAGCTAAACAAAGTAATATCTATAGAGGGTTTTGAAAATAAATAATTTAGGAAATATAAAAAATGGCAGTAGAAAGGGGCTATGATATTGTCTTCATTAGAAAGCCAGAACGAGACATATGATATGATCATTCTGGGAGCAGGACCTGCTGGCCTTACAGCGGCTATTTATGCCTGTCGTGCCAATTTAAAGACCCTGGTACTGGAATCTATGCTTAGTGGGGGTGAAATCACTGCCACTGATCAGTTAGATAACTACCCCGGCTTCCCCGAAGGAATTAGTGGAGCAGAATTTGGAGAACGATTGGAAAAACAGGCAAAGCGCTTTGGCGCAGAGTTGAATTTTGCAGCTGTTGAAAAGGTTGAATTGGAAGCAGAGATTAAAAGGGTTTTTACCGCACAAGGAGAGTTCCACGGTCGAACTGTACTTATCGCCACGGGTACAGCGCCCAGAACCCTGGGAGTCCCGGGAGAAGAGAAGCTTAGAGGCAGGGGAATTTCCTTCTGTGCTACCTGTGACGGCCCTTTTTTTCGGGAGAAAAGGGTGGCTGTAATCGGAGGTGGTGATTCGGCTGTGGAAGAGGCACTTTACCTGACCAGGTTTGTTGATAAAATTGATCTGATTCACCGGCGTGAAAATTTGAGGGCTATACCGTCCTTGCAGGAAAAGATGTTTTCTAACCCCAAGATCGAATTCCATAAGAATTGTGTTGTAAAAGAGTTTGGCGGAGAACAGAAGGTGGAAAAAATCATTGTTGAAAATTTGGCGGATTCTTCGATTAAGGAGCTGCCTGCCGATGGAGCTTTTCTCTATGTAGGAAGAATCCCGAATGTCGAATTTATAGAAGGTATAGAGAAAGATGCTCAAGGTTTTATTATTACCAACGAAGAAATGGAAACAGCATTGCCCGGGGTTTTTGCTGCTGGAGATATACGTCGTAAGTACCTGCGTCAGGTATTAACCGCTGCTGCTGATGGTGCTATAGCGGCTGCGATGTCAATAAAGTATTTGAGTTAAAGAGTTTTTTTAGCAGGGATATTTATGGTAATATTATTAAAAGAAGGGAGGTGTATCCGGGTATTATTTTAGTACCTGGATGATTATGAGCGGGAAACCTGTTGATATTAGTGACAACCAGTTTCAGGAAGAGGTTATTGAAGCCAACGTTCCGGTGCTGGTAGATTTCTGGGCATCCTGGTGTGGTCCTTGTCGTATGGTAGCGCCGGTATTGGAAGAGATGGCGCAGGAGTACCAGGATAGGCTGAAAGTTGTCAAAGTTAATGTAGACGAGAACCCCGATACAGCATCACGCTATAGCGTGATGAGTATCCCCACCATGATTCTTTTTAAAAATGGCGAAGTGTTAGAGACTTTGGTAGGTGTCCGCAAAAAGGACGAACTCAGTGGGATTGTGGAGCAGAATCTATAGTATTGGTATACATTCTACTTGGGAAACATTTTTTCCTCCCTGCCTGGTGTTACAGGATAGGGGGGATTATTTTTTGCACCCTACTTATTTCTGAAAAAATGAAAAAATTAAATTTTTTCCCATGTTGGAGCAGGGATTTTACTTTTTTGGTAGAATATTTGGTAGAATATAGGCGCCATGTGTTGTAGACAGGTTTATTCGAGGTATAAGGTGTCGAAAGGAGGTGCCGGGGAAGAACAATTAAATACTTTTGCGTGCCTTATTACTTAGTTAAGGAGGGAAAATAATGAGAGAAAGGTGGACTTGGCGCGGCGCTTTTGTGGTCGCTGCCGTCGGCTCAGCTGTCGGGTTGGGTAACCTTTGGAGGTTCCCTTATGTGGTTTATGATTCCGGTGGTGGGGCCTTCTTAATTCCGTTCCTTGTTGCTTTGGTTACGGCGGGTATTCCTTTAATGATGCTGGAATTCAACCTGGGTAGACGTTTTGCCGGGGCTGCTCCTTTGGCTATGAAGAGAGCCAACCCATCCTATGAATTTGTAGGCTGGTGGGCTGTGCTGGCTGGTTTTGGTATAATAACTTATTATGCGGCTATATTGGGTTGGTCCCTACGCTACCTGTGGGGGGCTTTTACCCTGGAGTGGGGTATGGATGCCGAGACTTTCTTTTATGATACTGTCTTGGGTATATCGCCGGTTCTGGAGGCAGGGGCCTTCGGTTCACTTTTTGGTCTTTCTCCTGCTTTAATCCTGGGGTTTATCCTGGGCTGGCTGGCCATCTTCTTTATTGTTTTCAGCGGAGTAAAGGGATTGGGAAGGGTGGTCATGGTTACCATGCCTCTTCCTTTTATTCTTATATTAGTACTTATGGTACGTGGTCTGACTTTACCCGGTGCCGCGGAAGGTCTTAATTTCTACCTTAAGCCTGATTTCGCTGCCCTGGCTAACCCCCAGGTTTGGCTGGCTGCTTACGGGCAGGTCTTTTTTACGCTCAGCCTTGCCATGGGTATTCTCATCGCCTATGCCAGTTACTTACCTAAAGACTCGGATATAGCCAACAATTCCTTAATGACCAGCTTTGCCGATGCCTTTACGGCCTTTATCTCCGGTATTGCTGTTTTCAGTGTTACCGGCTATATGGCCGGCCAGTTGGGAGTACCGGTAGATGAGGTGCTTGCTTCAGGCGTAGGCCTGGCTTTTGTGGCTTATCCCGAGGCTATCAGCCTTATGCCTGTGGCTCCTGCGCTAATCGGAATAATTTTCTTTATAACCATCTTCACCCTGGGGTTGGACTCCGCCTTCTCTTTAACGGAGAGTGTGTTAAGCGCGGTAATGGATAAGTTTAATCTTACCCGCAAGGTGGCAGCAGTTCTGGTCAGCGGTTTGGCCTTCTTGGTAGGCCTGATTTTTATTTCACGGGGCGGACTGCTTTGGTTGGACCAGGTTGATTTCTTTATTAACCAATTTGGCCTGGTTCTGGTGGGTCTTTTTACCTGTCTTGTTATCGGTTGGGGCTACGGTGCTCATAAAATCCGGGAGCAGATCAACGAGGTTTCCGAAATTCGTATCGGGGCCTGGTTCGATGTCTGCATCAAGTTCATTACCCCCATTGTTCTAATTGTGCTCCTGGCGCTTAATTTAATCGAGCGTATCAGGGAACCGTACGAAGGATACCCCACTTTTATGCAAATTGTAGGAGGATGGGGTATGATGGCGGTGCTTATAATTCTGGGGATTGTTTTTATGTATATTAAGACTAAAGAAACGCCTTATGAAGATGAAGAAGGCGAGGTGGAGTAAAATGGAAGCTTCAGCTGTTATTTCTTTGATTGTAGGACTGGTTATATTTGGAGGAGGGTTCCTCTGGAGCGCCTCGATAGCCAGCAGGGGAAAGGGATGGAAATAAGGTTTTTGTAAGATACAGTGAAACAGCCCGGGCTTATCTCCCGGGCTGTTTCACTGTATAGGATGTACCCGCCGGCTTTCTTCAGTTGACAAAGGTGTGCTTCTCTATTAAGATTAGAGCATCATACTATTGCGTTATAGCGCATAACTGGAGGTTTTATATTTGCAGCCCACCCCTCGTTTTGAATTGGAAAATAGAGTGAATAGATTCCAGGAAAGATTGCAGCAGGAAGACCTGGAGGGGGCACTTTTGAGGGAGAGGATAGACCTGTTTTACTTTGCCGGTTCCATGCAGCAGGGTTATCTATTTATTCCCGCAGAAGGAGATCCTCTTTATATGGTCAAGCGCAATTTTTCCCGTGCCTGTGAAGAATCCCAGTGGGATCAGATATTGCGTTTAAAAACTGTAAAGCAATTGCCCTCATATCTGGCTGAAACAGGGTTCAAGGAAGTTCATAAAATTGGTTTGGAGTTGGATGTTCTTCCTGTAAATGAGTACCAAAACCTTCAAGCGGTTATGCCCGGTGTTGAATTTAAGGATGTTTCCCCGGCTATTAAAGAAATACGCATGCTTAAATCATCCTATGAAGTGGACTGTTTTAGAGAAGCCGGCCGTATAGCTGCAGAGATAATGGAGAAAGTGCCCGACCTGCTGCGGGTGGGAAAAACAGAACTAATGCTGGCTGCGGAGATAGAGAACCTGTATCGCCGGGCTGGCCACCAGGGTTTGCTAAGGATGCGAAGCTTTAATACGGAAATGGCTTTCGGGCATGTTTATTCTGGCATTACGGGAATGAAAAGCACTTTTTTGGACAGCTGTACAGGTGGAGAGGGTCTTACCACTGCCAGCCCCCAGGGTGCCGGATGGAAAAAACTGGCTCCACATGAACCTATCGGTCTTGATTATGCCAGTATCTATGAAGGATATACCCTGGATCACACCCGTGTATTTTCTATCGGCAAACTCTCCTCGGAGCTGTTGAAAGCCTATGGGTTGGCCAGGAAAATACAGGATGAAATTATTTCCAGGTGTCAGCCGGGTGTTGCGGTTGAAGATCTTTATGCGCTAAGCCTGGAATTGGCGCGTTCTGAGGGCCTGGAGGAATATTTTATGGGTTATGGAGATGGAAAAGTTAAATTCATCGGGCATGGTCTTGGTTTGGATATTGATGAATTTCCAATACTAGCTGCGGGTTCTCATCTATTACAACCAGGAATGGTATTTGCACTGGAGCCCAAGTTCGTTTTTCCTGACAAAGGTGTAGTAGGGTTGGAAAATGTATGGGTTATAACAGAAACGGGAGCTGAAAAACTAAGCCCCATTGCTGATGATTTGGTAACAGTTCCTGTCAAATAAATTTTTATTAGAGTGTTTGGGGTTGTTTGCATGGCAGAGATAACCTATTACGAAATTATTATAAGACTTGTTTTGGCTGTTTTACTGGGCGGTGTTGTGGGCTTTGAACGTGAAAGCCACAGGAGGCCGGCCGGTTTCAGGACCCATATACTGGTATGTGTGGGTTCGGCCCTGGTAATGATGGTTTCAGCGTACGGATTTACTGATTTTCAAGGTTATTTGGTAGATCCCTCTCGTATTGCTGCACAGGTTGTAACTGGTGTAGGCTTCCTGGGGGCAGGGACTATTTTACGTCACGGCAGCACCATAACAGGTCTCACTACAGCGGCCAGCATCTGGATCGTTTCCGGTATAGGATTGGCCATAGGTATTGGTTTTTACCTGGGTGCAGTAGTGGCCACTTTGATGG
Organism: Syntrophomonadaceae bacterium; assembly: GCA_007135125.1. Classification (GTDB taxonomy): domain Bacteria; phylum Bacillota; class Dethiobacteria; order DTU022; family UBA8154; genus SLJK01. Next base: position 22,704 of record SLJK01000053.1, on the reverse strand, counting down.
CGCTGGTGAGCCTGGTTATGCTGCGTAGTATTGAAGGCCCCCTGACCAGGGCAAAGCAGCTAAAACGTCTCCTGATACGTGGCATAGATCGCCCCAAGCTGGTAGGAAGTATAGGTGCACTGCTTGGAGATCTGGATGTTCATATCACTAAGATAGACTTAAGTCATACAGAATACGTAGAAGAATTAAAACAAGATGTTCTTTACATGGAGCTATTTCTTCGTCTTCCTCCAGGTCTGGGTACCGATGAGCTTGTACAAAAGATTGCTGCTCTCTCAGATGTTCTGGAAGTAAAACTTGAAGGTGATGAACATGTTAAAAAGGACAAGAACAATTATTTTAGTAACCATTAAATTATAGTGAGCCCGGGTTGAACAGCAAGCTAAAAGAAGCAATGTTTACGACAGGCTCTCACCAGGCAGAGTGCCCCCTGCGGGGCATTTTTTTGTGTTTATAGTACAGAATGGGCAGCAATAACCTGATATACAGGTTATATACTAGTAAATCCGAGCTAATTGACAAAAATCACTTTCTATGGTCACAGGTTAGTTCAATTACCGTTTGCCCTGCTAGGGGGTGGGGAAGGTATAATAGACAAAAGGTCAAAGAAGGTCAGAGCACTGTAGGCAATTTTAATGCCCGAGGTGGAGCATGAGTAGTTTGGCCAGTAATATGGAAACTTACCTGAAAAAACTGTTACGTTTAAGTGCGGTTGGCTATATTGATATTAAAAGAAAAGAATTGGCTGCCAAATTTAAATGTGTCCCTTCGCAGGTGAACTATGTTTTGGAAACCCGGTTCACCCTGGAAAAAGGTTATCTGGTGGAAAGTAAGCGCGGCGGGAAAGGTTATTTAAGAATTAGACAATTAGATGTTTCTTCAGAAGAGCTGCTTAGCATGATATTGGAAGAGATTATTGAGGGTCAGATAACGGATAATAAAGCCAGGGATTTTATGCAAAGGCTTTTTGATGGGCGGTTGATATCATTTCGTGAATGGCGTATGATGGAGGCTGTTCTGGACAGCTTGAATTATATTGAAGATGACACTTTGCGAGCAGAATTCAGAGGCTGGATGCTTAAGAAAGTCCTATTTACCTTGATTTCCTTTTAACGGATTTGGATAGTAGTTTTTTCAGCAGCATCGAGGATTACATAGAATGGACCTGTGGGGACAATTTTTACATTAAGATTTAGCGAGGTTGTTTTTATGATATGTCAAAAGTGTGCAAAAGGCAACGCAAATGTGCATCTAACAAAGATTGTTAATGGGGAAAAAACTGAATATTTCCTTTGTGAGGTTTGTGCCAGGGCTCAAGGGGATTTTGAATTGTCCTTTGATGAAGAGTTTCCTCTCCATCAATTTTTCAGCGACATCCTGGAAATAATACCGCCCGGAGGCACTGAAAAACTGCCGCGAGAGGCTTCAGAAGGATTGCAGTGTACCAGCTGCGGATTGACCTATGCCCAGTTTATGCAAATAGGACGTCTGGGTTGTGATAGTTGTTACAGAATATTTTCCCCGGGGCTTCATTCTCTAATCCGTAGGCTTCACGGAAACCAAAAACATATCGGTAAAGTTCCTGCCCGGGCCGGTTCTTCTCTGAAATTGAAAAAAGAAGTAGAGCGTATGCGCAGCGAAATGCAAAAGAAAATTTATGAAGAAGATTTTGAAGGGGCTGCAAAATTGCGGGACGAGATACGCCAGCTGGAAGACCAGGTTTTTACCGGAGGTGAAGGCCTTGAAGAATAATGAAAGAAAGCAGGGCCGGGGCAAAAAAGTATTTAAGGAAAAAGAAGGGAACCCGGGACTCCAGGGAGAAACGGAAAAGGAACTGGATCATAAAGGCGCTGGAATTATAGAGGACCAGAAGCGGGCAGAGATGATCTGCACATGGATGGACGGGACGGGTCCTGAAGCTGATATTGTGATCAACAGCCGTATGCAGCTGGCGCGAAATATAAAGGGCATTCCTTTTCCTTGCCTGGCTACCGAAGAACAACGCGAAAAAGTATTTAGTTTGCTGGAAAAGATTTTTAAGGAGCAACAGGAAAGATTCTCAGCTTATTCATTAATAAATTTAAGCGGGCTGTCTCCAATAAAGCGTCAGGTGTTGACAGAAAAGCAATTGATTAGTCTTTTGATGGTAAGAGAACCTGAATACAGTGCTCTCCTGTTAAGTCCTGATGAGGTAATGGGTATTTTGGTTAATGAGGAGGATCACCTCCTCCTGCAGGCCCTTTTGCCCGGTCTGCAGCTGGAAAAAGCCTGGGAAGCAGTTTCCTGCCATGATGATTACCTGGAGGAAGTGATAGATTATGCTTTCTGCGAAGAACTTGGTTATCTTACGGCCTGCCCGACCAAGGTTGGAACAGGGCTTCGTGCTTCTGCCCTGCTTCACCTGCCTGCCCTGGTAATTACCGGTCAAATAAACAGGATTCTCTCTGCTGTAGGGCAGGTAGGCCTGGCAGTTGAAGGTATATATGGGGAAGGAAGTCAAATGACAGGGAGGCTTTTCCAGATCTCCAATCAGGTTACCCTCGGTCAGACTGAAGAAGAAATATGGAGAAATCTCTATGGGGTTATCAACAAGCTTATTAATCAAGAAAGAGCGGCCCGGGAACAACTTCTCAATGCCGGGAGAGAAAAATTGGCCGATAGGGCCGGGCGGGCTTATGGCATACTCAAACATGCACGGCTTCTTGGCTTCCAGGAAGCTATGCAGCTAATCTCAGATGTCCGTCTGGGAGTGGAGATGGGGATGGTTGATAATATACCCCTGAAAACCCTAAACGAGTTGTTGGTGTTAATTCGTTCGGGGTGCCTTCAAAATCTCAAAGAAAAGACTTTAAGTCACTATGAAAGGGACCTGGAAAGGTCAGTACAAATACAAAAATGTTTGCCGTAGCAGGTTTGCTGTACTAGATAGGCTTGCTGAACCAGATAGAATTATATGCATACAAGGTAGCTATTAATTAAATTGAAATCTTTATCCTAATTTGAAAGGAGTGCGTTTCTGGTGTTTATGTTTGGTAGATTTACCGAAAGGGCCCAGCAGGTACTGGTTTTAGCCCAGGAGGAGGCCAAAAGGCTTAACCATAATTTTATTGGAACTGAGCATATTCTTTTGGGGCTTGTTAGGGAAGGATCGGGCATTGCAGCCCGGGCCCTTCAAAACCTGGATATTGAGCTGGTACTGGTCCGTTCCGAAGTTGAAAAAATTATCGGCAAAGGTGACAAAGCTCAAGTACAAGGCATAAGCTATACACCCCGGGCCAAAAAAGTAATAGAGCTTGCCATAGAAGAAGGACAAAACCTTGGTCATAATTATGTGGGAACCGAGCATCTTTTGTTGGGTTTGCTGAGAGAAGGGGAAGGAATTGCAGCACAGGTTTTAACCAATCTCGGAGTTGATCTGAAGAAAGCTCGTAAAGAGGTTATTCAACTGCTGGGCGGGGAGGCACAACTGGGAAGTGCCCAGACCGGCAAGAGTGCACCCCAAACACCCACCGTGGATGCTTTTGGCCGGGATCTTACCAAGTTGGCCGGAGAAGGAAAACTGGATCCTGTTATTGGACGTGACCAGGAGATAGAAAGGGTTGTGCAGATTTTAAGCCGGAGGACTAAAAATAACCCCTGCCTTATCGGTGAACCCGGTGTAGGTAAGACTGCCATTGTGGAAGGCTTGGCGCAGCGTATAACTGAAGGAAATGTACCTGACATTTTGAGTGACAAAAGGGTGGTAACCTTGGAGTTAGCTGCGGTAGTGGCTGGGACCAAGTATCGCGGGGAATTTGAAGAGCGCCTCCGCAAACTGATGATGGAATTGCAGCAGGCCGGTAATGTAATTATTTTTATCGACGAAATGCACACCATCATAGGTGCAGGTGCCGCCGAAGGCGCGATAGACGCTTCCAATATTCTAAAGCCGGCCCTGGCCAAGGGTGAGCTTCAAGCTATCGGTGCCACAACTCTTGATGAATACAGGAAATATATCGAAAGAGACCCGGCCTTGGAGAGAAGATTCCAGCCTATCGTAGTGGGTGAGCCTTCCCTGGATGAAAGTCGGGAAATCTTAAGGGGCCTCAGGGACCGCTATGAGGCGCATCACAGGGTTAAGATTACAGATGAAGCTCTGGATGCTGCTGTTAAGCTGGGGGATCGCTATATTCAAGACCGATATCTTCCTGATAAAGCGATTGATTTAATTGATGAAGCAGCTTCTCGTGTCAGATTGCGAAATTATACCGCTCCGCCGGATTTAAAGGAGATGGAGGATAAGCTGGAAGGCATTAGACAGGAGAAGGAAGCTGCTGTAAGAGGGCAGGAATTTGAACAGGCAGCCCAATTGAGAGATAAAGAACAGCAATTCCGGGCCAAGCTTAATGAGTTGAAAAAAGACTGGGAGAAGAAAAAGGTTGTATCAGACCAGGTATTGGTTGGCGAAGAAGACATTGCCCATATTGTTGCTAGCTGGACGGGCATACCGGTTGTAAGACTTGCCGAAGAAGAGTCGGCCAAATTGTTGCGTATGGAGGAAATACTGCACCAGAGGGTCATCGGCCAGCATGAAGCTGTGCAGGCTATTTCCAGGGCTATAAGAAGGGGTAGGGCCGGATTAAAAGATCCCAAAAGGCCTATCGGTTCCTTTATCTTCCTGGGTCCCACGGGGGTTGGAAAAACAGAACTGGCTCGCACCCTGGCCGAATCTCTTTTTGGGGATGAAGATGCCATGATCCGCTTGGATATGTCGGAATACATGGAAAAACATACCACAGCGCGTCTTGTCGGTGCGCCTCCCGGCTATATAGGCTATGAAGAGGGCGGTCAGCTTACCGAAAAGGTAAGGCGCAAGCCTTACAGCGTTATCCTTTTGGATGAAATAGAAAAAGCCCACCCGGATGTATTCAATATTTTACTGCAGATATTAGAAGATGGGCGGCTTACCGACGGTAAAGGCAGAACCATCAATTTTCGCAACACCGTGGTTATCATGACATCAAATGTAGGCGCAACTTATATTAAAAAACAACCTGTAATGGGTTTTAAAACATCTGATGAAGATGCAACATACGAGCAGATGAAGAGTAGGTTGCTGGATGAGCTCAGGCGTACTTTCCGTCCCGAGTTTTTAAACAGGGTTGACGATCTTATTGTTTTCAAATCCCTTACTGAAGATGATATATCCAAGATCGTGGAGCTTATGTTAAAAGAGCTTTCGAATCGAGTCACTGACTACGGTCTATCCCTGGAGGTGTCCCAGGAAGCCAAGGATCTGCTTGCCAAGGAAGGTTATGATCCTACTTACGGGGCCCGTCCTCTCAGGCGTGTTATCCAGAAAAAATTAGAAGACGGTATATCCGAAGAATTGTTAAAAGGCAACTTTACCACCGGTGATAAGATTATGGTAGAAAAAGAAAAAGACGCAGAAAAATTGGTTTTTACGAAAGGCGCCAGCAAATCAGAAGATCCTGATGAACAAGAAAGAGAAGAGGAAAAAGGTTCTAAAGAAGAAGAAAAAAGTTCTTCTGAATAAAAATGCTGCCCCGTTTTTTAGCGGGGCTTTTTTTATGCTAACATGGTTAAATTAAGAAAATTCTGGTGCAGGAATAAAGTTGAAAGATAGCGAAATGAGCAATGGTATATAAGAGAAAATAAGTGGATAAAGAACATTCATTGCGGGATGAGAACAATTATAGTATAATTATATTAGTAAGATAATAATTATCTGAAGCAATATTTTATTTTGCTGATAGGTAACCAGGTTAGGAGGAGTTGCCGGTGAAAATAGCGGTGTCTGGTAAGGGTGGAGTAGGTAAAACAACCGTCTCTGCCAATCTTGCTTTTCTTTTCGCCAGGGAGGGTTACCATGTTTTTGCTTTGGATGCCGATCCTGATGCCAGCCTGGGGCTTACCCTGGGACTTGACCCTGGCGAATTGGATTCTATTACTCCCCTGGTGGAAATGAAGGAAGTTATCGAAGAAAAAAGTGGTGGCGGTGGTGCATTTTACAGCATTAACCCCGAGGTGGAAGATGTAATAGATAACTACAGCCTGCAAAAAGGCAACATTAAGTTTATGTTGATGGGAGGTATTAAACAGGGGGGTTCTGCCTGCTATTGCAAGGAGAACTCCTTTCTTAATGCTGTCCTGAATTCGCTGCTGTTGGATAAGAAAGAAATTGTTATTATGGATATGAGTGCAGGCATTGAACATTTAACCAGGGGAACAGCAGAAGGAGTAGATATGATCCTGGTAGTAGCCGAACCTACCAGGGCCGGTGTGAAAACAGCCGGCGTAGTGCAGAAACTGGCCCGTGAACTGGGTATCGAAAATGTTAAAATTTTGGGGAATAAGATTCGCAAAGAGCAGGAAAAGGAGTTTTTGCGCAGCAACTTCAAGGAAGAAGATATTGTAGGATTTTTGAACTACCAGGAAGATGTTTGGGAGAGGTCCATGGAGATGTCTCCCCATGGCTTTGCTCCCGAAGATCTGCTGCCGGGCATGGAAGAAGTTTACCAGAAGCTCGTAACTTTGCTAAGCAAAGGAGGTGGTAAATAAGCTATTTATGAGTCCGGGGGATTTAGTTCATTTCTCGGGACTAAATGTAACGGCTAAACAATTAGCTTTTGTGTTATAAATGGAGGCATATTTTGGATAGGCGGGGTTTTCTACGAGCCCCAAGTGGCGATTAAATAAATATTCCAAGGAGGTTAGGGAAACATTATGGCTGACAAAAAGAAGGAAAAGAACCGCAACAGAACCATTGACCCTGCAGCGCTGGAAGTACTAGCCAGTTGCGAAGGTAATGGTGTTGAGACGGCATATGACCGCTATCTTAACATGCAGCCCCAGTGCCAGTATGGTGATACCGGTATCTGCTGCACCATCTGTATTCAGGGGCCCTGCCGTATTACCAAGAAGGCAAGCAAAGGGATCTGCGGTGCTGCGCCGTACACGATTGTTGGGCGTAATTTGCTCCGCCATGTTCTGGGAGGAACAGCAGCCCACTGTGACCACGGCATGCATATCACTTCCGTTATGAGGGAAATAGCCGATGGACATGAGAGCGACTATAGTATTACTGACAGCGACAAGCTGAAGCGGATAGCAACCAAATTTGATATTGCCGTGGAGGGTCGTTCAGAACAGGAGATTTTAAAAGATGTGGTAGACCTGGCGGAGGAAGAGTTCAGCCGCCTGGATAAAAGGACGTACAGCAAGTGGATGGAAAAAACGGTAGTCCCTGAACGTGTGCAAAAAGCCATGGACTGCAACATTATGCCCAACAGTATTCATAAAACCATCGCCGAATCTATGGCTCAAACCCACATGGGGATGGACGCTGATCCGGTGAACCTGGTGTTTCAGTCTTTGAAGACTTCCCTGTGTGACTACATCGGTATGCATATATCCACAGACCTTTCCGATATTCTCTTCGGCACACCTACACCGGCTGTAACCGATGCCAATATGGGTGTTTTGGAGGAGAAGAACGTCAATATCGCTCTCCACGGTCACAATCCCATCTTGAGCGAAATTGTGGTTAGAGCAGCCCGGGAAATGCAGGATGAAGCCAAAGCAGCCGGAGCAGACGACATTAAGTGCGTGGGAATCTGCTGTACAGGAAACGAGGTGCTGATGCGCCAGGGTGTGCCTCCTCTTACCAACTTCCTGTCCCAGGAACTGGCCATTATGACCGGAGCCATGGATGCTATGGTGGTGGACGTACAGTGTATCATGCCCGGAATTCAGGCCGTTGCAGAATGCTATCACACCAAAGTTATTACTACCATTCCCAATGCCAAGATTCCCAGCTCTTATTACGTTGACTTTGATGAGACCCGGGCCCTGGAAAAAGCCAGGGAGATTGTCAACCTGGCCATTGAAGCGTATAAAGAACGTGATCCTTCCAAAGTTAGCATTCCCCAGATTAAGAACAAGGTAATCGCAGGATTTAGCCTGGAAGCCATGGAGGATATTTTGGGCGCTATCAGCCCCGAAAGCCCCATCAAGGCCGTGACCGATGCTGTTGACTCCGGCGAATTGGCGGGGGTTTGCCTCTTTGCTGGCTGCAACAACCTCAAGGTTTTTCATGATAGCAGCCACTTTACCATTGCCACGGAACTGGCCAAGAACAATGTTTTACTGGTATCAACCGGCTGTGCTGCAGGAACTTTCGGCAAGCTTGGTTTAATGAACGGGGATGCCGTGGAGAAGTATGCCGGCGATGGTCTAAAAGCTTTCATGAAGCGCCTCAACGAAGCCAATAAAGGAAAAATTGGTGAAGATCTTCCCTTGATTTTCCATATGGGTTCCTGTGTGGATAACACCCGGTGCTACGACTTTGTAACCGCCTTGGCTGAGCAATGGAAAGTGGATACCCCCAAGGTTCCCTTCGTCGCCAGCGCCCCCGAGGCCATGAGTGAAAAGGCTGTATCAATCGGTAGCTGGTGCGTAACCCTGGGCGTTCCTACCCACGTAGGAGTTATGCCGCCTATCCCTGGCAGCCCCCTAGTAGACGGTATTGCCCTGCAGATTGCCCAGGATGTCTACGGTGGTTACTTCATGTGGGAAGAGGATCCCATGGAAGCTGCTAAGAAGTTGTTAGCTGCCTTGCAGGAAAGAACCTGGAAGATGAAGGTGCACAAGATGGCTGCCGAAAAGTACGAAACAGCTGTCTCGGAAACCTGGTAAAATATATTCGTAGAAAAAAGGAGGTAAGAGTACATGAGCACAGTTAGTAGAGAATGGGAAAATTCTTTCGAAGAGATATTTGAGGGTGCGGTTGATGAATCCAAGCCACCCCTGCCGTTATTCCAAAAGGTGTATGACGGAGCTATTATTGCCACCAGCTACGCCGAGATCCTTCTGAGTCAGGCTATCAGGAGATACGGCCCTGAGCATCCCGTAGGCTATCCCGATACCGGATATTACCTGCCGGTCATCATGAACTTGAGTGGCGAGAAGGTTACCAAACTGGGTGAGCTTCCTCCAATTCTAAACCGCATGCGGAACCAGATCAAAGAGGAACTGAATTTCTACAACGCCAGGCTCTGCGGTGAGTCCACTGCATATGCTGCAGAAATAATTGAAGCCTTACGCTACCTGAAAGGAGAACAGCTGCACGTAGAACCCTGGACCGGTTTTTTAGGAGACCCGGTGGTTCGTCGTTACGGAATCCTTCTGGTAGACTGGACTATCCCCGGTCAGGCGGTCTTGGTTGGCAAAGCTAAATCTACCGAAGCTCTGGCTAAGATTGTAAGTGATCTACAGGCCAAGGGTTTCATGATTTTTATGGCTTACGAGGTTGTAGACCAGGCTATTGAGGCTGGGCTCAAGCTGGGTATTGACTTTATTACTTTCCCCATGGGGAATTTTACCCAGGTTATTCATGCTGTTAATTATGCCTTAAGAGCAGGCCTTGCCTTTGGTGGTATCACCCCGGGGCTAAGAGAAGAGCAGAGAGACTACCAGCGCCGTCGTGTCCGCGCATTTGTCCTGCAATTCGGGGAAAGAGATGAAGTGCAGACTGCAGCCCACTTTGCTGCTATTTTCCTGGGTTTTCCGGTCCTGGTAGACCACGAGCTTCCTGAAGACGAGCAGATTCCCAACTGGTATATCTCACATCCCGATTACGATACCCTGGTGCAGGTTGCCTTGGAGGTACGCGGTATCAAGCTCAAGATCTTGGATATCCCGGTGCCCTTTACTGTGGCTCCTGCTTTTGAAGGAGAGGCCATTCGCAAGAAAGATATGTACATGGAATTTGGCGGCGGCCGTACTCCTTCATTTGAGTTAGTAAGAATGGTTAACGAAGACGAGATTGAAGACGGCAAGGTGGAAGTTGTCGGCCCTGAAATCGATGAGATTGAAGAAGGTTCTGCCATCAGTGGCGGGATATTCGTGAAAATATTCGGCCGCAAAATGCAGGAGGACTTCGAAGGGGTGTTAGAGCGGCGCATCCACGATTTTATAAACTACGGAGAAGGACTCTGGCATGCCGGCCAGCGCAACCTCTGCTGGTATCGTGTAAGCAAGGATTGTGTGGCCAAGGGCTTCAAGTTCCGCCACTATGGAGACTTGCTCATTGCCAAGTTTAAGGACGATTTTCCTTCCATTGTAGACCGCGTTCAAGTAACTGTATATACAGATCCTGCGGCTGTGGAGGAGAAACTGGAAGGGGCCCGGGAAGTTTATGCCGAGAGGGACGCCCGGTTAGCGGGTCTTACAGATGAATCGGTGGAGGATTTTTATTCCTGCACCCTCTGCCAGTCCTTTGCTCCCAACCACGTTTGCGTGGTCACTCCGGAGCGTTTAGGCCTTTGCGGTGCCGTAAGTTGGCTGGATGGCAAAGCTTCTAACGAGATCGATCCTACCGGCCCCAATCAGCCCATTAAGAAAGAGGGTCTTGTTGACGAGGAGAAGGGTATCTGGGAATCGGTAAACGAGTTTGTCTATAACAACACTAACCGTAATATTGAAGAATGCTCTATGTATTCCTTTATCGACCGCCCCATGACTTCCTGTGGCTGCTTTGAATGTATTATGGGTATCGTTCCCGAAGCCAACGGAGTTATGATAACTACCAGGGAACACGGTGGTATGACTCCTTGCGGCATGAACTTTTCTACCCTGGCTGGCTCTGTAGGCGGTGGAGTGCAGACTCCCGGTTTTATGGGCCACGGGCGTGTGTTCACGCTTAGCAAAAAGTTTATAAAGGCTGACGGTGGTCTGGCCCGTGTGGTATGGCTTCCCAAGGAGCTGAAGGAATGGTTAGGTGACGATCTGCGTAAGGCAGCAGAAGATCAGGGTTTAGGTGCAGACTTCGTTGATAAGATAGCTGATGAGACGATTGGAACCTCGGCAGAAGAAATACTGCCTTTCCTGGAAGAAAAGGGACACCCGGCATTGACCATGGATCCTTTGATGTAATTCGACCTGAAAAACCCCGGGGGGCGGAGCACATTAAGGTGCAATGACGCCCCTCTCGTTTGGGGTTTTATGGAAATAATATTTTTAAAAAGAAAGGAGTCGAAACAATGGGTTTAACAGGTTTAGAGATTTTCAAGCATTTGCCCAAGACCAACTGTAAAGAATGTGGATTTCCAACTTGCTTGGCTTTTGCGATGGCTTTGGCCAACGGAAAGACCTCGTTGGATCAGTGTCCAGATGTTTCTGAAGAAGCTAAGGAAGCCTTATCGTCTGCTGCAGCACCTCCAATCCGCTTGGTAAAAGTAGGAGCAGGTGATAACGTTATTGAAATGGGTGATGAAACTGAAATTTTTCGCCATGATAAACGTTTCAACCATCCTACCGCGGTTACCATTGCTGTTAACGATAACGAAGATGTTGGAGCCAAAGTGGAAAGTATTAACGAACTAATTTTTGAACGTGTCGGCCAGCGCTATGAGGTTGACATGGTAGCAATTATTAATGCTTCTGGAGATGCGGCTACTTTTAAGGCTGCAGCTGAAACAGCGGCCGCAAAAACCGCTAAAAATATTACTCTGGTGACGGAAGATGTAGGGGCTATGGAAGCTGCTGTAGGAGTTCTGGCAGAACGCAAGCCCCTTATTTATGCTGCCAATAAGGACAACTACGAAAAGATGACAGAGCTGGCCAAGGCCAATGGCTGTGTTTTGGCTGTCAAAGGCGAGGACTTGAACAGTCTGGCTGAACTGGTGGATAAAGTTGTGGCTTTGGGCTATAAGGAACTGGTTATCGATCCAGGTTCTAGAGAGACAAGCAAGGTGCTTGCTGATATGACCCAGATCCGCCGCCTCGCTGTGCGGAAGAAATTCCGCTCTTTCGGTTATCCGACTATTGCTTTTACTACCAAAGAAGATTTGCGGGAAGAAATGCTTCAGGCGGGGGTTTATATCTCCAAGTTTACCAGTGTTTTAGTTTTGAAGACCGACAAAAAAGAACACCTAATGCCACTGCTCAGCTGGAGGGCCAACCTATTTACCGACCCACAAAAGCCTGTTGCGGTAGAGCCCGGTTTGCACGAAGTAGGTGAACCCACTGCCGATTCGCCTGTATACGTCACAACGAACTTTTCGCTAACATACTTCCTGGTGGAAGGTGAAGTTGATGCTACACGTATTCCCAGCTACATACTTTCTGTGGATACCGGCGGCATTTCCGTTTTGACTGCCTATGCAGATAATAAGTTTACAGCAGAGAAAATTGCAGCAGACATCAAAGCCGTGGGGCTTGAAGATAAGGTTAACCATAAGAAAGCCGTTATTCCTGGTGGTGTAGCTGTACTGAAAGGAAAACTGGAGGATGAATCTGGCTGGGAGGTCATGGTAGGGCCACGTGAGGCAAATGGAATTCAAAAGTTTGCAAAGAGTAATTTTGCGTAATCTCAGGCAGAATTATCTCTTTCCTCGGTCGGAGCAGAAGCATTCCGGTTTTAGATTATTAGTCAGAAAGGAGAAGAGCGATGGCAGTTGAAATTTTGAAGGAAAAATATAGAAGCTCGGTAAGAGAAGTTGTTTTAGGTGCTACTAAAGAAGAGGGAGGAACGCGCGCTCATACTATCAAGGTTGGAGGGGAGACAGCGTTACCTTTCTTGCATTTTGAAGGTAAGATCCCCAATCGCCCCGTGGTGGCCATGGAAGTTTTAGATATGGCACCGGAAGATTGGCCCCCCAGCGTAAAAAGTTTTTTTGAAGATGTCTATAACGATCCTGCCGCCTGGGCCAAGAAATGTGTTGATGAATACGGAGCTGACATGATAGCTCTGCGCTTTAAGAGTGCTGATCCGGATCTTAAGAACGCTTCGGCAGAAGATTGCGTAGCAACGCTGAAAAAAGTTCTGGAAGCGGTTGGCGTTCCCTTGATTATCTACGGTTGTGGCAAAACGGAAAAAGATAACGAGATTATTGGGCCCCTGGCGGAAGCCGGAGAAGGCGAAAATCTGCTTTTGGGTGTAGCGGAACAGGAAAACTTTAAGCCGGTTGCCAGTGCAGCCATGGCCTATAAACATTCTGTTATTGCCCAGTCACCTATCGATATTAACATAGCCAAGCAGCTCAATATTCTTATTTCTGAGCTGAGCACTCCCCTCCTGGAGCGTATCGTAATAGATCCTACTATTGCTGCTTTAGGTTACGGAATTGAGTACAGCTATTCAATCATGGAAAGAGCCAGGTTTGGTGCTTTGAATGGGGATAGGATGTTGGCTATGCCCATGATAGGAAATGTGTCTCAAGAAGTTTGGAGCAAGAAGGAAGCGTTCCTGGAAGAGGGAGAGCCTACCTGGGGAGATCAAGCTGAAAGGTCCCTGGCCTGGGAGGCAGCAACTTCCATGGCTTTGCTGCAGGCTGGAATGGATATTCTGGTTATGCGTAATCCTGAATCTGTCAAGATTGTCAAGAAGCAGATTGATGACCTGATGCAAGATAACAGCTATTAATTAATATCCAGCCTATACAGGACGTAGTATTTATCAAAGGAGGTAAAGGTATGATCATTATTGGTGAGAGAATAAACGGTATGTTTCGTGATATTGCCAAAGCAATTCGTGAAAAAGATCCCAAGCCAGTACAGGAGTGGGCGCAAAAACAGGAAGCTATGGGAGCCGGGTATCTTGATTTGAACGTGGGCCCGGCCGTCCCTGAAAGAGTGCCGGCCATGAAATGGTTGGTGGAGGTAGCCCAGGAGGCCAGCAAGCTGCCTCTGTGCCTGGATTCTACAGATTACGATGCTATTGAAGCCGGCCTGGAGGTCTGTAAGCAGCCGGCAATGATTAATTCCGTGCCTGCGATAGCAGATAAAATGGATAGAGTTTTCACCCTTGCCCAGAAGTTTGATGCCGAGGTAATTGGCCTGGCCATGAGCGAGGAAGGTATTCCCAAGGATGCCGAAAGCCGTGTGGCTTTATCTATGGAGTTAGTAGCCAATTGTGACGCATATGGTGTTCCAGTTGACAGGCTGTATATTGACCCGTTGGTATTGCCTGCTAACGTCGGCCAGGATCATGGCCCCGAGGTTTTTGAAACCTTGCGACAGATTAAATTGCTTTCCGACCCCCCTCCGAAAACAACAGTTGGGCTCAGTAACATTTCACAGGGGACTAAAAACCGTGAGCTTCTGAATCGCACCTTTGCGGTTATGGCTATGGCTTGTGGTTTGGATTCTGCAATTGCTGATGCATGCGACGAAGAATTGGTTGCGGCCGTTGCAACCGCCAGGGTTATTTTAAATATGGATATCTACTGTGATTCTTATGTAGACGTTTTCAGGAATCAAAACCTGTAAGCCAAGATTTGGGGCTGGAAATGATAAAGGTCTTATAGCAGTAATGCCCTTATGTGTGTTGTATGTGTTCCAGCGTAATCAGCAGCCCATTGCATTTTATATTCAGCAGTTGCTTAAACCAGTGTACCAGTTTTAGCATTATCCATATCATTTTGAGGTAGCAAAATTTAGGTAACAGACGTTCTAGCAGTTGTTATTATAGTCCAGGTGTAATTTCCAGCCCCTTATTTATATATTGTGTAGAAGAATCCTGATGGAAAAGACAAAGCATTTTACTTTGCTGAGGAGGTTACGGAGAGGGAAGGTGAAATAATGATTGTTGGAGACAGAAAACCTCTGGCCGAAATAGCTGAAATGCTGCAGCCCTATAATAAGATCTGTGTTTTGGGGTGCGGCGCGTGCGTAACGGTGTGCCTTTCCGGAGGCGAAAAAGAGGCAGCAGAAACAGCCGCAACTCTTTCGATTTGGCGTAAAAAAGAAGGGAAAGAGGTAGAAGTTAGTTCCGAAACAATGTTGAGGCAGTGTGAATACGAGTATATTGATGAACTGGCCGAAAAAATAAAGGGCTACGATGTTATTCTTTCTCTGGCCTGCGGCGTTGGAGTACAGGCAATGACCGAAAGGCTTTCCGATAAGGTTATTTTGCCGGGTCTTAATACCCAGTTTTTTGGCTATCCTCTGGAGCAAGGTGTATGGACAGAGAATTGCCTTGGCTGTGGCGATTGTGTTCTGGATATGACCATGGGTATTTGCCCCATTGCCAGGTGCTCAAAAAGTATGCTTAACGGACCCTGCGGTGGCTCCCAGGACGGGAAGTGCGAAGTTAGCGAGGATGTAGATTGTGCCTGGCAGCTAATATACGAACGCCTGGGCAAATTGGGTGTTATTGATAGAATGGATCCGGTCCAACCCCCCAAGGATTGGTCCACTTCCCATCATGGAGGTCCAAGAACTGTTGTAAGGGAGGATGCCAGGGTTGAAACAACCAGCGAGCAAGCTTGAAAAAGTCCTAAAAAGTGGCCATTTTGCAGTTACGGGGGAACTGGGCCCGCCCAAAAGTGCTGATGTGGAAACTGTTAAGCACCATGCGGATGAAATGCGTAACCACGTTGAAGCTTATAATATCACAGACAATCAGACAGCAATAGTGCGCACCTCAAGTATTGGGGTGGCCGCTACTTTGATGCAGATGGGCCTGGAACCTGTAGTACAGATGACGGTCCGTGACCGGAACAGGATTGCTCTGCAGGGAGATTTACTGGGCGCAGCAAGTTTTGGGGTTAGAAATTTCCTCTGTTTACAGGGCGATCACGGTAAATTTGGGAATGAGCCGGGTTCAAAAAATGTTAATGACCTTGATTCCATGCAGTGGATTAATGCCGTCAAAAGAATGAGGGACGATAACGTTTTTATAGGGGGAGAAGAACTGGAGCATCCGCTTCCCAATATATTTATTGGGGCGGTAGCCAATCCTTTCGCCGATCCTTTCGAATATCGGCCCTATCGTTTGGCTAAAAAAATAGCTGCAGGCGTACAATTTGTCCAGACACAGTGTATATTTGACCTGGATCGCTTTGAAAAATGGATGGAAAAAGTAAGAGAGTTGGGTTTACACGAGAAAGTATATATTATGGGGGGAGTTACTCCCATAAAATCCCTGGGGGCGGCCCGTTATATGAAAAATAACGTTTCCGGAATGATTGTTCCCGATGCCCTTATCGATCGCCTAAAAGGAGCCCAGGACAAGAAAAAAGAAGGGCTTAATATTGCCATTGAAACTATTCAAAGATTGCAGGAAATTGAAGGGGTAGCCGGGGTGCATGTTATGGCTATTGCCTGGGAAGAAATGGTGCCCGAAATAGTAGAAAGAGCGGGGTTGTATCCGCGCCCTGCAGTTGACTGAATGTAAGTTTACAAAGACAGCGCTGCCTAAAAAAAATGGGGAAGCCCCCATTTTTTTTATGTACTTTTTCCAGGAAATATTCACTTCCTCGTTTACTACAGAAGGATTTAGAAAAAGAATAAAGAATCATGTATGCGTTGAGGAGGTTTTAACTTGAGCAAACAATTTGTGAAAGACTTAAAAAGGGGCGGTTTTGTACAAAGCCAGTTTGTAGTGTTAGATGTAAAAGTATTGCCTTATTCTGCCCCGTCAAGAGCCGGGGAATATTTTTTAAGGATTCTCCTGGGAGATGTCAGCGGAACCATAAAATCTATAATTTGGGATCGTTCTATGGTAAGCGAACCTATTAAAGTTGACGATGTGCTTTACGTATCTGGCGAGGTAAAAGAATATCAGGGTCTGCAGCTTGTCATAAACGGATACGAGAAGATGGACAAGGATAATATCAAAAGGGAATATTTCCAGGTTGTCTCTGACAGGGATCCAGGAGAAATGTGGTCATCTTTGCAAAAAATTATGGATAAAAAAGTGAATGATAAGAAACTAAAGGAGCTTTTGCACGTCTTTTATAATGACAAAGAAATGGTAGACAGGTTTGTCCTTTCATCGGCCGCTAAAACGATACACCATAATTATTTGGGAGGTTTGTTGGAGCATACCCTGGAAGTAGTAGAGCTTTGTGACAAGTTAGCCCAGTATTACCCCGAGGAACTGGACACCTCCTTGCTTATGATAGGAGCGCTATTTCATGATATTGGAAAAATTGAGGAATACAACATGAATAGTATTACATTTCAACAGACTGATCGGGGGAAGTTGTTGGGACATATTACTATTGGCCACGGCATGCTTAAAGAAAAAATCGACGAAGTTGCTTCTTTTCCGGAAAGGTTGAAGATGAACCTGGAACATATGATTTTAAGTCATCACGGGGAAAAAGAATGGGGTTCCCCTGAAATACCGCAAACCTTTGAAGCCTTTACTTTGTTTCATGCCGATCTCATAAGTGCCCGCTTGAAGCAATTTCAACAGGTGCTTAAAACAAGCGATGAATCTCCTGGATGGACTGAGTGGGATCGCTTTCTGCAGCGCAGGATATATCATCAAGACGATATATACGCTGACCTCAACCCCGAGGGTTATTAGATCATGCTGTCCTTAAGAGAAATAAGAAAATACGTGCAGGAGATCATGCCCGGCGCGCAGAAAGTTATTAAGTAAGAATATGCCGGTGCCAGACCGTTATCAGACGGGTGGACGTCGGTTTAAGGCAAGTATATGGTTGATAATCTTGATATTTATAAAACGTGGTGAGAAAGAATGAGGACCAAAAATAATTTGCCCAAAGTGATATCTTTCGAACAAAATGCACATTATTATTTTGAAAAAGGTAATCACTATTATCAGCAGAACAAGCTGCAGAAGGCCCTGCTTTTTTATAAAAAAACCATTGAAATGGAACCGGAGAACTCGCTCTACCATTATAACCTGGCCTGCCTGTTAAGTAGAATGGGCTACCTTGAAAAAGCAAATGAAATGTTTGCTTCCATTGTGCACGATCTGGATCCAGCTTTAACGGAGTGTTATTTTTTAATGGCGGTAAATTATGGTCTGCTGGATGAGCTGGAAAAGGCCCGTATTTATTTAAATCTTTACCTGCAGTTTTCTCCTGAAGGGGAAATGGTGGAAGATGCAGAGGAATTGCTTTTTGCCTTAAGCGAAGAGGAGCTGATTATCGCCCCCCCTCCAGAGGAGAATGTTAATTTTACCAGGGAGATAGGCAAAGAAGAAGAAGAACTAAGTAAGAGTTACCAGGAAAGTCAATCCCTGCGCAGTTATCTATGGGGCAAACTTTACAACAGAAACGAACAGATTGCAGAAAAAGCAATTCACATGTACGGCTTACTTAATAATAAAGCGGGAGAACAGATATTAAAAGAATTTGTAAGAAACCCCTGGATTAAGCAAAGGCTGCGCCTTCAGGCCCTTTTAGAGCTCAAAAACATGGGAATAAGAGGTCTTGTAACCGTTCATATGGATGGAGAATTTAAAGAGGTAGATTTATTATATTACCCTTTGTTGGCGCCCAGGTGGATGGAGCGCTGGCAGGAAGTGCTGGATTGTACACTGGAAAATATGCGCCACAGCAAAGCATACAATGAACTTTTTTATGAAGATCTGCAGGCTATCTGGATTGATTATTTGAACAATATTTATCCAGAGACACCCTTTATCAAAAAAAAAGAAACCTGGGCTGCCAGCCTCGAGTATGCCCTGGCTAAATATCACTTTTTGAATGTAACCCAGAAGAAACTTGCCGAACAGTACGGGGTGTCGTCTTCAAGCATTTCTAACAGGTATAATGATATAAACAATGTTTTGAACATAGAACATAGGGCTTATCATAATATGCTCAGGTACCTGACTCAAAGAGAAAAGGAATAAAAGGAAGCTGTTCCTTTTATTCCTTTTTAAATTAATAAAAATAAAATTTGTTATGTTGGCGGATAGATTGTTTTGCAGAATGAGATACGCTGCTTAAAGCAGATTTATATTAGCCAACAAGTGGGGGCGGAATAATTGTGTACAAGGAATGCTCTTCCGAACGTGCTCGAAGAGTTTGCCGCTAAAGACCCCTCGCAGATGGCGGAACTAAGCGGTGCGAAGTTTGAAAATAACGTATTCTCTCTTTCATATTGCAACCTTCCTCTTCAAATATCCTACCCGGACGGGGATATTAAATTGCGTTTTAAAGAAGATAAGGTTGCTACCCCGGTGCAGTTAACCAACGATGAGAAAGTCATTATTTTGCACTATTTATCTCGTTCCAGCGGCCTTCCTTTAAGGGGGCAGTGGATTTCTTTTCTGGAGCTGGGCAGCGGACAGATGCACTGGTCTTCCTTTCAAAAAGAGGTGCTGGAGCCGCTAAGCCGGGAATATGGTTCCAGTTTGGATTTATTTTTTGAGAAAGGGCAGGAATATGGAGGAACGCCCTTTTCCGGCGGAGACGCAGGGCTCATAATTCCTGTTTTTCCGAAGGTTCCGGTAGCTTATCTATTGTGGAGAGCGGGAGACGAATTTCCGTCAAGAGCACAGGCACTTTTTGATTCTGCAGCAGGGGCATATTTTACAACGGCTACTTTATTTGTGTTAGCGAAGCAGGCACTTACCCGTGTCTGGTTTACCGACGGTTCAAAGCATGATCATCTGGCCGAGGAGGTGTAACTGCCTGGTGCTTTTTAGCAAGGCCAGGTCAGCTGACTGTGGAAAAAAAGGATTACTCACCGTATATTCAAGAATTAATTGGCCTGTTGGAGGCGAAGGATGCTGATAGAATAGACAGGCACCTTTTTCGTTATGAAGACAAGGGGATCGGGATGCTGTTTATTGCCCTGTATCATGCTTTAAAAGATTCAACAAGCGGACAAGACAGTGTACCGACTGAGGAAGAAGACCGCTAACAAGATAACTCTTTAGTGGAGGGTGGGCCTTTTTGCTGCCAAAAGATTTGTTAAGCCTGGAAGACTTGCACAAAGAAGATATGGAAGAGATTTTGGCGCGTGCCCGTTTTTTTAAAGAAAGGGAAGGAAAAGGGGATCATTCCTCCCTTAAGGGAAAGAATATTGTTATTTCATTTTGGGAGCCCAGCACACGCACTCGTGTTTCCTTTGAATTAGCTGCCCGGAAGCTTGGAGCAAGAGTTATCGATTATGTTCCGGATGCAGGCAGTGAAGCCAAGGATGAAAGCATTGAAGATACCATCAAAACACTGACTGCTCTTGGGGCTGATGCCCTTGTTTTCAGGTACAAACTCCCCGGCCTGCTTGGGAAAATCTCCACTCGGGTAGAGATGCCTCTTATCAGTGGAGGAGAAGGATGCTATCAACATCCGACGCAGGCACTTCTTGATCTTTTTACACTGCAGGAGGAGAGGTTGTCCCTGCGTGGACTTAAAGTCGTCATGGTGGGTGATATTCTTCACAGCCGGGTGGCTCGTTCACATTTTTATGCGCTGCCGGCTTTTGGAGCAGAGTTAATTCTGGTGGCTCCTCCGGTCCTCTTACCTTTAGAACTGGTACCCCCGGGAGCTGAATACACGTTTAACCTGGAAACAGCTTTAAGCCGTGGAGATGTTATTTATTTGTTAAGGGTGCAGCAGGAACGCCAGGGAAAAGGGTTGTTGCCCTCACTTTCCGAATACGCGTCTTTGTTTGGCCTTAATGAAAAAAGGCTTTCTTTGTTAAAAAAAGAGGCCGTTATTATGCATCCGGGCCCTGTAAACCAGGGTATTGAAGTGAGCCCCGGTGCAATTAGTTACTTGGAAGCATACCAGCCAGATAAACTATTGCTTCAAAAACAGGTTCAAAATGGCGTATACATACGTATGGCTGTGCTGGATTTACTGCTTGGGGGGAGGGGGTAAAAAATGGAGCTGCTTTTAAAAGGTGGAGTACTCCATGATCCAGCTGCCGGCTGGAACGGCCCTGCCGAGATACTGATAAAACAAGGGAAGGTGGAAGCAGTATCCACTTCTCTTGAAAGTATAGAAGCGCCTGTTCTGGACCTCACCGGAAAAGTAATATTACCGGGCCCTATTGATATGCACGTTCATCTACGAGAGCCTGGCGGTGAAGGAAAGGAAACCATAGCTACTGGAGCTGCTGCAGCTGTGGCCGGGGGATTTACAGCCGTCGCTTGTATGCCTAACACTTTCCCTGCTGTGGACAGCCGTGAAATTGTTTCTTATGTCAGGAAAAGAGCTGCAGAAACAGCGCTGGCACATGTCTATCCCATTGGTGCTTTGACCAGGGGACTAAAAGGAAGAGAAATATCTCTGATGTGGGAACTGGCCCAGGAAGGTGTTAAAGGTTTTTCTAATGACGGCATACCTCTTATGGACAGCGGAGTTATGTTAAGAGCCATGCAGTATGCCCTTCTCCTGGATATGCCTGTTATTTCTCATGCCGAAGATAGTTGCCTTTCAGCCGGTGGCGTTGTCCATGCCGGCGAGCACGGTTACCGGTTGGGACTGCCCACTATCCCTTCGTCTTCAGAAGCAGTGATGGTAGCAAGGGACCTGCTGCTGCAGGAAGAAGTGGGTGGCAAGCTTCACCTGGCGCATCTCAGCTGCCGGCAGAGTGTTGAATTAGTAAAGTGGGCACTGGAAAGGGAGATTGTTTTAACCGCTGAAGTTACTCCTCACCATTTATTTTTGACCGAGCAGGCGCTGGAAGGTTTTAATACTTCTGCCAAGGTAAACCCGCCTTTACGTTCTGCGGCAGACAGGGAAGCCCTGGTAAAAGCGCTTGGGGATGGGGTGATCCAAGTTGTGGCAACTGATCATGCCCCGCACATGCGCCTGGAAAAAGAAGAAGGCTTAATGGATGCTCCTTTCGGAGCGGTAGGGCTTGAAACCGCCCTTCCCCTTCTTTGGACCCTCCTGGTAGATAAAGGACTGCTTACTCCCCTCCAGCTGGTGGAAGCTATTTCTTCATTTCCGGCGCGTATTTTAAACGTACCCGGAGGAACCCTGCAAAAAGGTTCCCCGGCCGATCTTGTTGTTATCGACCCTTACAGGGAACATACAGTGGAGCCCCGGGAATTTTATTCCAAGGGGAAAAACACTCCTTTTGGGGGGTGGACTTTAAAAGGCCTGCCGGTGATAACCATGGTTGGAGGAGACATTAAAATGTGGAAAGGAATGGTGAAAGGTTTCAGCGATGAATTCCCGAGAGAGGAAAAAACATTTTTCCTGGAGGGTATAAGTTGATGCTGGCCAGGGCTGTTGTAAAAGAAATATCAAAAATTTCCCGCAGGATCTATCTCCTGGAATTAGAAGAAGAGCGCCTGGCCAAAGAGGCTTCTCCAGGACAATTTTTACATATCCGGGTTAGCAGTGTTTATGCGCCCTTACTGAGGCGTCCCTTTAGTGTGGCCGGAGTTAACTACAACAACAATACCGTGCAGGTCTTATTTGCTGAAATAGGAGAAGGCACCAGGTTATTAAGCCAGCTTTCCCGGGGAGCATACGTAGACTGCCTGGGCCCTTTGGGTTCCGGTTTTAAGTGTTTCTCAGAGGAGACGCCGGCTGTACTGATAGCAGGGGGAATGGGAGCTGCACCCCTACTTTTTTTGGCTAACAGCCTGGTTCAGCAAAAACGTGAAGTCTTTATGTTCTATGGCGCCCCTTCATTTTCAGAGATGATACCCCTCCAACTTTTTTCCACTGAAGGATTAAATGTTATTATTGCTACCGAGGACGGCAGCTCCGGCTTCCACGGTTTGGTAACCGAGGCCTTCCAAGATAGTTTGCAGAGGGGATTGAAACCGGGCCAGGTTTTTGCCTGTGGTGCACGGGCAATGCTCAAGGTGCTGGCAGAAGATAGCCGGCAGCGAAACTATCACCTGCAGGTCTCCCTGGAAGAAAGTATGGCCTGTGGCATAGGTGCTTGCCGGGGTTGTGCGGTTAAGGTAAAAAAAGAGCAGGAACTACCCGTCCCCTTTGCTCGAGTTTGCAAGGAGGGGCCGGT
>SLJK01000048.1 GCA_007135125.1 Syntrophomonadaceae bacterium | reverse complement strand
TCCCCGTAGACAGGGTGCTCCACTATCACATCCAGCACCTTGCCGCCGAAGTCCACGATAGCGCACAGCTCCTCGCGTATTTGTTCCCGGGTATGACTGCAGGCGATGACAGCCTGCACCCGGTCATTCTCCGCGGAAGGGACCACATAGCCCTGTATGGACCCGGATATCTGCTCCCCCGAAGCTCTCAATATGGCAATGTCCTGCACTATCACCTGCCGGCTCACTTTGAAATAATCGGCCAGCACTGCCCCCGTAAGCGGCCGGCATGAGTTGCGCAAGAGATTTATAAGCGCGTTGCGCCTATCTTCTGCTTTCAAAGTCTGTCACCTCGAATCTATTTTCTGCAGGTTTTTATCTACGTTGCCGCTGCCACTCCGCCACCAAGCCCACTACCAAAACGTCCGCCAGGGGATCTCTGCCTTCACTCCCGCAATTCCTCTCCCGCAATTCCTCTCGTATTTTCCCCTGTTATTACTCTACTATTTTCCCCGTTATTTCCCTTGTTGCTCCCTCACCATTTCCCACACCATCATCTTCCCCACCCTGTTTATACCCGATATACTCCACCAGGTTTTTGGCAATCCCGGCCAGGGGCACGGCAATGATCAGCCCCAAAAAACCGGCTACCTGCAGCCCCACCAAGAGGCTGATAATCACCGTGATCGGCCTGAGCTTGACAGTTTTACTAAGGAGAACCGGCGAAAGCACCATGCTCTCCACGGCCTGAACGACGATATAGATCAGGGCCACCACAATAAAAGAAGGGGTCTGGGGAGAGAAAGCTATCAACAAAGCGGGGAGGGCGGCAAGGTAAGGTCCGATGTAGAGCACCACGTCGAAAACCCCTGCCAGCACCCCCAGCAGCAGGGCATAGGGCATCCCGATAATATAGAGGGAAACCCCTACGAACACCCCGACGAGGATACAGCGAATAATGGTCCCCCTGATATAACCTCCCAGGTTGGTATCGATGATCTGCATGACATCCTCTGCTTTTCCCCGCTGAGGAGGAGGCACCAATCCCATAAAGTAGCTGCGCACATTATGGAAATCGTAGAGAAGGTAAAAGACGATGAAGAGGATGAAAAAAATATCAATAATACTTTCGCCAAATATTATGGCCAAACGCATAATACTTTCCAGCAGGGGCTGTAACTCCGTGGGGAAACCCAGAAAATCTACCAGATAATTCGGGTTAACGCCGATTAGTTCCAGATACCTCCCCGCTTCAAATAAAAAATACTGGAACTGCTCCAGGTAACCGGGCGCACTGCGGGCTATCCTCTCCAGTTCCCGCTGGGTAAGGGGAACTATAATGGCAAACAGGGCAACGATTAAACCCAGGAACATGAAAAAGATCGCGGTGACGGAGAGGGAGTGGGAAATATTATGCCGTCTTTCCAGGTATTCTACCCCGGGAAGAAGAAAGTAAACCAGCAGCAGGCTGATAACAGAGAGCTGTACAACCCATATAATACTGCCGAAAAACCAGACCAGGCCCGCCAGCAGTGCCGCCAAGCCGAGCACTTTAAGAAGATCCCGTTGATTTTGAGTAAACACTTGCTCATCCCCTGCATATAAGTTCCATACGGCAGGCGAAATTCCTGCAAAAAAACCCTGCAGGCGAACGGGTGCCAGGGAGGATTTTCAGGAGCCCAGGAGACAAGGTTGACAAAGGGACGGGGTACCTGTCAACTTTGCGTAATGCCCGGTGCCGCGCTTCTGTTCAGCACCGGGAAGTTTGCCGCTGCTGTGTTTCTCTTGAAAAGTTGACAGGTACCCCGTCCCTTTGTCAACCTACGCCATAAAAAGATAGCCGGAAGTCAAAACACTATCCGACTATCAAAGTTGGTCAAGCCAGCACCGAAAATATATTTTATAAGATACCCCACTATAAACATTAATAATGTAGCTACTAACACGGTTGCTCAAAATATTTATGCGAATGGACGCAGGATACAACAAGTAAGCACCCATAGGCTTACTGCAAGGGATTAAATAATATTCACAACCAAGCGACGGTTGTAGCAAATCGCAGCGCGGAGATTTATCATGTCGTATGTTTATGATGGGTGCCGGAAAGAATAAAAAGGACTATACCCGCGCCTAGAAGAATCAAAACAAGCGGACAGGGTAGAGACCAGGCCGGGTTAACTATGTTGGGTATCCCGGCTATGATGAATATGCCGTCCAAAATCAAAAAGAGTCCAGCTATGACCAATAACACCTTTGATAATGCCAACATTATTCGTCTACCTCCTTTCCATTTATTGGAACAGGAGCATGGCCGGAGGGAGCTGTTAGGCAGCTATCGTATACAGCTTCACATTCAGGTAGGCCATTATAGCGGTCAAAATGGGGCTGATATAGCCCAAGGCCGAAGCACCCAGCCCAATCATCATAAATAACAGCACAATCGTGGAACCAACCTTGGCAACGCTCATAATGAGGCTCATCAGTTTGACTTCAGCTCTATCCCCCGTCCGGGCGTACCAACAGCCGATGGCGAGGGCTATGGTTATAATGCCGATACTGCGCAGTAAATATAACTCCAATGTTGAAGCTTCTCCGAAAGCCATCTGCAAAAAAACGCCGGGTATTAAGAG
>SLJK01000091.1 GCA_007135125.1 Syntrophomonadaceae bacterium | reverse complement strand
GCCCTGAAACAGATCCGGAAAAATGCATTGTTTCTTAAAGTCTTGGGTAGTTACCCCGCTGCCGGTTCGGTATTTATTTAAGCTTATGCTGGCACTGCAAGGACATGGCAAGCTTGGTCGGATTCTACACTACTTTATTTTCAGGGAACGCAGCCGGTTAATTGCGGCCGCAACCTCTAGAGGTCGTGGCCTGGCATATTCCCCCGGGTGTTGACCATAAAAAGGAGAAATAATATCAAGGCCTTTTTCCTCTAATAGCAAAAATACCTGTTGGAGGGACTTTGCCAAGCTTTTTTTGCCATCTAGGTAGCCTTTTTGCACCAGGAAGTAGATTAGGTCCCCTATAGCCCTGGTCTGGCTGGGATCAATTAACTGTTCCACAAAGGAAAGGTCAATATAATCGCGACCGAACTGTATTCCGTGGGTGCCTCGACCTGCTATTTTTACTTTGCGGCCTTTTTGGGGATCCAGGCTTGAAGGCAGAGGGATTCTTTTTTTTATGGACCCAAAAGAACCTCCACCCTCATTTTTTCTACCCGTCTGGTAAGTTTTTGCGACTTTTTTCCCCTCTGCCGTAACAAGGTATGGAAGGTATTCATCCAGCAAGAGAACGGTATCGGCTACATCCAGGTAATCTCCGGAACCTCCGATGACCAATAAAGAAGATATGCCAAGCTCATTGTAAAGCACCTGCACATTGTCTATAAAAGGTGTTATGGGTTCTTTCTCCTTAGACACCAGTTTTTGCATGCGCGCATCCCTAATCATGAAATTTGTGGCAGAGGTATCTTCATCCATTAATAGCAGGTCTGTACCAATCTCAATAGTTTCCATAATATTGGCTGCCTGGGAAGTGGACCCGCTGGCATCTTCACTGGAGAAATTTTCAGTACTTCTTCCACCGGGCAGTTTGTTGATAAAGGGGCTTATATCTACCCTGGCTACTCTGCGACCGTCCTCGGCCCTGATCTTGTATGCGCTACTTCTTGTTACTACCAGTTCCCGGCCATCGCCCGGAATATGGTTGTAAACTCCTTGTTCAACGCCCTGCAGCAAGGTAGATTTGCCGTGGTATCCTCCTCCTGCGATCAGGGTAACTCCTTCTGGTATACCGCTTCCTCTTATTTTATGTCCTTTATGATCTTCCAAAGAGATGGCCAATTCATTTGGAGATTTGAATGGTAAAGCTTGGTCACGAGGCATAGGGCGGTTGCTTATTCCACTTTCCCGGGGCAAAATGGAGCCATCTGCAATGAAGGCTACCAGCTTTTTTTCAATCAACTGTTTACGCAGGTACTCCTGTGCCATATTGGCGTAAATGTGCTTTTTTGCTCTGTCCTGGTCAATGTTCTTCCATACAAGGGAGGTTTCAATAATATCCGGTAATATATTGCACAGTATTTCTGCAGCTTTTTTCCCCAAAATAGTGCGCCCGCGGGCGGGTAAACCAACGCTGAAACGAGCCTCCACATACTCTTTCTTAAATACCGCAGCACTTCTCTCTAAGATTTCCTGCCTGCCACGATCTACGGTTATATTTATTTTTGGAGTATTTTCTGCGACTTTTGCTTTTTGGTGTATAGCAGAGCTGAAACAGCGAGCGAGAAAATCTTCCGTGGCAATGCGCTCGGCACTGCAAGTTACAAGTTCTTCGGGAAACCCGCCCTTATTTGCTGAAACTCTGGCTCTAAACCGAGAAGGAGGAGCAAAGGGATCGCTTTGTACATGATCAATAAAAATTGTGCATAATCCCAAATTGTACTCTCCCTCAAGGTCCTTATAAGCTTTATAACCTTTGCGGTCAATTTTGTTCAGTATTTTTTGTAGTACAGCTTCATCAGACAAGAAAAACCCTCCAGTGTGGGTGAAATCTGTTATTAGGCGTCCGCCTGTCCGTAATTCGCGCTCGATATCAATGATGCCTTCTTTGCCGATTATTATGATAGGGGTAATAAATCCTTGCCTCTCTATCGTTTACGTATAATGGATAAGAAAGCGGATCTAAGCTGAAACCAAACGGCTGGCT
This sequence comes from Syntrophomonadaceae bacterium, assembly GCA_007135125.1. Lineage (GTDB taxonomy): Bacteria > Bacillota > Dethiobacteria > DTU022 > UBA8154 > SLJK01. Next base: position 8,421 of record SLJK01000091.1, on the reverse strand, counting down.
GAAATTCAGAGAGAAAAAACACCTAATGAATCATTTTTCTAATAACTTCCATTAGTTCTTCGATAGTATTCTCTCTCCTTTGCTTATCTTGGACAGCTTTGTTGATACAGTCCCTGGTGTGTGCTTCCAACACAATTGTAGCCAGTCTGGCCAGGGCCATCCTGGAGGCGGCAATCTGATACAGTACATCAACGCTGTAGCGATTATCTTCTACCATACGCTGCAATCCTCTAACCTGTCCTTCAATTCTTCTTAAGCCATCAATTATCTTCTTTTTGTCCTGTTGATAGTTTTCGCGACATTGTGGAGAGAAGTCCGAGTTTTGTAAAACATCCAAAGAATCTGAAAAAAATACATCATTATCTTTTTCTTCCAATTCCTACTCCTCCTCGTTTGGCTCAAAATTTCAAGGTTGAAAACAGAGTTATTTTATGATACTGTAAAAACTACCTCTTGCAAATAATGGGGGGCTTCCTAAAATATTTGAACAAGGGTCTTACTAAAATTGATATCAGGCTTATACCTATAAGGGGTATTCTAAGATATGGTATATTTTTTTTAAGTATTCTGTCAAGAGATATGTAAATGTTTTAGAGAAAGCACTATTGAAGTATCTAGCATATTTTTGACCCCAGCAGAGGCAAAGTAAATAAATGGAAAGGATGAAAACAGATGTTGAAAGTTACAACTGAAGCAGCAGAGCAGTTGAAAGAAGTTTTGAAACAGCAGGAAAAGGAAGACAGCTATATCCGCATCTTTGTTAATGGTATGGGCTGAGGAGGTCCAAATTTGGCACTGGCTCTGGATGAGGCAGTAAATGAAGGAAAGGATCTGCTGCAGGAAGCAGAAGGTGTTTCAATAGTTTATGATAGAGAAATTGCACCTAACGTAGATGATAAGATTATTGATTTCCAGGGAGGACCTCAGGGTGGTTTTTCCATAAGAAGCGAAGGACCTGATAATTCCTGCGATTCCTGCTGTGAATAAATTTGAAGTAAGTAAAAAGGAGCTGGTGAATTAAGCACCAGCTCCTTTTTTTGAAAACCATTATTCTGCACTAAAGTCCAGAGATCACTTTTATTGCATTCACCATGTTGTTGAATTTGTTAATTAATAGGCTAATTATCCAGTTTATTTTTTAGTATTTCATTTACTTTTTGAGGATTTGCTTTTCCCTTGGTTTCTTTCATTACCTGGCCGACAAGATGGCCCATGGCCTTCTTTTTCCCCTTATGATAATCTTCCACTGATTTAGGGTTATTTTCGAGTACCTGGAAAATAATATCCTCCAGTGCATTTTCATCGGAGATTTGCACGAGGCCCCTTTGTTTTACAATAACTTCAGGGTCTTCACCGCTTTCAAACATTTCTTCAAATACTGTTTTAGCGATTTTTCCACTGATGGTATTCTTATCTATCATTTTAAGTAGTTTTGCCAGAGCTTCTGGTCTAATGTTGCACTTCTCAATTTCCAAGCTTGCAGCATTGAGCAGGCGCAAAAGTTCACCCATGACCCAGTTGCTTACTGTTTTGGGATCATTGAAGTAGGTTAGAGTGACTTCATAAAAATCGGATAGTTCCTTGGAGTTAGTCAGCACTTCCGCATCGTAAACAGGCAATTGGTATTCTAATAAAAAACGTTTAAACCTGGCGGCTGGCAGTTCTGGCAGTTCCGCTTTTATGGTTTCGAGCCACTCCTTTGTTATATCAAGAGGTGGGAGGTTGGGATCGGGAAAACAGCGGTAATCGGCCGAAACAAACTTGCTGCGCATGGCTTTGGTTATCCCTTTCGACTCGTCCCAGTGCCTTGTCTCAGGCGCAACCATTCCTCCTTCCTTTATAACCTGTTTTTGTCTGGCAACTTCGAACTCGATCCCTTTATAAACTGAGCGGAAGGAGTTCATATTTTTTAGTTCTGTTTTATCACCCAGGTTATCTCCTCCTTTAACCCTAATGCTAATATTGGCATCACAGCGCATGGAACCCTCTTCCATTTTGCAGTCGGAAATTTCCAGGTAACGGAGAATACTGCGCAGCCGTTGCAGAAAAAGCCTTGCTTCTTCAGCAGATCGAATGTCGGGTTTAGTAACAATCTCAATCAGGGGAACACCTGCACGGTTGAAGTCTACCCTGCTGGAGGGAGAGGATATGATGGTGCCTATGTGAAGAAGTTTTCCCGTGTCTTCTTCCAGGTGTATTTGTTGTATACCTATTCTTTTGGTTTCGCCATCAATATTTATTTCTACATCTCCATTAGTACCCATAGGATAAAAAAACTGTGATATCTGGTAACCCTTGGGCAAGTCGGCGTAAAAATAATTTTTACGGTCGAAAGTGAGCATTTCTGATATTTTGCAATTTAAAGCTTGTGCTGCTTTAATAGTGAACTCAGCAGCTCTTTTGTTCAATACTGGCAGGGTCCCCCCGGGTAGTCCCAGGCAAACGGGACATACATTAGTGTTGGGATCTGCGCCAAAAGCTGTACTACAGCCACAAAAAAGCTTTGTGCCGGTAATAAGCTCTACATGCACTTCCAAACCGACGACTGTTTCCATTTCTGGCAAAGTGTAATGCACCTCCTATTTAATTGAGCCCGGGTTCGGGAAGCTAAGAGATATTCCTCTTTCTTCTAATAAAGCTGATATTTGCAGCAGAGAAGCTTCGTCTCCAGCTTTTCCCATAAACTGTAGACCGGCTGGCCGTTTTACGGAGGTATACAGGGGAAAAGTTAGGGCGGGCAAACCGGCGAGGCTGGCAGCTGCCGTATAAAATAACGCCGGGTCGGCCAATTGGTCCGGTTCTGTATCCGGCTTGGCTAAAGGAGCTGTAAAAGGAGTAGTTGGGGTTAATAAAAGATCATAACGTTCCAGGCAATCCGCCAGCTCATTTTTAATGCGTGTACGCATGCGTTGGCTCTTCAAAAAGTAATCCTCATAATGTTTGCCGGAAGAAACCAAAGCACCGAAGGTTAGAAATTGTTTTAATTTGCTACTAAAGCCTTCACTCCTTGATTTAATATACATATCTTGCAGTGATTTCCCTTCTCCACGGTAGCCAAAGCGGACACCGTCATAATTGGCCAGGTTGGAAAAAGCTTCTGCGGCACTGATAACGGCGGCGGCAAGGTAAGCCTTATGGAAGTAGCGCAGGGGAATATATTCAACCTGAACCCTTCCCGCAGTAAGATTATGCAGTTGTTCAAGAAAGCACTCCTTAACGTCCTTTTCCATCCCAGGTGCTTGATCCCAATTATCCGGAACAGCTATTTTAAATACTTTCTCCTCGTTCTGTAAAGATGCCCTATAAGATGGTACTTCACCCTTCAGTGAGGTGGGATCCTGCGGATCGGGTCCGGAAATAATCTCCAGTGCTGCAGCAAGGTCCGAGGTTTTTCTGGAGATAATTCCTAACTGTGCCATGGAAGAAGCATACTCAATTACTCCTCTTCTTGAAACTCTACCATAAGTTGGTCTAAATCCTATTACTCCACAGTAAGAGGCCGCTTGCCGCAGTTCACCGATGGTGTCAGTGGCAATGGATAGTGGCAACATAAGGGTAGACACTGCTGCAGCAGCTCCTTTCCCAGCTATTCTTTGCTGATCCCAGGGATTTTTTGCAGCCCCGTAAAAGGAGCTGTTACCTCTGCAGCCCACGCCAAATTCCTCGAGATTCGTTTTTCCAGCCAAAATAGCGCCGGCTTCTTGCAACTTTTCGCTTGCCCATGAGTTAAAAGGGGGTTTATATGTAGAAAGCATTTTGGACCCGCAGGTGGTCGCAATATTTTCGGTACAAATATTATCTTCCAGGGAAACAGGCACTCCTGCCAGGGACAGCGATTTTCCTTTCGCGATTTTTTCTTTGAGGAATGTCATTTCTTTTTGTATATTTTCCGGATCGAAAAGAATAAAAATATTTAGGTCTTCTACTTCATTATGAAAGTGTGAGAGCATAGCAAATATTTCATCCAGCAAAGCGGGGTCTTCTCTCACCTGGCCGGCCAGCTTTTGAGAGGGTATCTTGTAAAAATCCACCTTAAATCTCCTTTCCAACAAGTATTATAATTTAATTAAAGTTATTCTTCGATAATCTTGGGAACATGGAAACAAAATTCATCGGCGTAAAGAGAATTAGCCAGCACCTTTGCCAGGGGGAGTGAGTCTGTTATAATATCTTCACGTAAAGAACCGGGCTGCTCATGGCCAAAAAAAGTAGCCTTTATAGAGTCCAGGTTATCTTTCTGAACAAGGTTAAGTTCTTGTAATATTTTTTGTGAGCAATCCAGTAGATGTTCTACTTCCCCCGGAGTCAGCTTAACTCTGGCGTCCCAGGCCGCATTACCGATCTCACTGTTGCTGATTTTCAATATTAATCATCCTTTCCCTTGCATTTCATCACTTTTTAGATTATACCATCTACGGTTAGAGTGTCAAAACTAGCTATTCATAATTTCCTCAACGAAAGCACAATACCTTCTTAATCGTATAATAATCTAGAAGAGGATATATTAATTGCTTGTCGAATTGTCTGTTGGAAAGTTAAAGGATATATGTTAAGGTCAAAGCCCCGGAGGGAGAACTAAAAGTGGAAACGAAAAACGATTACGCCCTGCGTACTGATCTCTATCAATTAAGCATGATGCAAACCTATGTAAATAGAGGTTTGCAGGACAAAAAAGTGGTTTTCGATATGTTCTTCAGGAAAATCCCTTTTGGAAATGGTTATGCAGTTTATGCTGGCTTAGAAAATATTATAAAATATGTGACCGGTATAGAATTTAAAGATGACGATCTTGCTTATTTGGGCTCTCTAGGGTTTAACGATAAATTTCTAGATACACTAAAAAACTTTAGCTTTTCGGGGAATATGTACTCCATGGATGAGGGCGAAATAATTTTTCCCAATGAGCCGATTTTAACTATAGAAGCGCGTATAATCGAAGCCCTGCTTATTGAAACTTCTATCTTAAATATATTTAATCACGAAACATTAATTGCAACCAAGGCTTCACGTATAAAAGAGGTGACGCGTGAAAACCAAGTTGTGGAGTTTGGCGCTAGAAGGGGACATGGTTTGAATGCTTCTCTTTATGGGACTAGAGCAACCTATATTGGGGGATTTGACGGTACTTCTTTAGTTGAGGCCGGCAGAAGATTTAAAATACCCGTAATGGGGACCATGTCTCATGCGTTTATACAAAGCTTTGATGATGAACTTGAAGCTTTTAGGGCTTACGCTGAAGAGAATAAGGATAATGTTATACTCCTGGTGGATACCTACAACACCCTGCGCAGCGGTATTCCAAACGCCATTAGAGTAGCCAAAGAGCTGGAGGAAAAAGGAGATAGAGTGAAAGGTATAAGGTTAGATAGCGGCGATTTGGCCTACCTGTCTAAGGAAGCGCGTAAGATGTTAGATAACGAGGGACTTAATTATATCAAGATAGTGGCCTCCAGTGACCTCGATGAAAATGTGATAGCCGACCTTAAACTTCAGGGAGCAAAAATCGATGTTTATGCTGTGGGGACGAGGGTTATTACTGCATATGATCAGCCTGCCTTGGGAGGGATCTATAAGTTGGTAGAAGTTATCGAAGACGGAGTAAGAATCCCCAAAATAAAGGTATCGGATAACCTGGATAAAATTTTAAACCCCGGCCGGAAAAAGGTTTACCGTATTATTAATAATAAAACTGGCAAAGCAGAAGCTGATTATATAGCCAAGTATCAAGAAACTCTGCCCACTGTAGGAAAAAAATTATTGTTGTTTGACCCTATAAGTCCCTGGAAGAAAAAAATAGTCGGAGAGTACAGGGCTATTGAATTACAAAAAGAAGTGTTAAGAAATGGACAGAGATGCGGTCCTTATACAGGGGTGGAACAGGCAAGGAGACGTTGCCAAGTTTCATTAGAGTTATTATGGGAGGAACATAGACGAAGGATTAACCCCCAGACTTATTACGTGGATCTTTCGGAAGAACTGTGGCATTTAAAAAAAGATATGATTGAAGAAAAGAGAAGTCATTATAACGACGGATAAACAAAAAATAGGTTAAATTATGAGGAGTGAAAATATGGATTTTAAACAGGGTCGAAGAATATTGGCCATGGATATTGGAGGTGGCACACAGGATATTGTTCTATATGAGGAAGGCCAAAGCCCGGAAAATTTTATCCAGTTGGTACTCCCCTCTCCTACAGTCATCGTTGCACATCAGTTAGAAAAAGCAACCAGGGCTCAAAAAGGAGTATATCTCTCTGGCACCTTGATGGGCGGAGGTAGATCAGTAAGGGCTTTGAAAAACCATCTAAAGGCAGGGTTACCGGTTTCAGCCCGGAAAGAAGCAGCTCAAACAGTTAAGGATGACCTGGAGGAAGTGCAAAGAATGGGTATTAAAATACAAGACTTTGCTCCCGAAGGGTTTCAGGTTGTAGAAACAAGGGATGTAGATTTGAAATCCCTTCAAAAAGCCCTGGAATTGTATCACGTGGAGTTGCCCCGGGAGATAGCGATCGCTGTCCAGGATCATGGAGAAGCTCCTCCCGGGCAAAGCAATCGCCATTTTCGATTTGAGCACTGGAAACGTTTCATGCAGGAAGGCGGAAAGATTTCTGATCTGCTCTATGAAAACCCTCCTGAGTACCTGACCAGGATGAGAGCAGTGCAAAAGACAGCGCCTGCTGCCCTTGTTATGGATACCTGCTCTGCTGCTGTTTGGGGCTCTTTTGGGGATGAAATAATCAAAAAAGAACAGCATAAAGGAGTTGTAGTTTTAAATATCGGTAATCAACATACGTTTGCAGCTCTAGTGAAAGAGGATAAAATTTACGGTTTGTTTGAGCATCATACAAAAATGGTTGATTCTGAAAAGTTGTCGATTATGATTGATAAATTTCGCCGCAAGGAGCTAACAAACGAAGATGTTTATAATGATGGCGGCCACGGCTGCTATATTGCTTCGCATATCCCCTTTGGTTTCAACATTGTTGGTGTAACAGGGCCAAGGCGCCTCCTGGCCGAAGGTCTTGGTTTTCACATGGTTAATCCTCACGGCAACATGATGATGACGGGCTGCTTTGGTTTGATAGAAGCACTTAAAAACAAGGCTTAAACATCTTAAGAGATTAATTATGAATGATATTCGGTGATCCGTTAGTGCAAAGTAAAGGAGGCGTGCAGTTGCCGAAAAGAAAAGATTTGCAGAAAATATTGATCATTGGTTCCGGCCCTATCGTCATCGGGCAGGCCTGTGAGTTTGATTATTCCGGTTCTCAAGCTTGCAAGGCCTTGAAGGAAGAAGGTTATAAAATTGTCCTGGTTAACTCCAACCCCGCTACTATTATGACAGACCCTGAAATGGCCGATGCTACCTATATTGAACCTTTAACAGTGGAGGTAGTTAAAAAGGTAATTGAGCGAGAAAAGCCTGATGCCGTGCTCCCTAACCTGGGTGGACAAACAGCGCTGAATCTGGTATTTTTCTTGGAACAAGAAGGGTTCTTAGTCAGCCATGGGGTGGAAGTCTTGGGCACCGCTCCTTCAGCTATAGCCCTGGCAGAGGATCGGGGTTTTTTCAGGCAAGCAATGCACGAAATCAATGTGAAAGTGCCTGAAAGCAACATAGCGAATACTGTGAAAGAAGCAGAGAGAATTGCTTCCGAAATCGGTTATCCATCTATCTTGCGTCCTGCATATACCCTTGGCGGGCGTGGAGGTGGGGTGGCGTATAATATTGAGGAACTTAGGGAAGCTGCCGCAGAAGCTATAGATGCCAGCCCGGTCGATCAAGCTTTGGTGGAACAGTCACTATTGGGTTGGAAAGAGGTTGAATTCGAGGTAATACGTGACGCAAAGGACAGTATTATCACCATTGCTTCCATGGAAAACATGGACCCGGTGGGGGTTCATACCGGAGATAGTGTGGTAGTGGCTCCGGCCTTGACTCTAACGGATCGAGAATATAAGCACCTGCTTCAATTGTGTAAAAAAGTAATCAGGAAAATTGGTGTGGAGGCAGGAGGAGGCAACATCCAGTTTGCCGTGAACCCTGAGACGGGCGAGGTATGCATTATCGAGGTTAACCCCCGCCTTTCCCGCAGTTCCGCCCTGGCTTCCAAAGCAACCGGATATCCCATTGCCTGGGTATGCACCAAGTTGGCTGTAGGTTATACATTGGAGGAGATCATAAATCCCATAACAGGTTCCACCACCTGTTTTTTTGAGCCTGCGCTGGATTATTGTGTGTTGAAAATTCCCCGTTTTGATTTCGAAAAATTTCCCGAAGCTGAGGATTTTCTTACTACTTCCATGAAAGCGGTAGGGGAAGTAATGGCCATTGGTTCAAATTTTAGGGAAGCTTTACAAAAAGGACTTCGCTCTCTTGAAATGGGACGGGCAGGTCTTGGTGCTGACGGAAAGGACCTG
>SLJK01000013.1 GCA_007135125.1 Syntrophomonadaceae bacterium | reverse complement strand
TATCCTCCTCTACATAGGAAACCTCCCCTTTTTCATGCACCGCCGGGGGTTGAGGCTCTTCGTTAAGCTCCGGGGAAGGCTTTTCTGCACGGGCTTCCGGAAGCGGCTGCTCCTCACGGGTCGCCGGCGGCATTTCTTCACGGGTCGCCGGCGGCATTTCTTCACGGGTCGCCGGGGGTGTCATTTTTTCTGTAGATTCTGGTAAGGGCTCCTGCACAGTTTCCTGCGCGGTCTCCTGCAGAGTGCCCGCTGCGGCCTGTGCCAATTTCTCTTCCAGCTCCTCCAGGCGGGAAAGCAGCCCCTGGGGCGATAGATAGCGGCGGAAACGGTAGGCACGGGTCATTCTCAGGAAGGACAGTTCCACTAAAAACTGCGGCTGGGAGGCGCCTTTAAGCTGGTAGGTAAGGTCTTGCAAAATCTCCAGCATCTCCAGGATTACGGTATGGTGAAACTTATCCCTGTGCTTTTGCAGATAAGGCGATAGGGAAGGAACATCATCCAGGACCTCATCGCTGCCGCTGCCTACCTGCAGCACCAGCAGCTTGCGCAGGTAGAGGATCAGCTCCCGCAGGAAGCGGTGCAGGTCCCTGCCTCCATGAATGATGGAGGTGATAGTCTCCAGGCCGCTGCCGGTATCATCGTCGATCACCGCCTGCAGGAGGTTGTAGATGACCTCCGGGGAGGACAGGCCCATAATCTCCAGGACTTCCTCGTGTTCTATCTTTTCCCCGCCGTAGGCCCGGCACTGTTCCAGGAAGCCCAGGGCATCACGCACGGAACCTTCGGCCAGGCGGGCCAGCAGGTAGAGGGTCTCCTCCTCCACGGCGAAGTCCATCTCTTCTGCTATCTCACGCAGCCTGCTCACCACCTGGACCGGCTCGAGCAGGTGAAAGTCGAAACGCTGGCAGCGGGAAATGACAGTCGCCGGAAGCTTGTGAACCTCGGTGGTGGCCAGTATGAAAATCACCCCTGCCGGCGGCTCCTCCAGGGTCTTGAGCAGGGCGTTAAAAGCTTCGTTGGTAAGCATATGTACTTCGTCGATAATGTATACCTTGTAGCGGCTGGAAGCCGGGGCATAGCGCACTTTTTCGCGCAGGTCCCTGATCTCGTCGATCCCTCGGTTGGAGGCAGCATCCAGTTCCAGCACATCCATGCTGCGCCCGTCCAGAATCTCCCGGCAGCTGCGGCAGCGGTTGCAGGGCTCCGGGTTTACACCTTCCCCGCAATTCAGGGCCCGGGAGAAAAGCTTGGCCAGGGTCGTCTTGCCGGTGCCTCTCAGGCCACAAAAAAGATAGGCATGGGCCACCCTGCCGGCGGTCAGGGCGTTCTGCAGGGTGCGGGTAACGTGTTCCTGGCCGACCACCTCGGAAAAAAGGTTTGGCCGGAAACGGCGATACAAAGCGGTATAGGTATTGTTCTTGCGTGAAGACTCCCGGGACATAAAAAAACACCTCGATCTATGATGGCACGGGCCAAATTATGGTAAAATAGGTAAAATGGCCTTGTAAAAGCATTGATCCTTTTCGCTACAGGTTAATTCGCTACAGAGAATCATATTCCTGCTCTAGCGCATAAGTTTGCTGCGATTTCAGCCAGATATTATCAGCCAGATATTAAGGAAAGGTAGATGAAAAAATGAAACCGGAAGAAGTATTTATCCTGGATAGCTCTGCTCTGCTAGCTCTCTTCCGGGGAGGGGAGCCCGGCCAAAAGGTGGAGTTGATCCTGCAAAAAGGCGGCAGGCACGGGGTGGAGCTTTACCTGTCGGCAGTTGACTGGGGCAAGTGCTACAGCGCCCTGCTGCAGCAGGAAAAACCACGGCAGGTTAAGGAGTTCCTGGAAAAAGTGGAGAATTCGGCGTTAAGTATAGTGGCTGTAAATAAAAAAATCTCCGCCGAAGCTGCCCTGCTGGCTGAGGAATACCGGGTGCCCTACGAGAAAGCCTTTGCCCCCTCCCTGGGCACCATCACTGACGGAAAGGTAGTTACCGCAGACCCCGAGCTGCAGGCGGTGGAAGAGGCTGTAGAGGTTCTGTGGTTGTAAGGAAAAATAATTAATGACCGTGCACCTGCCTTTGACCTTGCCTCCCAGGCGTTACTTCGGTAGTTTGCTCGGCCCCAGCGCCCCCGTGGCACACGCACGGTTCCACTTACCGCTGCTTCCTTCCGGACCTGACGGGGTTCATGGAAATGCGTTGCACGGGACCAGGGCGTCGTCACCACTTGCCGAAGGCAGACCCTAAAAGGCCAAGGCCGGGGGCAGGAATTAAACCCTGCTCTAGCGGGTTGCAGGTTCAGGGCACCGCTACCTCCCCGTCTAGCACGGCCAAACTTTAGACAAAATGGCGGAGAGAGAGGGATTCGAACCCTCGATGCGGTTTTGCCGCATACCCGCTTTCCAGGCGAGCGCCTTCGTCCAACTCGGCCATCTCTCCGCGTCAAGACTACCTTTTCAAATCTTACTTATGCAGTTAAAACCTGCAGAAGCGCTCTGCGTTTCTGCAGGCCTTATTATAACATATCTTTCCTGTGCTGTCATCCCTGGCAGCAGCTCTTACTTTGTCCAGTCACCCTGCACAGTTTTACACTGCACTGCTTTTTTGACAGCTTTTACTTACTCTTCATCAGCAGCGGATTTTTCTTCCCTGAGAAAATCGCGTTGCACGGCATCTTCAATCATTGACCTGGCCAAATCCCACAGGACAGGTGAACCTTCGGCTATCCTGCTGTTGCGTTGCCAAACCTGCTGCGATGAGACATCGTGCTCTTGCCACGACTTACCACGCGCCCGGTAGTTGAGGGTTAACGGCTGCAGCCGGTCCAGGGCGGCAGCAAAGCGGGCTTCCGGCGTACTTCTTTCTTCAAATTCCTCCCATAGAGCCCTGAATTCTTGTTCCTGGTCGGCAGGTAAAAGGCTGAACAGCCGCTCCTCTGCCTGTTTTTCCCTCTCAGCCTTGCCTACGTTTCCCTTCTCATCGTAGCAGTAGGTGTCCCCGGCCTCAATCTCTACCAGGTCGTGGACGACCGCCATCTTTAATACCCGTAAAAGGTCCATCTTTTCTTGTTCTAGGCCGTGCTCGAAGAAAAGAAGGCACATAAGCGCCAGGTGCCAGGAGTGCTCGGCATCATTTTCCTTCCTGGAGCCATCGGCCAGGTAATTCTGCCGAAAAATATTTTTCATCTGGTCAGCTTTCAGGAAAAAATGCAACTGCTTTTGCAGCCTTTCCTCCACTTTTTACACCCCTTAATTTTCATGAAAAGACCGCCATGAAGCTTCGCTTCACCGGCCAATGTATGTAAATGCTTTTTGGACAACTCAAGAAGCTGCCTGCCTCTACCTAACCCTTTTACGGCTACGGGAAAAAGAAAACACTTCCGATCGTAACCGGAAGTGTCTTTTAGGCTATCTCGCAACTTTAGACTTACAGACGAACTACGTTTGCTGCTTGCAGGCCGCGATTGCCTTCCACGACATCAAATTCTACGCTTTGACCTTCGTCTAAAGTTTTGAATCCGTCACCTTGGATTGCAGAAAAGTGCACAAAAACATCTTCTCCGTCTTCTCTTTCGATGAATCCGTAACCTTTGTCTGCATTAAACCATTTTACTTTGCCATCCATGCTTGTAGGCCTCCTAAAAATTTTTTGCTTAAAAAGCTGAAGCACATCCTACACCTTACGTCCTGCAAATACAGAGGCCTAAAGATGGTTCTGTTCTTCTAACTTTTAAACTACAAATAGCATAACACATACCGAAACGGATTGCAAGCTTTCCCTGGTATTTTTTTTAAACAGGTTGTTGCAGAACTCTACTTTTCTACAGTGCGGCGGCATTGATCAGTAGACATGTATTTTTCTGATCTTACCTATGAGATCCACTCTTTCCATGGCCAGGATTTCAGCCACATCACTGGTGGGAAGGTCCCTTTCTCGAGCTACTTTATATATGTCCTTTAGAGCAGTATAGATCTGCCTTACTTTATAATCGACTTTTGCTTCGCTTTCCTGGAGGTATTCCGCAGCAACGTTAATAAGCCCTCCAGAATTGATGACAAAATCGGGCGCGTATAGGATACCTCTTTCCCAAAGCATCTTACCGTGACGGGCTTCTGCCAGCTGGTTATTGGCAGCGCCTGCTACTATTTTGCATTTCAACCCGGGGACGGTGGAGTCGTTTAAAACACCTCCGAGTGCGTTAGGAGAAAAAACATCCGCTTCAAGCTCATAGATTTCGTCCGGACCGGCTAACTGGCAGTTAAGTTCCTTTCTGGCCATCTCTAAGCATTCCTCTGCAGGGTCGCAAGCAATAATACGGGCCCCTTCTTCTTGCAGCATCCGGGCAAGGTGCCTGCCAACTTTTCCAACACCCTGGATAGAAACCGTTTTGCCTTCCATGGAATCGCTGCCGTAGACCTCTTCCAGGCAGGCCCTGATACCATGGAAAACACCGGTCGCTGTCATCAATGAAGGATCACCCCGTCCGCCCATTTCTTCGGGCAGGGAAGTCAAATAGCGGGTTTCTTTGCCCATATGGGCAAAATCTTTAGGTTCTGTGCCCATGTCGGTGCCGGTAATAATACGCCCATTTAGCCCTTCCACAAATCTTCCCATGGCACGGAGCATGGGTTCGCTTTTTTGATGAGGGTCTCCCCATATAACTGCTTTTCCCCCTCCAAAGTCTAGCCCTGAGATGGAAGATTTTAAGGTCATCCCTCGTGCCAAACGCATCACGTCCATCAAGGCCTCTTCCTCGCTAGCGTAATTACGCATGCGACAACCACCAAGAGCCGGGCCAAGGGTGGTGTCATGAAATGCAATAATTGCTTTAAGACCTGTGGCTTCATCATGGCAAAAAACTACCTGTTGACAGGACAAATCCTCCATAACCTCGAACACATCCATCAGGAACAACCCCTTTCTTCCATTTTCGCTATTTGACCAACCTTATTATCTACCGGTGCTTCTTTCCTGCCTATTGCCTGCAAAGGCATATTTTTCAATAAAATTAGCTGTGCAGGAAGCCTTGCTTAAAGAAAAGTTTTTAAAAAAGCTCATGCCGCAACCAATCCCGGGAACCAAAGCGCCAGCTGCGGGAAGAAATAAAGGATTATCCCCGCTATCAATAATATAATAGTAAAAGGAATATGGCCCTTCGAAATAATCCACAGGTTGTCGTTCGTTACCGACTTGATCATGAACAGGTTTAGCCCCACCGGAGGGGTAATATGGGCCATCTCAATTAGTATCATCAGCAATACCCCGAAAACTACAACATCGATGCCCAGTTCAGGCAGCATGGGATGAATAACAGGTACAGTCAGCAGCGTTATAGTTACCCCGTCCAGGAAAAGCCCCAGGATTATATACAGGAGGAAAACACCTGCTACTATCAAGGTAATGGAGATATCTGCAGCTAAAAGCCACTCTGTAGCTATCCTGGGAATGCGAAGATGAGCTATGACCTGCCCTAATACCTTGCCCCCAAGAATAATCATCAGGATAACAGAGCCTATTATGGCACTTTCGTGAAGGATACCCCTTAAAGTCTCCCAGTTCATTCTGGTATATAAAAAGCTGATAATAAAGCTGTAAAGAACCAGGACTCCTGCCGCTTCCGTGGGGGTAAACCATCCACCGTAAATGCCCCCTAAAACGATCAACGGAGCCAAAAGGGCCGGGAATACCTTTACCAGGCTGCGGAATCGTTCATCCCAGCTAACTTCCTCCCTGGTATACTGTTTAGTAATAGTGCAATAGCAAACAATATATATGACAAACAAAGCCACCACTACCAGAGCAGGAACTAAGGCGGCAGCGAAGAGGGTTCCTACCGAAGTATGGGTAAGAAACCCGTAGACGATAAGAGCGGCGCTGGGTGGAAAAAGAATACCGATTGCACCCCCGCCGACACTACCGTAGGCAAGGCCCTTCGGGTAACCCCGGGCAAGAAGAGAAGGGATGGCGATCATTCCTACGGCTGCAGCTACAGCAGAGGTAACACCCACCATGGCCGACATAAGAGTAGCAGCACCGATAGTTCCTATAGCCAGGCCACCGGGCAGTCCGCTGAGCCATTTACTGGAAAAATCGTAAATCGCCTCTCCTACCCCACTCTTGTAGAGAATCATACCCCCCATAACAAAAAGGGGAATGGCCAAAACAACGTAATTGTGAAGGATATCTTCCGCTATAACCGGAATTATTCTCAAACTTGCAAACTGGTCATAAACGATAAAAAAAGCGGCGGCTCCGGTAAAACCCAGGGAGATGTACACGGGAATACCGGCAAAAAGTAAAGAAAGACAAAGCACGGCAAGCCCAGCTGCCGGGCTTACTGTAAAGAGGTAAAGACCCAGTAACACCAGAAACCCAAAAATACTCAGCACCAGGTAATCCTTCCAGGCCTCAGCCCTGTCAATCTTGGCACTCCATAACAGCCCTATATCGCCGACCATATTCCGTGGTATCTGTAGAAAATGCAGCACACCCGTAATAGGTAACACAAGCAAAAGGATCCACACCGGGTACCTAAGAAGTTCTATACTGGTACGCCCTATCCGTAAGGCCTCCATCATATATCCGTAACCGTAATAAGAAATACTAAAGATAAACACCAAACCCATTACATAACCGGTAATGCGTATCAGATACTGAACCCTCTCTGAAAAAAAGGAAATTAAAAAATCGGCTGCAATATGCCTGTTATTCTTGACAGCAAGGGGTGCTGCCAGAAGGGTAAACCACATCAAAATAAATAAGGACACAGAATAAGCCCAGACAGTAGGGCTGTCAAAGACCCTTCTCATTATAGCCTCGTAGGCCATGACAAGGGCTGCTCCAAAAAGAATTAGTCCTGCAAACTCCCCCAGAAGAGTAGTTAACTTATCTATCCCTTTGCCCAGCCCGGCACCGACCAGTGAAAGCGACGAGGATGAGGTTGGCACCTTTTTATTGGGTTCCACTTTGGTATCACTCCTTCCCTTGCTAGAAAAGGGAGGCCCTCTTCCTTCACCAGCAGCAGAGCATCGCTCAAGAACAGATACTGCTGGGTCATTGCCTGCCCTTAAGAAAAGGTGGCAAACCACCTCCACTTATATTACTACCTGGTAGCGAAGACAGGCAGAGGGCCTCCCCTGGTCAATATCGGCAGTCAGTCTTGCTCCTATTTTTCAGGATTGCACAGTGCCAAGACTACGGCCTTAAATTTATTATCTTGCTTCTTCCATAAGATCCCACAGTTCTTGACCCATTTCTTCTCCAGCTCTTTCCATGATAAGATCGTACATTACCGGCTCAACCGCTTCACGGATCCTGGCTCGTTCATCATCCTCCAGGTAAACAAATTCTTCTGCTTCCTCTTCAAGCCTCTCCTGGTAATACTCAATATCTTCAGTTGCTTTTTCACGAGCAAATTCCGTCACTTCCACGGCTGCTTCCTCCATTATCTGCTGCTGCTCAGGGGTTAGATCTGCCCAGGTATCATTATTGATGGTCAGCCAAAAGCTCAAGCGGGGAGCAGTAAAATCCTGGGTGATATAAGGAGCCACCTCGTAGAATCCGTCCAAGTAGACACGGGCCGGCCCTGTGCAGAATGCTTCAATTGTTCCTCTCTCCAGGGCCATATAAACCTCGCCGATGTCCAGGTCAACAGGATCGGTACCCAGTGTCTCGTACATGGTAGCCTGGGCCGTACCCGCAGCCCTGGCCCGCTGTCCTTCATAGTCCTCTATGGTACGTACCGGCTTTTCCGCAGAAGCAAAAACAGAGGTACCGTAGTCAAGAATGGCCAGCAGCCTCTGGTTTAGTTTTTCTTCAAACTCCTGGTCAGCAATCTCCTGTACTCTCGGTTGGTCGAGAAAGCGATGGTAGTGATCGGTACCGTCCCAGATACCCTGTGCGCCAAAGGCGCTAATGAATTCCAGGGCAGGAGAATGGCCCCCTACAAAAGCCACGTGCTGAATGCCTATCGCTGCAGTGCCCATCTCAACAGCTTCGATAAGCTCCCTGGGGCCGTAAAGCTCTCCGTGGCGGTAGCGTTCTATTATGATTTCTCCGTCAGTTCTTTCCTCCACCAGCTCCGCGAACATATCTCCTGCATGTACAAGCACGTGATCAGGTGCATTGGTATCGGCAAGTTCAAGCGTTATCGCTTCTACCGGTTCCTCGACTGGCTCTTCCGGCTCTTCCGGCTCTTCCGGAGCTGCAGGATCGGGTTCTTCCGGAGCACAACCCATAAAAACAGGCACAACAATCAGCAGCATCGCTATCAACAATACAAACCACTTTCTTTTCATTCTAGAAACCCCTCCTTGATTCTTACTTTAAGATTTTTAAAAAATACACCAAACAATGAGCGGTGCCACGTCAAGTTAGCTTATCTATCACCACCTCCTTCGCTTTTTTTATCATGATGGAAAGACAAAAAAAAAGATAGAACAGTTTAGAATGCCAGGAACAGTATTTACTGCCTGTCATATTTCTGCATCGATCCTTTAGCGAAGTACATAAATTAGCTTCTTGCCAGAAACAGCAATGCTTTGAGGAATGGATGAAATTGAATATTATGTTTTTAAGACAAAGGGGAAGTTTATGAATTTTATACTCTTTAATATACAAAATATACCATGCCAGAGGTTCTATGACAACAGCCTCAGTTTGCCGGAAAAGCTGAAAAAATAGCTTATACAGCTGTTATTAAGCCAAATATTGCGAAATTTCCGTTTCCCGTTAGTTTAACAGCATAGATGAATAGAGAACCCTCAAATCCCTTGCGGCATAAGGCTTCAGCTGTCAAATTCAGGATGGTTATACCGAAACGGATTGCAAGCTTTCTTGTGTATATTTTTAGCGTGTTTATGTTTAATTTTCTGCTTTAACGAATCTTTTTCCAGTATATGATGATTCCAGCCGCAATAAAAGAGGCGGCCATAAGTTCTATGGATTCCTCTATTACAAAATCCATCAAGAAAAAACCGGGAATTGAACCACCCGTAAAACTATGGCTCAAGCGATCTCCAATTAATGGATAAAAACCCCTTTCCTCTCGGAAAAGGGAAGCCACCGCTGCCAGGGCGTATAAGGTGCCACCAGCTACAAAATAGAGGCGTACCTGCGCCACAGCAAAAGCTTCTCTCCAGTGTGCCAGTACGGCATAAAGGAGAGGCAGCACAATGAGAAAAAAGACGATTCCTTCTGCTAAGGTGCGATTCATCCCCAGCAGCACTCCGGCATGTTCGGCCAGTAGATGCCGCGGGTCACCAGCATCCTCTATGAGCATGAGGATGAAAGCAATGGCCACCAGGATCCAGAATATCTCTTCCCTGCGGCAACCTCCCCGCTCACGGTACATGCCGAAAAAAGCCGCAGCGCTAAGAGAAATATAGGCTAAAAAGATCCACTGCACCCATTCCACCGGCCCCCTGTTACGGAACAAGTGCCACCAGAGGCCCCTCACAGAGGACAATCCGCCGATGTTTACTACATCTACCAGGTAGATGGCCACCCAGCAGAGAACTATAAAAAGTAAGGTTGAGCCGATAAGCACCAGGGACAGGGTATGCTCTTTGAGCTGGAAAGTATTAAAGAAATCCTTCAAAAAGCGCACCGGACTCAGTGCTGGAAAGAGTTTCATTTTTAGCACGGGGCTGTACCGGTCCTTTCTCCCTTTTTTCTTTACCGGCTTGCTTAAAACAGGAATTTGTCAATATAACTGCTTTTTCTCCTGCATACTACCATTTTCCTGCAGAAGGAGCATCCTTTTTTACATTCTCCAGGAATAATTTGCAGCAACTAACTGCAGAAGCAGGGATCTGACAATTTATTGTAGAATGTAGTAAGTTGCTGTATTTAATAATGGATTGCAAGGCTGTATTATCATTCAAATATTATATAAATAAAGGGGGGTTTTGAATTATTCTCCAGCACAAAATTTCGACCGCACGAAAATACTGACAAAACCAAGGAGGTTAAACATGAAAAAAACAGTTGCTTGTATCACAGCGGTGTTGGTTGCTTTACTGGCATTTGGGGGAATGGCTGCAGCGGTGGAAGATTGGAGCATCGAAAAAACGGTGGATACGGAAGAGCTAACCCTGGACCGGGGTGAAAGCGCGACCGTTGAATACACAGTTGTTACCGTAAATGATGGCAGCACCGAAACAACACAGGTGGTCGACCCCGGCTTGACCCTGGACGGAGAAGATGTATGGTGGGGAGATCTGGAAGGTGACACCATGAGTATAGGCGGATTTGAATTCCAGATGGAACCTCCCTTTCAAGGCCCCATGGGACCGCCTTCCCTGGAAGGAAGCTCCTTCGCTTATGAAGTGGTAATCACCAACGTGGAAGCCGCATACGATAGCACCTTTGTCCTGGAAAATAACGCTATTTTGACTACCGGAGACGAAGAAAGCCAACTGGAAGCTTCGGTGGCCGTGACCATTGTTACAAATGATGAGCCGGAAACAGTAGT
>SLJK01000034.1 GCA_007135125.1 Syntrophomonadaceae bacterium | reverse complement strand
CGGCAAGAGCAAGGTTTTAACACCCTAAAAGATAAAATCTACCAGGAATTGAGAATCGTAAGGGTCTACACCAAGGCACCCAATAAACAGCCGGACCTGGATACACCTTTTGTTTTAAAAAAAGGCAGCACCGTGCTGGATCTTGCCTACAGTATCCACCGTGATTTTCCTGAAAAACTTAAGAATGCTCGAGTCTGGGGGTCAGCAAAGTTTGATGGCCAAACAGTTTCACGGGAGCATGAGCTGGAAGACGGGGATATTGTAGAACTGAATGTGGACAATTAAATTAAAAAACCGGCCTGAGTCTAAAAAAACTTTCCAGCATAGCACACAACAAAGCAGCAGCTGCCTACTCAGCAGTACTGCTGCTTGTTAACGTACCTGAAATAGTTATTTTCCTTTATAGGAAGGCTTGCGCTTCTCCAGGAAAGCAGCTACCCCTTCTTTCTTGTCTTCCGTGGCACAGGCCAGGGCATGAAGGTAAGATTCGTGAACCATACCCTCGTTGAGTCCCATTTCCAGCGAACGGTTTACAGCCTCCTTGGCATATTGAATAGCCAGAGGTGACTTGGAAATAATGGTGCCGGCCATCTTTTTGGCAGCATCCATGAGCTCTTCCAAGGGTACCACCTTGTTAACCAACCCGATACCGTAAGCCTCTTCAGCATCAACCATACGTGCGGTAAGTACCATCTCCATAGCTCTGCCAAAACCAATCATTCTGGGTAACCGCTGAGTTGCACCGTCACCCGGGATAATACCCAAATTTACCTCGGGGGATCCCATTTTGGCATTGCTGGAAGCAATGCGCAAAGTACAGGCCAGGGCAGTTTCCAGCCCGGCGCCCAGCGCAAAGCCATTAATTGCTGCAATAACAGGCTTGGGCATCTCCTGGAGCATATTCAGTACTTCCTGACGCCTGCGTGTCTGGGAACGTCCCAGAACAAAGTCACGTTCCTGGACTTCCTTAATATCGGCCCCGGCCATGAAAGCCTTTTCACCTTCACCGGTGATGATGAGTCCTCTTACCTCCTCATCCCTCTCAGCCTCAGCAAATGCCTGGGCAAATTCTTCTACAAGGGCATTATTCATAGCATTCATAACTTCAGGGCGATTGATTGTTATGATGACCAGTGGAAGTTCTTTTTCATATTTAATATACTGATACATTGTGCTCTTCCTCCTCTTTATATACTCAGACAAGCAGGAGAAAGAGGAAAAGGCACCTTTTCCTCTTTCTCCAACATCCGCAAGGGGAATTAAGCTACATTGCTACACAAAGGCGGAAATACCCAGCTCATTGTTTCCAATAATGAGCTGCTGGATCTGGGAAGTGCCTTCGTAAAGAGTATTGATACGGGAATCACGATACATTCTTTCCAGGGGATATTCCCCGGAGAAACTGTAACCACCAAGGACCTGCATAGCATTGTAACAAACCCTGTTTACCATTTCGCCGCAAAAGTACTTGGCCATGCATGTTTCCCTGGTATTGGGCACATCCTTGTTCTTCAGGAACCCTGCCCGCCAGACCATCATCCTGCCCATCTCTATATCCATGATCATATTGGCCAACAGTCCCTGCACCAGCTGATGTCCACCGATGGGCTTGCCAAACTGGATTCTACCTTTCGCATAATCCTTGGCAATATCATAAGCCGCCTGTGCGGTACCGACACAGCCTGCAGATACTGTATAGCGAGCATTATCGAGGGCAGACATGGCCACTGCAAAACCCTTACCTTCAGGCCCCAACATCTGTTCCTTATGGACTCTGACCCCATCCATATTAATCTCACCGGTATCCTGTGCACGCAGTCCAATCTTCTCATGAAGAGGCTGCGGGGTCAGCCCAGGTGTGCCTTTATCGACCAGAAAAGCAGTAATACCTTTGGCACCTTTTTCTTTGTCGGTCTTGGCAAATATAATGGAAACATCACAAGTATTAGCATGAGTAATCCACATCTTATTGCCGTTTAAGATATAATAATCGCCATCTTTTTCAGCGGAACTGGTCATACCGGCGGCATTACTGCCAGAGTCCGGTTCGGTAAGGCCATAGCATCCAAAAGATTCACCCAGGGCAATAGGTGGAACATACTTTTGCTTTTGCTCCTCAGTCCCCCACTTTAAAATGGTCTTGGCTACCAGGGAAATATTAACGGAATAGCTACCCCGCATGGAAGAACAGCCATAACCCAATTCTTCTGCCACAATAGCGTGGGAATGAAAATCCATGCCACTTCCTTCATAGTCCT
The DNA here is from genome assembly GCA_007135125.1 of Syntrophomonadaceae bacterium. Lineage (GTDB taxonomy): Bacteria > Bacillota > Dethiobacteria > DTU022 > UBA8154 > SLJK01. The sequence continues at coordinate 382 of SLJK01000034.1, read as the reverse complement.
CAGGAATGGCGGTGCCGATAACACCAAGATCGCCCAGCTTTTTCCAAACGTCCATGGGAAACCTTTCTTCCAGGTCCCACTCTTTAGCCTTGGGGGTGATTTCTTTAGCAACAAAATCGCGTACCATTTTTTGGACTGCTTGTTGTTCGGAATCCAGTTCAAAATTCACTTTTACGCACCTCCAGATTTATTCTCGGTATTAAAAAGGTTATGGTTTTTAATTCAGGGTCATTGGTACTGGGGGATCCTGCGTATAATCATAGAAGCCTTTGCCGCTCTTGCGACCAAGATACCCGGCATGAACCATTTTTTCAAGCAGGTAACAGGGACGATAACGGGCATCACCCAATTTTTCGTAAAGGGTTCTGGTCTTGGCCAAATG
>SLJK01000139.1 GCA_007135125.1 Syntrophomonadaceae bacterium | reverse complement strand
TGGAATAATGAGAAAAGAGAAGTAACGGCACTGGATGCAGGGATGCTCATACGCTTGCGCATAGACGACAAAACGGCGCTGGTCAACCGGGAAGAAGTGGAGCTGGATAAAGCTCCACTTATCAGAAACGGACGGACGCTTGTCCCGCTCCGCTTTTTCAGCGAGGCCTTTGGCTGCGATGTCAGCTGGTCCCAGGAAAAATACGAGGTAAGCATATTCTCGCCTCCCGTGGATATGTGGGTGACGGGATTTTACGCCCTGGGAAGTCGGGAGGCCAGCAGCTGGAGCGACCTCTTCCAGCAGGATTATCCTGCTCACGAAGAGGGTAACACCATGCTGGTTGATGAGTTGGCACTGGGCTGGTACAGTATTGACGGGGAAGGGAAGCTACTCACTGCCAGCAGGACTGGCTGGCAGCGCCCCTCAGGTTGGGAAAATTTGCTGGAAGTGGCAGAAGAGTATGGAATGCGCACAGAGATGGTGGTACATGTTACGGACTACGCGGACCCGGAAGAACAGGAAGAGTATATTGAAAACGACAGGATACAGGTCGATGAAGGAACGGCCCCGGAAGAGGAGTACCCTGAGGGCCCCATTACTACCCTTCTCTCCTCATCAGAAGCTATGCAAAGAGGGGCCCGTGAAATTGCAACTGAGGCAGCCGAGCACTACCACGGTGTTAACCTGAACTTTGAAGGCCTTGGCTTGACGGGCACCGAGGAAGAGCTAGAAAATGTGCGCCGGGATTTTACCATTTTCGTTGAAAAGCTGCTCGAAGAGCTTGAAGCGCAAGATAAGGGGCTGGGGCTTACCCTTACCATCCACCCCCCTAACGGTAGCTACAAAGGATACGACTACAGCTCCCTGGGAGAGTTGGCCGACAAGATTATCATTATGGCCCATGATTACGGTGTGCGGCCTGAGCCGGAGTCCAGGGTAAAAGAAGCAGTTGAAATAGCCCTGGGGAAAGTTCCTTCCGAAAAACTGCTGCTTGCCATATCCATACCCACCGAAACGGAGGAAAGCTTCCTTGCAAAGCTGGAAATAGCGCGGCGCCATGAGTTGAAGGGGGTCTCTCTCTGGAGACTGGGGTTATTACAAGGAGAGTATTGGCCTTTAATTGATAAAGCCGTCCTTCCTCGCTAATGTTGAAGCTTCAGGCAGTTTTGGCACCGTAAAGAAGGGGCGCCTGAAAATATCCTTTTATGCTGAGGAGCGCAAAACATTATCATATATTTACATGATCTAGAAAAAGTTGCCTGGAATCATCAAAAAAATGCTCATAAAGAAGGAATTTTTAATTTGACGTAGAATTCAGTCAATAATAATCTTTGAGGAGGGGTATTATGGAAAGCGTCTATAAGTTAATTGAGATTATCGGCACCAGCGAGAAGTCGTGGGAAGATGCAGCAAGAACAGCAGTAGAAACCGCTCAAAAAACCTTAAAGGACTTGCGGGTGGCAGAGGTGAAAGAACTGGATATAAGGATTGAAAATGGCAAAATGTACTTCAGGTCCAAACTAACAGTCTCCTTCAAGTACCACGATGAGTAAACGAGTAAAGAGTATTCCTGATCCCTGTTTTGATTTTGTTATACTGAAAAACAATCTTTTTTATATGCATTATCGTTCCTCCTGGCGAAAACGATACGCTCCAGCAGGAGAAAAGACGCAATTCGCAAGCATGGAAGAGGAGAACAGGGCTCTCAAGCTGGAACTATCCGAAACGAAGATGGAGCGTGATATGCTAAAAAAAGCTGCGGCTTATTTTGCCAAGAACCAAAAGTAAAACCCAAAGTTAAATATGCGTTTATGGAGGCACTTCCTGAATACGCAGCAGCGAAGTGAACCAAACATTTGGGTGTATCACTTAGTGGTTACCACAGTTGGAGGAGCAAAAAAATCAGCGAGAGGCAGAATTGGATGCATATAAAGAAATGGGAGTGGGTGCTCCCGGTTTTTGTGTACTGCAATAAAGGGTGTCAAAGCGGTAATTTTAAGTGTTCATTGCCAGAACAGCACCCTTAACGGATGCTGATAAAATCGTGGTGTGCCCGGGAGGATTCGAACCCCCGGCCTTCTGATCCGTAGTCAGACGCTCTATCCAGCTGAGCTACGAGCACATGTCGTGGCGGAGAGAGAGGGATTCGAACCCTCGAAGCGGGCTTTAACCCGCTTAATCGCTTAGCAGGCGACCGCCTTCGACCAACTCGGCCATCTCTCCGCGTTTTTCGCGCCCTGGCGGAGGGGGTGGGATTCGAACCCACGGCTCTTACGAGTCACCGGTTTTCAAGACCGGCTCCTTAAACCACTCGGACACCCCTCCCCTTGCGATTTTTAGTATAACATAACGAAAAATTATAGTCAATAAGCGCTGCCGCCCCAAAACCGGACCCAAATACCCCGATTTTTGGTCAGTATGTCAAAGCAGGCCGTTAAGCTATATAGACCTTGTCACGGCAACTGACCAACCAAACGCTTCATGATGTCACTTATTGCTTCGCCTGGCTGAGCTGATCCAACCCCAGCCTTTTCAGGGTTTCGGCCGTGGGGATACCGTTATCGTCCCATCCTCGCAGCTGATAATAGCGTGAAAGCATGTTCTCCAGTTCGGCATGGGAAATAGATGATCCGGAGCTGGCGCCACGCGGAAGAGGCTCGCTCACCCTTCCGGGCAGGGTATCGTGGGAACGGTTGAAGCCTTCACGAACATTGAACATGCGGCAAAGATTGTAAACCCTTTCCCCCAGGAGCATGAGTCGGGTTACCGAATAATCATTGCCGGTGATTATTCGCAACAGCTCGGAAAGAAAGGCGGGGGTTATGGGTCCTGAATCCCAGGCGATAAAACGGCAGATGATCAAAGTATCCTGAAAAGAACGCAGGTCCTGGGCAATAACTTCAAATTCAGGCTTCAGTTTTTTGGACATGCGCGAAATAGCCCTGAACTTTTTGTCCAGGCCGATGGAAGGCATAAGTCTTCCCGATTCAATGGTTTCATCGTGCATACCCTGCATGTGACAGGCCCCGCGGTTGGAGGTAGCATAGGAAAGGCCCTGGCCTACCTTGGCCCTGGGCATATGCACCGCAAAAGCCTGGTTTTTAACCTGCATGGCAAAGTAGGGGGAAGCGCGGCCAACCATACGAGAGGCCTCTTCCAGGCCTTCGGCAAGGAGAGCCCCCAGGCCCTTTTTATAAGCGATATCCTTTATCAGGCCCAGCAGTGCCTCTTCATTACCCCAGGTCAGCTCCAAACCACCGGTATCTTCCTTGCTCAGGTATCCTTTCTCGTAGCATTCCATGGCCCAGGCAATGGACAGGCCGGTATTAATCCCGTCCAGCCCGTAGTGGTTGCAGAGTTCGTGGGCCTTGGCTACTGCAGGAAGGTTAAATACACCTACACAACTGCCCAGGGCCCCGACGGTTTCAAATTCGGGACCACCGTAGGAGGGATTGGTCTTATAAGGCCCTTCCTTTACCTGCACAATCCTTTTGCAAGCCACGGGACAGCCGGGGCAGGCCTCTCTACCGATGAGGATAGTGTCCGTCATGGTCTCTCCCATGAGGGGGTTAATATTCTCGGAATAACCTTCCCGAAAATTGTAGGCGGGATACATGCCCATTTCGTTATAGGGACCTACCCCGCTGGCTGTTCCGTGAGCCTTTAAGACCTGGCAGCCGGCATCTTCCCTGATATGCTGGTTAAGTTCCTTGATACGGTCCCGCAGGCGTTCAGGCTCGGCTACTTCCGTATCCTGACTGCCAAAGGTTACCACCGCTTTGAGATTTTTGGAGCCCAGTACAGCTCCTGCACCACTGCGTCCGGAAACACGGTTGAAACCGTTTATCACACAGGCGTATCGCACCAGGTTTTCTCCAGCCGGACCGATAGTAGCTACCTGCAGCCTTTTATTAGCATAATCGAAACGGATCTTTTCGGTTGTGTCCGCCACTCCCAAACCCCACAGGTGGGAAGCATCTTTCAGGGCAATTTCTTCATCGGTTGCCATCAGGTAGAGGGGCCTTGAGGCTTTGCCCTGCACGATAATCAGATCAAACCCTGCTCTTTTCAGCATACGCCCAAAAGCGCCGCCGGCGTTAGCGTCACCCCAACCCCCGGTAAGAGGGGACTTGAAGCAGAGAAGATAGCGACTGGAGCCGGGCAGATTGGTGTTGTCGAAAGGACCGGTGCTGAAGATCAGGCGGTTCTCAGGGCCAAGAGGATCTGCCCCGGCCGGGACCTCCTCATAAAGAAAATGGGCCCCTAAACCCCGGCCTCCCACGTACTTCTGGATCAGCTCCTCCGAAATTGTTTCTGTCGTAAGCTTCTCCCCGGTAAGATCTACTCTCAATAATTTTCCACTGTAACCGTACAAACTACCACACCTTTCCTTTACAGCTATAAAACCCATTTACAAGTATGCTATATTATCACAAAATTATCACAAACGCCTCCAAAGCAGTCTTGAAAAACTTACCAGGACATTCGTTACAATATGTCCTGAAATTAAGCAGGGATCGCTTAATCCAGGACCCTGGCAAAGGAATATTTCTCCAGAAATTTTTCTATACCTTCATTTATAAACACCTTTTCAGCTTCATCGGCAGGACAGCGTGAGCTCTCCCAGCTTTCCCACAAGGGCTGCAGCAATTTTTCTTCACCAAGCCCTCTTTTTTCCAGTCCTTTTTCTGCCATCTGCAGAACCTCGTAGCAGATATCTTTGATATTTTCGCCGGCCATATGTGCCTGCATGCCGTTGCGGAGCGCATCCTCCCGTCCTTCTTCCAGGTCTTCCCATTCAAAGGTATCCACAAAAGACTGGGCTGGAAGCAGCTTCTCCATAATGCCCAGGGTAAAAGCCGCCGGAACCAGCAGTCTGCCTGGAGGCTGCTGGCAGTTGACACGGTTCTCCAGGGTGTAGTAGCCGGAGAGCCGCGCATCGTTCCAGCAGAAGGTGTAGTGCAGGTCAAAATCTTCATCCCTGGGGACAAGGGGAACCCTCTCCCCATTTTCCGTTTCACCGGTCGCCTTTTTGGCTGCTGCCCAGTACTCGGCAAAGGAGGAATAGTGGCCGATCCCGTAGTATTCTTTATCCCGCTTGACGTAGACCGGCTTGAAACCGGAAATAAAGATCATATAATCGGTAAGGGAGCCAAAACGACGCGGGGTCATACCGACACGGGGGTTGCCGGGGAGCCAGCGGTTCCATAAATTTTGGCTTAGGGCCTTATACTCGCGGTCTACCGCTCCGCCCCAGATATTGGAATTAGCATTCAGGGCAACCTCCATCCCCGAAAGGGCGTTAAAGACATTGACCGCCGCCGCCGTTTCTTCCGTAGTGACATCCACGTGGACCTGGTTGGTACAGGTCACGGTAAAATAATTCACCCTGCGATTTCCAAAAGATTTATTCCAAAAAAGGTTGCGCTGCTTTTTGGTCATTAAGTCGTCGCTGGGAGGAGTAAGGGGCTGCATACCATAACAGAGGAAATAAACTGCTCCGCCTTGCTGCTCCCGGAACTTTTCCAGCAGCTCCGCCAGAAATTTAATTTTTTCTTGCAAATACCAGAGATTCTCTTTGTAGCCCAGGGATAGCTCCAGCTTGCAGTAGCCGGTTTCGGTGCCGGCCAGGTCTTCTGCAGGATCTCCGTCCAGCGTAGCACCGATGGGCTGCTTATAATAAGGATCGGTAATTACATCCCACCCTTCTGTCCCCAGGAATTCCCATAGTTTTTGCATGGTCTCCCGGGAGACTACCTCGCCTTTGTGGTTAACTACCGGGAATTTTAGCTCCACGCCCACATGCCTTTTTTCTCCTTCTCTTTCTTCGTCCTTTTCCTCAAAGCTCTCCTCCCATTGTTCGATAACTTCATCAAGCTGATCATTGTTCTTATGGTTCAACATAATCACACTCTCCCACCATCTAAAATAAAAGTGCAGAAACGGGCCCTGCACACTCCACCTGCTGCCTGTTCCGGGGACAGCACCTTATTCTCTGAAAGCGGTCCTGGAATTAACAGCACGAGAGGGAGGACAAGAGCCCGTAAACTGTTTTTATCTTTTTTTTTTGGTAAGGTAACCACAAACTTTTCTAGCGCAGATCATTTTACGGGCTTGCTTTACATAATCTGACCGCTTCCTTCTACCACGTATTTATAAGAGGTAAGGTCCCGCAGGCCGACTGGTCCACGGGCGTGGAGTTTATCGGTAGAAAGGCCTACCTCGGCACCCATTCCCAGCTGCTCTCCGTCGTTAAACATGGTAGAGGCATTCACCAGGACCACGCCTGAATCTACTCCCCTGCTGAACTTTTTAGCGCCATTATAATCATCGGTAACTATGACATCGGTATGGTGAGAACCGTAGTTGTTGATATGATCCACGGCTTCCTCCAGTGATGACACCACTTTCACGGATAGAATAAGATCCAGGTATTCTGTGCTCCAGTCCTCCTCGGTAGCGTCTTCCATCCAACCCAGTATTTCTTTAGCCTTTGGACACCCTTTAAGCGTTACCCCGTCTTTTACCAGTGCTTCAGCTACAGGAGGTAGAAGGCGCCTGGCTGCTTTTTCGTGAATAAGAAGGGTCTCCGCGGCATTGCACACCTCCGGCATTAGGAGCTTGGAATTGTGAGTTACCCTTGTCGCAATTCCTTCCGGGGCGCTTTGGTCCAGGTAAACATGACAAATGCCGTTAAAATGTTTAATAATGGGCACCGTGCCATTTTCCTTGACCAGCTTTATGAGCTCAATTCCCCCGCGGGGGATAAGGAGATCCAGGTATTCATCCAGGGTTATAAGAGTGTTGACCGCCTCCCTTTCGGAGGTGCTGATCACATATACCGCTGCGGTGGGAATGCCGCTTTCTTCCAGTGTTTTTTCCCAGAGTTCACCCATTATACTGATGCTGCGCAGCGCTTCGGAACCGCCTCTCATTATGGCAGCGTTGCCAGCCTTGAGGCAAAGCGCTCCCACATTGGGAACCACATGGGGACGCGCCTCAAAAATTACTCCCACCACCCCTATGGGCACCCGCATTTTTTTGACCTCCAACCCGCTGGGGCGCCGGGTGCAGTAATCGGTATCCCCTACCGGGTCGGGAAGTGCGGCAATGCCCTCCAGGGCTGCGGCACGGGATTCTATCTTGGCGCGGTCGAATTTGAGGCGGTTGAGAAGGTTGGAGCTTATACCTTTTTCCTGGGCTTCTTTACAGTCGTCCTGGTTGGCCTGGGCTACTTCGCTGATATTTTCCCGCAGCTTACGGGCCATAAGCAGCAGCGCTTCGTTTTTCTGAGCTGTCTCCGTGGCAGCCAGGACTTTGGAAGCTTCCTTGGCCTTACGGGCTTGCTCTTTAACAACGTCGGCAATTTTCAAGGGAACACCCCTCCCGTATTTGTCTTTCAGATGGTGCTGCCTGGGCAGCGTGATTTTCTAACTTTCTTTGTTACTCTATTCCCAGGGCATTTTTTACTACTTTTACCCCTTCCAGGGCATTTTCTCCATAAAGATCTGCCTTGATTTCCTCGGCATACTCCTCTGTTACCGGAGCACCGCCCACGATTATTTTTATCTTGCCGTCCTTTCTGAGCTCGGAGCCGTCAATAGCTTCTACCGTCTCGGCCATGGCCGGCATGGTACTGGTAAGCAGTGCGGACATACCTACAATATTGGGTTTGTGTTTTTTAATGGCTTCTACAAAGGCATCCGGTGCCACATTAATCCCGATATCGATCACTTCGAAACCATTTGCGGTAAACATCATCTCTACCAGGCTTTTGCCAATATCGTGGATATCGCCTTCTACCGTTCCCAAGAGTACTTTGCCCTTCATCTTTACTTCTTTCTGTTCGGATTCCAGCAGGGGGCGCAAAATTTCCAGGGCCGAGTGCATGGTGCGGGCAGAAAGCATTACCTCGGGGATGAACATTTCATCTGCCGCAAATCTTTTTCCTACCACCTCCATCCCGGACATAAGCCCTTCACCCAGGACTACTTCCGGTTCCATCCCTTCATCCAGGGCTTTCTGCACCAGGGTTTTAACCCCTCCAATATCTCCTTCAATTATGGTTTTCGATAGATCTTCCATCATAGACATAAATTAGCAAACTCCTTTCCTGTTTAGTTTCAAACGACCAGATCGCCTTTACGGAAAGCCCGTAGATATTTCCCGCAGTACGGATCCTGTCCGGTTAACGCCAGGGTGGCAGATACAGAGCTCATTACAGCCTTATCCAGAGGGTTAAGCAAGGCAGAATCCAGGCCCACTCCCATGGCCAGAACCAGGTAGGTCCTGTTTAGAAGGGCACGCTGGGGCAGCCCGTGGGAAATGTTGGTCAGGCCGATAGTAGTCTTTACGCCCAGTTCTTCCCTGAATCGTCGCAGGGATTCCAGGGTTACCTCGCCGCTTTTGTCATCCACACCCAGGGGGAAGGCAAGGGGATCGAAGTAAAAACTTTCTTTTGCAAAACCCATTTTCTCGGCCCGTTCCAATATCTCGGTGGCTACCTGGAGGCGCCCTTCCACGTCTTTGGGTATCCCTTTATCGGTAGCGGGCAGGGCTATGATCGGACATTCATACTGGCGGGCAAGTTCCAGGAAAGGCTCCAACCGCCCGCTTTCTGCGCTGATTGAATTGAGCATGGCTCCTGGTCCGTATGCTTTCAAGCCTGACTCCAGGACTTCTTTGCTGGTAGTATCAATAGTCAAAGGCTTCTCCGTTACTTCCTTGATCAGTTCTACCGCCCATTTCATATCTTCTATTTCTTTTTCACTTTTTCCGCTGCCGGTAGCCACGTTGACGTCTATATAATCTGCGCCGGCTTCATCCTGCTTCCGGGCCAGATCCTGAATAAATTCCCTGTCGTGGTTTATAACTGCTTCCCGCACCGACTTGCGCGTGGCGTTAATTAGTTCTCCAATAATAAGCATCTTAACCTCTCCTTTTTGCTTGTTCTACTTGAACTTCTTGCCTTACTTAATCTCCTGGAAATCAGCCCGGACTTTTTCCTGGGCTTCCTGGGGGAGGGGCTCTGCCCGGTGGTTCTGTAAAAGTTCTCTGGCAATTTTCCGGGCTCGCTCGGCTGCATCCAGGGAACCGTCCTTTTCCCAGAGTTTTCTGGACTGCCTGTCAGCAACCTTGGTATAAAAGAATTCGCTGCGGAAATGCTTGATCGTATGTTCTTCGGATAGAAAATTCCCTCCGGGCCCGACACGACGCAGTACTTCTTCGGCCAGAGTATCTTCATTAACTTCAATTCCGCGCACCGCCCTGAGACAGATGCCAAGGATATCGTTATCGATAACCATTTGCTCATAAGAAGCGGTGGTGCAGAACTCCAGGATACCTGCGGCATCATGGATATAGTTCGCCCCGGCCAGGGAGGCGATCATGGAGGTGGCAGCCTTTTCGTATCCTGCCTGGCAGTCCGGCAGCTTGCTGTCAGACATGCCGGCCGTAGCATAAAAGGGAATGCCGTAATACTGGGCCATCTGTGCCAATCCGGCATTGATAAGCCCTGACTCGATACTGCCGGCCAGGTAGGAACCTGATTTCATATCCATGTTGGTAGCTACTGAGCCGTAAAGGGTGGGAGTGCCCGGGTTAACCAGTTGGGCCAGGATAACACCTGTTAAAGTTTCGATATTGTTGGTGGCGATGGTTCCTGCCAGGGTACAGGGACTGGTTGCACCGGCCAACGGTTCGGCAGGTGTGGCCAGGGGTAGGCCCTGGCGCGCCACTTCAATAAGAAAATCTGTATACTTGTTATCCAGCAGCAGAGGACTCATAACACAGGTTATGAAGGAAACAAAGGGCCTTTCCCTCAATTTGGCAGGGCTGCCGGCCAGTGTTTCGGACATTTTTATAACTCGCCGCAACCCTTCCAAGGTGTAGGTGCCTCCCATGACATGCTTGGATGTGTTGGAAAAGGCGTGGAAGAAACGGTTCACATCCACTTCCTGCAGCTGCAGTTCAGTGGGATATACATTTATTACAAAAAAGGATACGTTATCCAGGGCATCGGTTATCAGGGCAAAGTTTTTGACGTCTTCCAGGGTGGTAGGACGTCTCCGGCCTGTTTCCAGGTCCAGGCAGTTCAACACCGTCCCGCCGGTTCCAGAATAAGTGCGAGAACCTTCCAAAGTCAGATCATGTTCTTCCTTGCGTCCGCAGAGGACCACTCTGGAAGGAGCACTGTTTACTGTTTCCTCCAGCATGGCGCGCGGGATCTTTACTATCTGGGTGTTGTGGTCGACATGAGCACCTTTCTGCTCGAAAATCTCCAGGGCCTGTTTATTGGGAATCTTAACTCCTACTTCTTCCATAATACGCACGGTCATTTCGTGGATAGAGTTAATATCTTTTTCGGTGAGAGGTTTAAAGCGCCCACCCTGTTCACCATGTATCATTTTTCAGCCTCCTAATCGCATATTTACACTCTTTCCTACTTGGTTACACGGATAACAGACACCAGGCCATGTCCCAAACCCATACCCCGCTGCAGGCTCATCTCCAGGCTGCGCAGGGCAAGACCCAGTTGTGATTCAATAAGATCGGCACGCACATCACCGTAAAGTTCACGGCTGGCCTCAACCGTAATCCTCATGGCCTTGAAACCCTTCTTTAAAGCCGGAAGGGAAGTCTCCGGCTCCCTGGGCAGGCTGGCTCCCCGGTTGTCATAGTGTTCCAGCAGGTCGATGGTATAGTTTACCAGGGTGTTCCAGGAATTCGCCATGGTGGAGAGAATCCTGTTCTGCCAGGCAAAGCCCTCCTTGGGGCGGTAGTCCACCAGCAGGTCAGGAAAATAGGTGCGCAGGCCGGGTTCAAAAAGAGAAGAGACCATCATACGTAAAGGCTGGGGGTTATCATTGTATGTTCCCGTCTCCATGTGGCGCCCCACAAATACCGAGCGGTCAAAAAAGCGCAGGATTTCCAGGTCCACTCCAGTTTTTTGGGAGGCTCTATCCACAATCTCTGACACCTCCTGGGGCGTCATGACCCTCATAGGAAAGGAGGAGACCTCTATCTCGTCCCGCTGCTCGTCGTCATAAAGGTAGTTTATTTTATAGTCAATATAGGGCTGCTTGTGGATATCCTGGGCCCACTGGTTCTGCCACTCGTAGGAATAGCGGCCGATCCAGTCTCCTACAACAATGCTTCCGTCATGGGCATGCCTGCCGATATCCACCAGCAGTTTTTCTATCTCCTCATCGGTGCAGTGGGAAAATGTCCCGTAGGAGGTAAAATACAGATCATAAGGCGGTTCATTTTCTTCCAGGGGAAGCCCGTCGGAAAAATCGCCTTTGCAGAAGTTAACATGGTCGTAATGGCCCAGGAGGTTTTCACCTTCCTTGAGCAGCTCGATGCTCAGATCCACTCCTTTATAATGTTCCAACAGCTCTTCCGGTATGAGACGGTTGTCGTGCTCCGAGAGCCTGGTTTTGGCGGGAAGGGTGCTGAGGAGCTGGTAGCCATCTCCTGTACCGCAGCCCAGGTCATAAAATCGCAGGCCTTCTTTTCCCTTTTTCTTCTCGTTTACGATGGTTTCCAGGTAAGGCCTCAAGAAAAAGCAGGTAATCATATCTTCCCATACTACCCGGACATGGTCGTATTTTCCGCGCAAGCTGCGGACATGTTCGCTATAACGGCCATGGGCAACCGCTTCCTTGTAAGCTTCATTAGCTTTCATTGTCTATTTACCCCCCCTCACCATAAGTTTTTCGGCCAAATTTACCGCGGCAAAGGCATCCGCCCCGAATGCATCCGCCCCTATTTCCCGGGCGAATTGATCCGAGGTGGGCGCCCCCCCGATGATCACTTTAACCTTATCCCGCAGGTTTCTGTTTTCCAGCTCTTCAATGGTCTTAGCCATAAAAGGCATGGTGGTATCCAAAAGAGCAGAAAGGCCCACGAGGCCTGCATTTTCTTTTTCAACCTCTTCGGCTATGCGGCTGGCGGGAACGTTAATACCCAGATCAATCACAGCAAAACCGGCTCCTTTCAACATAATCGAAACCAGGTTCTTACCGATATCATGAATATCTTTTTCGACGGTAGCTATAATTACTTTCCCCTTGCTCTCCTTGCTCCCTTTTTTTAACAGGTGGGGCTCCATGATCTCCATGGCTGCGCCGACAGCTTCCGCTGCAGCCAACATATCGGGAATGAAGTATTCTCCCGTTTCGTACTTTTCCCCTACCAATTCCATGCCGCGGCTCAATCCCTCCGCGAGGATTTTCTCCACGTCCACGCCTTGTTCAAGGGCCTCATTTACCAGCTCGGTTACCCCCGGCTGGTCTTCGTATCCCTCATCTATACCTTCATCATCCTTGTCTCTACGTCCTTGCAGAACATTCGAAATAATTTTGTCGATAATATCTTCCGACATAATTTTTCCTCCTTTAACGTATATATGTTCGGTTCACTGGTGGTGCTCCGCCCTCCCGGAAAATGTGGATAGGCTGCCATTTTCTCGCCGAGCAGCCACCAAGTCCTTTACAGGAATCACCCTTCACTTCTTATAGGGATTTAGGCGAGTCAAGAGGCCGGGCACGCGGTCAAATATCTCCGTGCAAATCTCTTCCGAAAGGTGGTTTGGTGGGTTGGATAGCAGTTTTTGGACCTCTGCATGAGCTTTCAGCAGCGTGTCGTCCTGGTCCTCCAGGTCGCCCTGGAAAGGATAATTGGGAAATATATCACCCCGGCGCAGGGCGCGACGGGCATAGCGGGCATATAGCCGGTTGGGGCTGTTCATTACTTTATTGATAACTTCTTTCTGTTCTTCCATGGTTTCCAAGGAGATAGCGGGTTCATGGCACAAGAATTTGGCCATACTAATATGGTGATTATCCAATAGCGCCTGTTCCATTGAAAAAGTCATAGTTTTTTCCAACAAGCCAAAGGAATAATGAATGAGCCCCGGAGCAGCCAACGGCACTGTGGAGTGGGTGAGCATTTTTTCCGCTGCGGCCTGCATTCCCGGCACCTTGGAATCACCTACTCCTGCAGTAGAATAGCAGGGTATTCCATAATACCTTGCCATCTGGGCACAGGAAGCATTATAATGAAAAAGCTCCGGGACACCGTACATATCATGCAGGTTGTCCATACGCGCCCGCACAGGCACCGCACCGTAAATAACCGGTGCACCCGGGGCGGCCAGCTGGTTAATAATTACTCCGGTAAGCACCTCGGCATTCACCTGGGCCAGCATTCCCGCTTCCTCTATAGGGGCTGTAGACCCTCCCTGGGGAGAAGTAGAGATAACTACCGGCAATCCCATACGGGATACGGCTATGAGCTTCTCAGCGGTCTCCTCAACTACCTGCAAAGGGCTTTTGATCACCGAGGTGATAAAAGAAACCAGCGGATTCTTCTGCAGTTCTTCGCGGCCACCGGCAATAATCTCTGCCATCTTGACCACATTATCCAGTTGGCGAAAATCAGTGAGCCCGCCCATGACATGCTTTGTTGTATTGTTCAGTGAGGCAAAAAATTTGTTAACATCCTTGTTTTCTTCCGTGATATCCTTGTCCTGAACATTTACATTGCGCAGGAAAAAGTCCAGGTTCTCCAGGTTTTCTGCCAGGTGAGCGGAAACGCAGAGATCGGCCACTGTTCCCCTTCTGCGAGTAATAGTGGGAAATACCCTTTTGTTCTGGGGATTATCCTGTGAAACAAAAGTTTCCGGATGAACTTCCAGCCAGATATTAGTTTCCGAGCCGGAGCCAAAATGAACCCGCATTTCATCTGTATCCAATTGCAAGCTATGCTCCGGATTCCTGGCACCCAGGGTTATTTTGTGGGGGACTGTTTCCAGGACTTGTTCCACTATCCGGGGGGGAATGCTTACCCACCAGGCTTCATACTCACCTTCCCTGGTTGCGGTAGAACTCGCCCCGGCTTTTTCCAGCATCTCTACTGCTTCCCGGTTATAAAACAGAATCCCCGGCTTTTCCAAAAGTTCCAGGGAGGTTCGATGCACCAGCTCCACTTGCTCCGCGGTTAACCGATTGTAAGGATTGCTTACTACTACTCCTTTTCTACTCAATATTACGCCTGGCCTGTGCTTTCACCAGGACTTTACACCTCCTATTATTTTTTGCGGCAGGGCCTTTTCCCTTCGTAAGTCAGCTCCTGGTAACTCTGCTTCAACTATAAGAAAAGACAGCTTCAACGCTTTATGCTTGACCCTTAGCATGGCCGCTGCCAAGTTATTCGGATAAAATTAATTCATGATAAAAAAAGTAAGTATTTCTAATATATTCGACACCTAACTGGGTTTTCCTGCATATTTTTCAAAAAAAACGCGGTCAGGCTGTGATCAGGCCCGGGTGGGAAGCAGGCAAGTAAGGCAGCAAGACCTCAGGAATTACTATGCTGCCGTCTTGCTGCTGGTAGTTTTCCAGGATGGCAGCCAGGGTTCTACCGATAGCCACCCCGGAACCGTTTAGGGTATGCACAAACTCTGCCTTTGCTCCGCTAGCAGGACGAAAACGAATCCCCGCCCTGCGCGCCTGGAAATCACGGAAGTTGCTGCAGGAGGAGACTTCCCGGTAAGCTCCGTAGGAAGGAAACCAGAGCTCCAGATCATATTTTTTGGCAGCTGCGAAGCCCAGGTCCCCGGTGCACATTAGCATAACCCGGTAGGGAAGACCCAGCAGCTGCAGCACCTTTTCTGCACTGCTCACCAGCTTTTCCAGTTCATCGTTGGACTGTTGGGGAGCGGTGAACTTGACCAGCTCCACCTTGTCAAACTGGTGCTGCCTGATCAGCCCGCGGGTATCCCTGCCGTGGGCGCCGGCCTCGGCACGGAAGCAAGCACTATAAGCTACATAGTAAAGGGGGAGCTGGTCATAATCCAGGATCTCCTCCCGGTGCATATTGGTAACAGGAACTTCGGCCGTAGGAATAAGCCAGTAATCAGTGTCAGACACATGAAAGGCATCTTCCGCAAACTTGGGCAGCTGCCCTGTGCCAACCATGCTCTGACTGTTGACCATGAAGGGGGGCAAGATCTCCGTATAACCGTGAAGTGATGTATGCAGGTCCAGCATAAAGTTGATCAGCGCCCTTTCCAATCGCGCTCCCATACCACGGTAAAGAACGAAGCGAGAACCGGTTATTTTACCGGCACAGGAAAAGTCCAGGATCTTCAGCGCGCTTCCCAGATCCCAGTGCGCCCGGGGTTCAAAGTCAAATTGTGTGGGCTCTCCCCAGCGGCGGACTTCCTGGTTGTCTTCTTCCGTAAAACCTACCGGCACTTCGGGATCCGGCAAATTGGGAATATGCATAAGAATTGTTTCCAGGCGTTCTTCCTGCTCTTTTTGCTGTTCATCCAGCTCTTTAATGCGGATGCCTACCTGGCGCATCTCTTCTACCAGTTGGTCGGCCTCCCGGCCTTCTTTCTTCAAACGGCCGACCTCCTTGGAGACGCTATTGCGCCGGTGCTTCAGATGCTCCACTTCTTTGAGGATCTCCCTCCGCTCCCGGTCCAGGCTTATAAAATCATCCAGGGCCGCCTCTTCACCCTTGTTTTCCATGGCCCGGCGCACTTCCTGGACATTTTCTCGTATATAGCGCATATCCAGCACAGCAAACCCTCCTTTTGCTTCACATTTCTTCTGGAGCTTCCACGCCCAACAGTTCCAGACCATTTCTCAACATAATACGCACGCTGCTAATGAGAAGCAGGCGTGCTTCTTTTAATTCACCTTCTGCCGTTAGTACGGGGCGATTATGGTAAAATTTATTAAAATCTCGGGCCAACTCTACCAGGTAGCGGGCCAGGACAGAAGGGCGCAGCTCTTCGGCTGAACGAATAACTGCCTCCTGAAAGCGAGCCATGGTAATTAGCAGTTCCTGCTCTTCCAGGGAACTAAGCAGCCCTGTATCAGGTAGTTCCTCCGGTGCAACAGCGTTTGCAGTTCCGTCCGGCCGTAAAAACGCCTGGCTGCTTTCTTCACCGCGACGCAGGATACTGCAGATGCGAGCATGGGAATACTGGATATAAGGAGCTGTTTCCCCGGAAAAATCCAGTACTTTTTCCCAGTCAAATTCCACGTCTTTAATACGGTCGTTAATAAGGTCACCAAAAATGACCGCTCCCAGCCCGACCTTCCTGGCTACCTCTTCCTTATGAGCAAGAGAAGGGTTTTTCTCTTTTATGATTTCAAAGGCCAGTTCCCTGGCCCGGGTTAAGACCTCTTCCAAAAAGATTACTTTTCCTTCCCTGGTAGACATTCTACCGTCCTTAAAATAGATAAGGCCGAAGGGTACATGGAAGCAATCCCCGGCCCACGGCAAACCCAGCAGCTCCAAAATTTTAAAAAGCTGCTTAAAATGGAGGGTCTGTTCTGCTCCTACTACATAAAAAAGCTTGGCAAAGCCGTAAGTTTCAAAACGGTAGATAGCCGCGGTAAGATCCCTGGTAATGTATAGGGCTGCACCGTCGCTCTTGCGCAGCAGGCATGAAGGGAGGCCGTAAGGCTCCAGGTCGGCTACCAGGGCGCCCTGACTCTCCGTGGCCAGGCCTTTTTCCTGCAGCAGCTTGATGGTCTCTTCTATCCTATCGTTGTAAAAGCTCTCCCCGTGGTAACTGTCAAACTCAATGCCCATAAAACGGTAAAGGCGCTGGAACTCTTCCAGGCTGAGGGAACGAAAGCCTTTCCACAGCTCCAGGGCGTCCCGGTCGCCCTTCTCCAGGTTTCTGAACTGTGTTCTGGCTTCTTCTTCCAGGGATGGATCCTTTTCTGCCTCCTGGTGAAAATGCACATAGAGATGATAGAGGTAGTGCACCGGATCTTTCTCCAGTTCCGCCTGTTCCCCCCAGCGCCTAAAGGCCACGATCAATTTGCCGAACTGGGTGCCCCAGTCTCCCAGGTGGTTGATCCCCACCACCCGGTAGCCCAGAGCTTTATAAATACGGTAAAGGGCATTCCCGATAACGGTAGAACGAAGGTGTCCCACCCCGAAGGGCTTGGCGATATTGGGCGCTGAAAAATCTACCAGGACGGTTTTGCCTTCCCCCCGGTTAAGCCTTCCATAATTCTCGTCAGCAGTTATCACCTCCGGAAGTAGGCGCCTGGCAAGTTGGGGCACGCGCACAAAAAAATTCAGGTAAGGACCTTTATTTTCCGCCCTCTCCAGGTACTCCCCGGGTTCAATTTTGGAGGCCAGTTCTTCTGCAATAGCCGGAGGAGGCTTTTTAAGACGGCGCGAAAGAAGAAAGCAAGGAAAGGCATACTGGCCCATCTCAGGAGCAGGCGGAACTTCCAGGCTTGATTCTATCTCCTGGGTTTCCATACCGGTAAGAGCAGCAAGCAGCGCACTGATTTCTTTTCTAAATTGCAGCAAATTATCACAATCCTTGGCACCTGTATAGCAGGCCGTATTTTTTGTTTTGCCGGATTTCTCTTCATTTTACCGCAAACAGCGCTGAAAAACAACCTGCCCAAAAAAGAGCAGCAAAAAAGCCCTTTCCCCAAAAAAGGGACAGGGCTTAACAACTCGGGTGATATATATACAGCGCTTGGCTGTTTCATTACTCCGGATTGATATAGAAAGGACGCTGCAGCTTTGTTTGCAGCTCTAACTCCACATCGGGAGGAGACCAGCGCCTTCCTTCAACCTCTAAAACCAGCTCATCAGGGGCAAAGTTTTCTGCCAGGGTTAATAAGATAGCATCAACCAGGAGCTCTAAAAGGGCTTTTTGCTCCGGGCTTATTCCCTCCTCTTCCCCGGGAAACAGCTCTTCAAAGCCGCTTTCCCAGTCCAGGACAATTTCGTTTCCGGTAATTCTCACACCTCTTAACTCCGGCACCAGCGCGGAAAAACGTCTGCTTTCCTCCAGGATAACTTCCACCATGTCTTCCGCTGAATCATTCCTGCCCGTGAGCCCGGAAACGCTTTCAGCTTCGCGGGGCAGGATATAGTAGCGCGCCCCCGAGAAGTAGGGAAGGTATATTTTGGGCTCTCCTTCTGCCAAATGCCTGGGCGAGAATACCCGCTCCAGGGGCAACTCTTCTTTACCAAAAACTTCAGCCGGCTCTCCGTCCAACAGAAAAGAAACTCCGTCGACCTCAGGAAAATCAGAGACAGTCAGCAGCAAAGAATCAATCATACCACTGGCCTGGGCGGAACCGGCCAGGCGGTTCAATTCCAGGGGTAGATCCAGATAAACCAGGTTGTCTTCCACTGCTACCTCCAGAGAGGTGTCCTTGGGGATGGTCCTGGACAGACCGCTTAGGCGCCTTGGTCCTTTAACCAGCTCTTCGACAGCACTCTGGATAAGATTTTCAGGTTCATTCACCCTTCTGTTCACCGGCAGCAGCTGCATACCGCGCTCATCATAGAAATACAGCGTAACAAACTGCTCATTTTCCTCTTCATCAAAGGCAACGGAATGGTACATAGCTCCGTTATCGCCGTTTACTTCTTCCCCTGCAGCTCGTACCATCCTGGGCGTGGAAATCCCCAGGATAAAAATATTGCCGTCACTACCCGCCAAAGCCAGCACACCCCCTGCATCGGAGAGGGCAATATTTTCAATACGGCTGGCCATTTCCACTTCCTGCACGATATCGCCTTCCGGGTCAATCACCATAACTTTGCTGAAATCTTCGCTAAACTCCTGCCAGGAGGAAGCCACTATTTTCTCCGCTCCCCGGGAATGCTGCAGCAGGGCTCCGCCGGGTATCCTTTTTTGCCATAAAAGTTCGCCTTCCTTATCCAGGAAAAAGAGGTTATCTTCCCCTCCGGCAAAAGTGCTGTAGGCTATTACGTGCTCCCCTCTTTCCGTTATTCCCAGCCAATCTGCTTCCTGTTCCATGGAGTAGCTCCACAGCAGCTCCGGAGAATCACCTCTAATGTAATAATAATGCAGACCTCCCTCATGATAAGCGGCAAAATAGCGGCCGTTTTCGGAAAAAGAAACGCGATCCACCTCTTCTTCCCACATGATTTCTTCTTCGCTCAAGGCCATAAGATATTTCTTATCCTCTCTCTCTTCAACTACATAGATCTCCCCCCATGGAAAAAGGTAAAGATCGTCAATAGGGGCTGTCTCTTTCTCCCACAACAGCTGCCCCCACTTGCTAAAAAAGTAGAGTACATCGCGATCTTCCTCTTCGTCATAGGCTGCTGCGGCCAGGTATTCTCCCCCGGAAGAAAGGGCTATTTGGGAAATTGCCCCCTCAATAGAACTTTCCCACACTTTGCGACCCTCTCCGCTATAAAAAAACAACTTGCCCAGATCTGTCCCCACAGCGATATAATCGCCAAGAGACGTAATCGCCGTATCGACGGGATTTCCGTCAAAAAAAGCTTCCCATATCAGACGACCCTCATCATCCAGCATACTTACCGCACGGGCATCAGAACTGAAAAGAATTTCTTTCCCGCTTCCGGAGACAGCAAGCGCATAGATGGCCATTTCGGGATTCACTACCGTAAAGCGACCCAGCAGCAGCTCATCTTCACCATTATCATGTCCTGCTACAATAGGCTCTACGGGCGCTTCTTCCGAATGGGATACACCCCTTCCACAACCCGCCGCAACCGCAACCAGCACCAATAAAGCCATAAGCAGGAGGCAAATAGCCGGAAAAGAAAAAAACACGGAAATTTTTCTGTTTACCAAACCTTTTCCCGGGAAAATACTATTATTATTTTTGTTACTCGCAAAACGTTTGAGTTTCAAAACATGCATCACTCCTGCTACCATAATACCTGCCATACCTGCTGCTTCTAACTAGCTGTTCTCAACCCGGGTACCTTTTCAATAACTATCCACCACCAAGCAGGCACCAGGGGAAGCTACCCTCTATCTTAATGTAAATTCATTAAGTGTATATTATCTATTTCTTAAGTTTTTATAATAACTGGAGCTCCTCGTTCAGCTTCCATAAATACCCGGAGGTGACGGAGATGGCTCATAATCAGGCTGCAATGCTGGATCTACCGGCAGGGTAAAGAAAAAAGTGCTCCCTTCACCTTCCAGGCTTGTTACGCCGATCTCCCCTCCGTAATGCTCCACTATCTCTTTACAGATAGCAAGTCCCAACCCTGTGCCCCCCAGAAAGCGAGAACGAGCTTTATCCACCCGGTAAAAACGCTCAAAGACATGTGGCAGGGATTCTTCAGGTATACCGCTCCCGGTATCCTCCACCGTAATTTGAACCGTTTCGTCTTCACGATAGGCGCTTAATTTAACCCGGCCGCCCTCTTCAGTAAATTTAAGCGCGTTATCCAGCAGGTTTAAGAGTACCCTTTTCAGGGCTTCAGCGGAAATCTGGAGCAGGGGCAGCTCTTCCTCTATCTCGGAAAAGAATAGCAACCCCTTGCGCTCTGCCCTGGGAATAGTAGTTTCCAATACTTCATTCAAAACGAGACGCAAAGGCACTATATCTTTCTGATCAGCAACTTCCTGCCTGCGAGTTAGCTCCAGCAGATCTTCAACCAGGTAGATCATGCGCTGGGTCTCCTGGCTAATATCTTCCAAAAACTCCTTCTGCTCCTGCGGCTCCATTTCATAATTCTGCAAAGACTGGAGGCACAGGTTAATAGAAGCCAGGGGAGTGCGCAGTTCATGGGAAACATCGCCTACAAACCGGGTAAGACGTTGATTCATCCCCTTTACCTTTTCTGCCATAATGTTAAACTGTTCTGCCAGCTGACCTATTTCGTCCCCGGAAGTAACCGGGATATTCTGCTCCAGGTCACCTTCAGCCATCTGGCGGGCAGCTTCTGTTAGCCTTTTTATGGGAACAGTCAGGTGGTGGGCAAAAAGAACCGCCAGAGTGCCGGCCAGTATAAGCGCTAACAGGGTGGAGACAAACATGAAACTGCGAATCGTGGAGAGTGCTTCATAGACCGGTTCCAGTGAGGCAGAAAGGAAGACCGCCCCCGTTGGGGCTTCCTCTTCCAATCCTACCGGCACTGCTACCTGCAGCACCCACTGCTCAGACTGCTGGCTGTACTGGACGGTTTGACCTATCTGACCTTCCAGGGCGCTTTCTATCTCTTCTCTTTCCAACTGGGTTCCCAGTCGCCCTCCAATACGTACAGAATCCCCCAGGACAAGGTACTGAGGCCCGACGATAATTACCCGGGCATCAATCTGGCGGCTAAAAGATTCTGCCACGCTGCTGAGGAGGACCGGATCAGCTTCTTCTCGCAAATAGGTGGAAACCAGCTCTGCTACCAGCCCGCCGGTACGTTGCAGATTTTCCTCTTCGGTGGAGAGGTAATGCTGCTCCAGCATATTATGGAGAACTATTCCGGTGGCCAGCATTACTGCCAGGATAAGCAGCAGATATGTTATCGTCATGCGCAGACGTATACTTTTGATCATTAAAGGATTTTTTACCCCTCCCTGAATTTATAACCGGTACCCCAAACGGTGAGAATAAAGTCGGGCTCGGCAGGATTTTCTTCTATTTTTTCCCGCAGGTGCCTTATATGGACATCAACCGTGCGGGCATCTCCCCCGTAACCATATCCCCATACCTGTTCCAGGAGTTGTTCACGGGAAAATACTTTGCCTGGGTTAGAAGCGAGAAAGCTCAGCAGGGCATATTCCCTGGAGGTAAGCATGATGTCCCGGTCCTTTACGGTAACGCGGTGCTTGATAAGATCGATCTTCATGGACCCGATACGGATAGTTTTTTTGCCCAACTCGGTCTGGGGAACGGCACGCCGCAAAATTGCTTTAATCCTGGCCAGAAGCTCCCTGGTGTTGAAAGGCTTGGTAATATAATCGTCAGCTCCCAGCTCCAGGCCCAAAATCTTATCAATATCCTCATCACGGGCGGTAAGCATAATAATGGGGATATCGAACTGGCGGCGTATGGCCCTACAGACTTCAAACCCGTCGATCTTGGGAAGCATCAGATCCAGTACCACCAGGTCTGCTTCCTCATTTGCAAAGAAATTAAGCGCCTCTTCGCCATCGTAGGCAACTACTACCTGGAAACCTTCTTTTTCCAGGCTGAACTTTAAGGCTTTGGCCAGTGTTTGCTCGTCCTCAACCAGGAGTATTTTTTTCTCCATCATATCAGCGCTCCTTTTCGTCCAGCTCACGGTAACGGTCCATCACCTTTAACATATCTTCCCATACCGGCTTTTTCTTGGAGGGATCGCGCAGCAGAGCAGCAGGATGAAAAGTAGGCATAAGCAGGCGTCCTTTGAATTCATTCCAGGTGCCGCGCTCCCTGGTGATGGAAAAATTGGAACGAATAAGGGTTTTTGCTGCCACCGCCCCCAGGCATACCAAAAGCAAAGGATTAATCAGCTCTATCTGCTTTTCCAACAGTGGGAAGCAGGTCTCTATCTCCTCCCGCTGGGGGGCTCTATTGCCGGGAGGTCGACACTTTACGATATTCGCTATATAAACCTCTTCCCGCTGCAAGCCGGCTGCTTCCAGGATGCGGTTTAGAAGATGGCCGGCTCTTCCTACAAAAGGTCGGCCCAACTTATCCTCGTCACCTCCCGGACCTTCTCCGATAAACATGAGCCTGGCGCGGGGATCCCCTTCTCCAAAAACTACCCCGCAGGCCCCTTCTCTCAGGGAGCAACGCCTGCACTCCCGGCAGATTTTCTTCCATTCTTCCAGGGAAACAACAGAGGAGGCCTGAGACCAGAAAGGATCTGCCACCTTTTGCTGCTGCACAAGGGGTTCATGATCTTCCTTAACTATTTGCTCCTTGCGGTGCTCATCGGTCGACTTGTGCTGATTTACATAACTGAGAATATCAAACTGTTCTTCCAAAAGGTTCACCTCCGCCTCCGGTCAGTGAGGTGAGTGGGGCAGAATTTTTCCTATTTTTATTCTTTAGAGCGTCCCTTGCAAAAAAGCGTGCTGAAAACAATATTCTGCATAATATTCCACATTCCTTCTTACGGTCATATATTATCCCTTCCATAATAATTTTATAAAAACGGCCTGGCTCGAATATCTAACACAAAAGCATTTAGTTCCATGTAGAAGCCTTAAGAGACAAAAAGCGCTGAAGAAAGATTACAGCCAGGAGGAGCAAAATTCCTGCACCAAGGTAAGCAAGTCGCAGCCCTTCATGGGTGACAGCCGTTAAAGGAAACAAAGAAAGGATAAGTCCCAGAAGAGCAGAACCGCCAGCCATGGAGAGCTTGACTACTAGCCCCTGGCTGGCATAAAGCATGGCTTCCCTCTGCTCACCTTTTTGCAGCCGGCGACGCTCGGACATCTCTGCCACTACCGCATTGGGCAGTACCAACAGCAGGGCTAATGGTCCTGCCGCTGCTGCCAGTAGCAGGGCCGCGTGCAGCTGGGCTGTTCCCGGGAGTGGTTCCGCACCTGCCAGGGAAAACAAGGCCACGAAAAATCCGGCAAGCAGCAGGGCATTACGGTAAGCCGTGTCTTTGCCTATCTTCTTTAACCTTTTAAAAGACCGGCCAATCGTCACAGCCCCACCCAGCACCAAAACCGCCAGAGCAGCGGGAGAGAGATCATAAAAAGAGCTGAGATCCAACAGCGTTGTGGCCAAATAGGGTAAAAGAATTACCAGCATAATTACAGCCGCCCAGGTAAAAGCCTGTGCGGCTATCCAAAAGAGGAAAACCCTGTCCTTCCCCAGTGATCGCCAGGCTTGCAGCCACCCCGTAGAAAGAAGCTCTGGCGGGGTCAAAACTTCTCTTTCGTCTATAACCACGGCGGGCCAGAGCAGGGAAAAAGCAATGGGAGCAGCAAAAAGCAGGGCAAGCAGTGGCAGCCCCAGCAGAGACCCTAAAAGGGAAGAAACCAAAAAACCTACACCGGCTCCTCCCCCGTAAAAAGCAGTCTGCAGGACCGCAAGGCTAACTCTTTCCCGATCATTTCGGGCTAATTCAGGAAGTAGCGCCAGGTACGGAACAGCAACAACGCTATAAAAGAAAAAGAACAGACAGATAAAAACTGTCACCCATAGAAAATTAACTGTGGAGTGCCCTTCCAGCGGAGGTCGCCATAACAGCACAAAAGAAAAAAGTAAAAACAAAGCGCCCCAAAACATAAACGGCTTACGACGACCCCGGCGAAAATGAGCGCGATCGCTGAAGAAGGCTACCACAGGATCGCTTAAGGCGTCAATTATCCTGCCCAGGACCACTGCCGCACTTACTTTGCCGATATCCAGGTAAAATACCATCTCCACAGTAGGTGGAGGGGCATAGAAAAAAACAATCCACTGGGCCACCATCTGGTGGGCAAGGCCAAGGCCAAACATTACAACAGGGTAGCACAGCTTTATTCTCGTCGATAAGCCCTCCGACATCTTCTTTCACTCACTCCTTAAAAACGGTGCTGCGAAAGAAAATACACGCTCATCTAGCAGAATATTCATTTTTCCGAAAGTTTATTGTCTTTTTTATTGTGTTAACTTTAAGCTTGTTTTGTTTTATATTAAAGCAAAGCTCAAGATGCCGTTGAAGGAGTTCTGCTGGCCCTGCTTTCCAGTGCCTGCAGCAGGAAATAGCGGTGAATGCGCAGATCATCGGTTAATTCCGGATGAAACGCCGTGGCGATAATATTCCCCTGACGAACTCCTACTATCGTATTTTCAAATTCAGCCAGGATTTCTACTTCTCGGCTGACCGAGGTAATGCGGGGCGCACGTATAAAAACGCCACAAAAGGGCTCGCTCCCCAGGGCTTCGATCTCCAGATCTGCTTCAAAGCTCTCCCGTTGTCGGCCATAAGCATTTCGTTTCACGGAGACAGACAACAGTGGAAGTAGGGGGTCCTGACCCTCTACTTCCTCAGCCAAGAGCACCAGGCCTGCACAGGTGCCGAACAGAGGCTTGCCCCCGGCTGCCAGGTTGCGGATCTCTTCCCGGAAACCGTAAAGACTACCCAGGCGGCCAATGGTGGTGCTCTCTCCACCAGGTAGTATCAACCCGTCCAACTCCTTAATAATGGCGGGTTCTCTTCTTACTGCCACAGCACTGGCACCGCATTTTTGTACAGATTGCACATGCTCGGCGACAGCTCCCTGGAGGGCAAGAATTCCTATTTTCAGGTTGCCGAAGTCCTTCATTTTCCCTACGCTACCTTTCTCTGTTCCTTAGGAACCGGGTGTTTCTTTTTTACTAGGCACCCCTTATCTGCATGCGATCGGCATCAGTAAGCATGGCCATATCAATACCGGCCATAGCTTCTCCTAACTTTCTGGAAACTTTTGCTAAAACCTCGGGGTCATCAAAATGCAGGGTGGCTTCTACAATAGCACGGGCTCTTTTTTGGGGATCATGTGCTTTGAAAATCCCGGAGCCCACAAAAACACCGTCTGCCCCCAACTGCATCATAAGAGCAGCATCAGCCGGTGTGGCTACCCCTCCCGCTGCAAAGTTTACTACCGGAAGCTTACCCTGTGCTTTTACCTCTCGCAGCTGCTCATAAGGTGCTCCAAGTTCCCTGGCAATAGTCATTAATTCCTCTTCCGGTGCATTTTCCACCAGGCGTATCTGAGCCATAACCTGGCGCAAATGTCTTACCGCCTCAACAACATTACCGGTGCCCGGTTCTCCTTTAGTGCGGATCATCGCTGCCCCTTCACCGATACGGCGCAGGGCTTCCCCCAGGTCTCTGGCTCCACAGACAAAAGGAACGGTGAACTTATGTTTGTTTATATGATATTTTTCGTCAGCCGGAGTCAGTACTTCGCTCTCGTCTATATAATCAACACCAAGAAATTCGAGGATCTGTGCTTCTGCCTGATGGCCAATACGGCATTTGGCCATAACCGGAATCGTTACCGCTTCCATAATGGCTGAAATAATTTCCGGATCCGCCATGCGGGCCACTCCGCCGCTGACCCTGATATCGGCCGGGACCTTTTCCAGCGCCATTACCGCAACTGCCCCTGAAGCCTCGGCAATTTTTGCCTGCTCAGGATTGACAACATCCATAATGACGCCGCCCTTTTGCATTTCGGCCATCCCTTTTTTAACCCTGAACGTACCTTTATTTACTGCCATACTAACCAGCCTCCTGTTATTCCTCCAAAATAGCACTGCCCTTTAACTTTATCTCATTTTACTACATAGAATTACTTTAAACAAGTCGGATAATAGTATGAATATTCAGGCTCTAAATTTAGTTTCCAGGCGGGTCTGGCGGGCATGACGACGCAGGGCTATTTCGATTAGCTTGTCGATAAGTTCTGTATAGGGCAGGCCGCTGGCTTCCCAGAGCTTGGGATACATGCTGATGCTTGTAAAGCCGGGCATGGTATTGATTTCGTTGATATAGATCCGCTGCTCCTCTTCGCAATAAAAGAAATCAACCCTGCCCAGGCCGCTGCATTCTACAGCCTCAAAAGCCTGCACCGCCAGCTTCTTAAGCTCTTTTTCCCTCTCCGGTTCCAGTGGGGCTGGAATGAGAAGGCGGGAACGTTGATCCAGGTACTTGGCCCGGTAATCATAGAAATCGTTACAGGGGATTACTTCGCCGGGCACAGAGGCCAAAGGGTTATCATCCCCCAGGACACTGCATTCCAGCTCACGTCCGGGTATAAATTCCTCCACTATCACTTTCAGATCATACCGCAGCGCTTCTTGAACCCCCCTGCGGAGCATCTCTCTGGAAGATACTTTGCTGACACCTACACTGGAACCCAGGTTGGCCGGTTTTATGAAACAGGGATAATCAAACCTTTTTTCGATGAGGGCAAGCAGCTCTTCTTCCTCAGCTTCCCAGCGGGCAGCGCTGAAATAAAAGAAATCTCCCTGGGGTAAATTATTATAGCGAAAAAGAATTTTCATGACAGCCTTGTCCATAGCTGTGGCTGAGGAGAGCACCCCTGCACCCACGTACGGAAGACCTGCTAATTCCAGCAGGCCCTGCACAGTGCCATCTTCCCCGTTTGTGCCATGCAGGACAGGAAAAACAGCATCCAGCGGAATAAAAGATTCCGCTACTGATGCGGAACCCATATCCAAAAGTACCAGCCCGGGGGCATAAGGTTTCGTTGCCAGAGTAACATAAGTACTGGTGCCAGGAATATCTTTCTGGAGTAAAGCCTGCAAAGGGTCGCCACCCGCCAGCCACAGGCCCTCCTCCGTAATCCCTACCGGCACAATATTATATTTCTCTTTATCCATGGCCTCTATAACTGAAGCTGCAGATTGTAGAGAAACATCATGTTCACCTGATCTGCCTCCGAATAAAACGGCAATCGTCAACTTATTGCCTTCGCCCACAGAATACACCTCCGCAGAAAAAGATACACGTCCACCGCCATTAGCAGACCTCAACCTTCTGCCCTGCAAAAGAAAAGGGGAAATCATGATGGGGCATTAAATTTGTCCATGCCCTATCTCTTCCCCTTAACTCGAGTTTTTTAACCCTACTTTTCTTCTTTGGCTGCCTTGGCTGCTGCAGCAATTTTTTCACTTTCGTGGGGAGGAACCTCCTCGTAATGAGAATGCTTCATGGTAAATTGTCCCCGACCCTGGGTCATGGAACGCAGTTCTATGGCGTAGGTAAACATCTCCGCCAGGGGAACCTGAGCTTTGATGGTCTGGAGCCCCTCGCCCGGTGTCATGCCCTGGATACGCCCTCTTCGGCTGTTCAGGTCACCCATGATGTCACCCATATAGCTTTCGGGAATGATAACTTCTACCTCCATGATTGGTTCCAGGAGGATCGGTTCGGACTGCTCCATTGCGCCCCGGAAAGCCATGGCGCCGGCTATCTTAAAAGCCATTTCGGAAGAATCCACCGGGTGATAAGAGCCATCATAAAGTGTGGCCTTTATATCAACCACCGGGTAGCCGGCCACGATGCCTTCTTCCATGGCTTCCAGGATACCTTTCTCCACCGCTGGTATATACTGGCGCGGGACAACCCCGCCCACAATCTTGTCTTCAAATTCAAATCCTTCTCCGCGGGTCATGGGGGTCAAGCTCAGGTGTACATGGCCGTACTGACCGCGTCCGCCACTTTGTTTTTTGTATTTCCCTTCTTTGGAAGAGCTGCCGCGGATCGTCTCTTTATAAGGCACCTTGGGTGTTTTCAGCTCCACCTCCACCCCAAATTTTTTGGATAACCGCTCCACGATGACATCCAGATGGGTGTCTCCCATACCCGAGATAACCACTTCCTTGGTGTCAGTCCTTCTCTCTACGGAAAAAGAGGGGTCTTCTTCCAGGAACCTTGCCAATCCGGCGCTTACTTTTTCTTCGTCACCCTTGGACTTGGGCTCCATGGCAAAGGAGAGCACGGGCTCGGGAAATTCGATGGGCGGGAAGACAATGGGGTTAGCCTTGTCACAAAAGGTGTCATTGGTCACTGTCGAGGAAAGCTTTGTCACGGCACCTATATCACCGGCAACTATTTCATCTGTTTGAATCTGGTTTTTCCCGCTCATGAAGAAAAGATTTCCGACGCGCTCCGTTTTATCCTTGCTGGAATTGTAAACCTGTGCATCAGCCTTCATCCTGCCGGAAAAGACCCGGAAGTAATTAATCCTGCCTACATAAGGGTCAGCCACGGTTTTAAAAACCAGAGCCGAGAACGGATCTGTTATAAAAGGTTCCCTGGTGGTTTCTTCATCTTTCCCGGGTATCTTTCCCTGGAGAGGGGGTCTTTCAGCGGCAGAAGGCAGAGCGCTTACTATCAGGTCCAGAAGGGGTTGCAAACCGCAGTTTGTTGTAGCTGCGCCACAGAGGACGGGTACTATTTTTCCTTCCATAGTACCTTTTCGAAGTGCGCTTTTTACCTCTTCTTCACTTAAAGATTCTTCTTCCAGGTATTTTTCCATCAAAGCATCGTCCGTTTCCGCTGCCGCTTCTATAACTTTTTCCCGCATCTCTGCTGCTTTATCGTTAAATTCGGCAGGAATCTCTTCCTCGTTAACAGCACCGCTTCCGTCTTTTTGGAAAAGAAGTGCTTTCATTTTTACCAGGTCTACCACACCACGAAAAGATTCTTCCTGCCCCAGGGGAAACTGCAAGGGAAACACCTTGACCCCAAAAAACTGTCGTAACTGCTCCAGGGTTCTATCAAAGTCCGCATTTTCCCTATTCACCTTGTTGATAAAGATGGCTCGGGGGAGTTTGAACTCATCGGCGAAGCCCCAGACTTTTTCTGTTCCAACCTCTACACCGGATACGGCGCATACCACTACTACGGCAGATTCCACCACTCTTAAAGCCGCCTGTACATCACCTACAAAGTCAAAATAACCGGGTGTGTCCAGTAGGTTTATTTTGGCACCTTCCCACTCCAGTGGCGCCAGGGCGGTTCCTATGGTAACTACCCTTTTTATTTCGTCTGGGTCAAAGTCTGTGGTCGTATTACCGTCCTCGACCCTACCCAACCTGTTTATGGCGCCTGCGGTGAAAAGAGCGGCTTCTGTAAGCGAGGTCTTGCCTGCTCCGCCGTGGGAAACAAAAGCTACATTACGTATCTGTTCAGTGTTGTATCCTTTCATACATAACCCGGTTTTAAAAGAGGTAAACCGGGCAAACACCTCCTCCCGTCCTTATTTTTCCTATAGCATTGAAGGATTTGTTTATATTCGAAAAACACTGCTCTTTCAATAGCCGGGAAGAACAGTAATGTTTTACGTGTTTACCTGCTTTTCATCTTCTCTTTCACATAATTGATAAGCCCGCCTTTGGCGATTATTTCCTGCATAAAGGGAGGAAAGGGGACTGCCTTATATTTTTTTCCTCCCTGCAGCTCTACTATTTCTCCTTTTTCCAGGTCGACTTCTACCTCTTCCCCCTCTTGCAAGGCAGAAGCCGCTTCCGCTGCTTCCAAAATGGGCAGGCCGATGTTAATAGCGTTGCGGTAAAAGATACGGGCAAAGCTTTCCGCAATTACACAGGCTATGCCGGCCTCTTTTATGGCCAGGGGCGCATGTTCGCGAGAACTGCCGCAACCGAAATTCTTACCGCCTACTATAATATCTCCGGGAGATGCCTTCCGCATAAAATCAGGGTCGGCATCCTCCATACAGTGAGACGCCAGTTCTGCCGGGTCAGAGGTATTAAGATAGCGGGCGGGAATAATTGCATCTGTATCTATATTATCCCCGAACCTCCAGACCTTCCCTTTTATCTTGCCCATACAAATCACCTCTCAATCTCTTCAGGATGGGCGATACAGCCTGCAACTGCCGAGGCTGCAGCTACGGCAGCGCCCGACAAATAGACTTTGCTTTCCGGATGGCCCATGCGTCCCACGAAATTGCGGTTGGTGGTAGCCAGTGCTACCTCTCCTTGAGCCAGTATCCCCATATGGCCTCCCAGGCAGGGGCCGCAGGTAGGTGTGCTAACGGCAGCCTCTGCATCTATAAAGATATCGATAAGACTCTCTCTTATAGCCTCGCGGTAAATAGCCTGGGTAGCCGGAATAATTAACAACCGCACGTGCGGGTGAACTTTACGTCCCTTTAAAAAGCGGGCTGCTGTACGCAGATCTTCCAACCTGCCGTTAGTACAGGATCCGATTACAACCTGGTCCAG
>SLJK01000135.1 GCA_007135125.1 Syntrophomonadaceae bacterium | reverse complement strand
ACGAAAGGAGGGTACATCCCTGCAAATGGAAGACAAGATTTTCAGGGCAAAAACGCGGGTGACCAAAGCTGCATGATAACAAGGGCGGTGAAACATGTAAAAAATTGAGCGCTGCTGCGCCAGGGGTCTTTAAATCTTTGGGCACTATCCCGGTTTCAATATTGTTTATAGTGTGATAAAATAAAAAAATATAGCCGGTAACGCCTGATAAAAAAAATTATGTACCGACAAGCAGAGGCGATTTATACTTCATAACTAATTTGAGTGATCCTGTTATCAAATTCTATTACATGCTTAGGGAGGCCTGACAGAAATGAAAAAATATGACTTGATTGTCCTTGGTGGCGGCACAGGCGGTATGGGAATGTTTTTTCGGGCCGCAGCTGCAGGCTGGAAAACGGCGATCGTGGAATCCAGCCTACTTGGTGGATCATGTATTAATACAGGATGTATTCCCTCCAAAACGCTGATCAGTTCGGGCAGGGCCATGCAGACAGTGCGCGATGCTTACAAATTGGGCGTTATTGCAGAGCCCCCGCGGGCGGACTGGCCCGCGATGGTCCAGCGCAAAGAACAGATTATTAGAGAAAAACGTAGCGGCAGCTATAAAGGGGTTGAGGATAATGATAATATCACCCTTTACGAGGGAGAGGCGAGCTTCACCGCTCCTTATACCGTGGAAGTTAACGGGGAATTTCTTACCTCTGACAAAATAGTGATAGCGACAGGAGCCCGACCGGCCGTGCCGCCGGTGCCGGGTTTAAGCGATGTCGATTACCTAACTTCAACTTCTGCCATGGTAATGAAGGAACTTCCTGGCAGTCTCCTTGTGCTGGGTGCCGGTACAATTGCCCTGGAGTTTTCCCAGCTTTTCGCACGCCTGGGTGTTGAAGTGACCGTTATGCAACGCGGCGCTCGCCCGGCCTCAAACCTTGAACCGGAAATATCGGAGGAAATCCGCAAAGTTTTGGAAGCGGAAGGGGTCAAGATTAAGAGCAAGGTCAATATCGGTTCAGTTGGTGCAGAGGGCGGCTCTGTGTTCCTTGTAGATGAGAAAACTGAGGGGCCGGTTCGCTACAGCGCCGAGCGAATTCTGGTCGCCACGGGAAGGACTCCCAACACTGATATGCTTAACCTTGAAAAGACAGGAGTCAAGACGGATAAGAAAGGTTTTATCACCGTTGATGAAAATTTTGAAAGTAGCGCTAAGGGTATCTGGGCTATCGGAGACGTGATTGGCGGGGCAATGTTTACCCACAAATCCTGGCATGACGGCTTACTGCTTTCCAGGCATATGTTAAAGGGCGAAAAGATTGTTACCTCGGGTAGGCTAATTCCGTTCACTATTTTCACCGAACCGGAGATAGCGGGAGTGGGTATGGGAGAAAATGAGGCAGGTGAAGCAGGTTACGAGGTAAAAGTCCAACGCTTTCCTTTCTCCTCCTCTCCACGCGCGAAAGCCATCGCCAAGACAGACGGTTTTATCAAGCTAGTTCTCGATAGCAATGACGGCAAGATCTTGGGTGCACATATTATCGGACCGGAAGCGGGCGAGTTAATCCACGAGTTGTTTGCGGCCATACGTTTCGGAGCCACAGTCTATGATCTCCAGGATATGATGCATGTCCATCCCACCTTGTGCGAAGCGATCAACAATACCGCCTGGTCAGCATAGAGGGACGGGAACAAATATGCTGTCAAACATGTATGAGGAAAGATCTGCGATGCGCCGAGGGTCTTCAAATTACTACTTATGGGGGTTGCGCCCGGGCGGCGCAGTGTGTTACTTTGGTCAGTAGTCCAATTAGCTGAAGGGGAGTGAAAATAATGTTCGAGGTAAGGTCCTGGCTGCGTTTTGTGCTTGTCCTGGTTGTAGCGGTTTCCCTCCTGATAGGTGCCCTGGGTTGCGGAGCACCTGTGGAAGAGGTGGATGCCCCTGAGGAAGATGCAGTTGTCGAGGAAGAAGCCATCGAAGATAGTGCCGACCCGGCTGATGAGGAAGCTGATGCCGAAGAGGGGGAAGTGTCTGAGGCCCAGGACGAGGATTTTGATGTTGATAACTGGAGGAATCCTACCGGGGTCCAAGAAATTGTTAATAATTTCAGTGAACTGGAGTGGAGCTGGGCCAGAGTTGTAGACGGTGAAGAGGCGGATTCCACCGTGCTCAGCTACCGCCATGAGGGCAGCGAGACTGTTGAGGGCGTCGACGCCGAGGTGCTGGTTTTTACCTTAGATGGCGAAGCATTCAAGTTTTGGGTTGATGACGATGGCAGAACGGTTCAGGCGGAGGTTCAGGGGGAGATAATACCGGGACAGTTTGTCGATACAATGGCTGAGGGCCTGTTAACGGGTCTATTTGTGCCGTTCCGGGCCGTAGAGGAGTTTGGGTTTTACGAGGCGCTGCGGGAGACTACACCCGGAGTAAAATGGAGTGCCGTCTCCACCGAAACGGAGAAGTTTGGCGACCTTGAGGCTGAGGTAACGCGCCTGGAGGTTGTGGTCGGCCCTCCTTTAACCCCGGAAGGTGAAGAAGGAACAGCAATCCTGGGAGTGGGCGATTTCGGTGATTTCCAGATGCTGGTCGAATGGGACTGGGCCGAAGTAACCGGAGATGGCGATCTTGCCGTTACTTACAGCTTAAGCAAGGCAGTGCCCAGATAATAGACGAAAGACAATCGCCATACTATGCTTT
>SLJK01000057.1 GCA_007135125.1 Syntrophomonadaceae bacterium | reverse complement strand
CACCTCCATAAACGATGCGGGCCATGACAATTCCGGCCACGAGAAAACAGAGTAGAGCAACCAATCCACTAACAGCCAGTTGAAGCGAACCGCTCAACCCGTGACCACTGGGTCAACCGTCTGCCAGCCTGGCACCGAACATGACCAAAACACCGCCAAAGATGGCCAGCACCCCGCGTTTTACCGGGGTATGACCAAAGCTTCGGGCCCACATATCCGGCACGGTCTGCCAGCGAAAAGTGCCCGAGGTCAGGGACGACACCAGGGAACCCAGCAGGATTCCGAAAACGAACATCCATTGCCAGTCAATCTGGGGAACCACCCGGATGAAGTAATCCATCTCGGCCACCCGCTCCGGGCCGAACACCTGCTCTATCATTCCCGCCGTCCGCACAAAGGAAGTAGAGGCACCGAAAAACTGGCCCACCAGCAGTACCGACAACACCCCCAGGAGACCGGCCAGTCCCCCGGCTACATAAGGGTTCCAAGCACCGTTTGGTTTCATGATTGTTCCTCCTTGTCAGTTTAAATTAAAAGGCAGAATAAAACACAGGCAATACAACCTGTTCATCAGTACCAAAACAACCGTGATTCCCCACATGCTACCTTCACAGAACCACTGATGTCAAGAAAAAAAGCGGTAAATGCCGCAGTAGGTTGTAAATCAGGAGATAGTCACTCCCCCCTATATCCTCCTAGAGACAAAACCTTCTCTGGCGCGGTTGGTATCTTTTAATTAGCTTCTCAAGGTGACGGGAAAGGGAATTCACAGCCCCTCATCACAAGTCCACCCCAGTTGGGATCCACGGGGTGAGGGGTAAAGCTGACCGGGATTTCTATCACGGCCGGCCGCCCCGAGGCAAAGGCCCTCTCCAGAGCGGGGCCTATATCGGCCGGGTTCTGCACCTTTTCGCCGTAGGCCCCGAAACCTTTGGCGATTTCAGCATAGTCGATATCGCTCAGGTCAACACCGGCGGGATTGTTGTAGAGTCCCACCTGACCGGCTTTGATCATCCCCCAGGCCTTGTCGTCCAGGATTACGGTGACAGGATGGAGGCCATAGCGCAGGGCTGTTTCCAGTTCCTGGCAAGTCATGGCAAAGGCACCATCTCCGGTTATGTTAACCACCTTCTTATTTGGGAAGAGCATCTTTGCAGCGTTGGCAAAGGGCATCCCGAACCCGAGGTGTCCTATACCGGCGGCAAATATTTTGTTCATGGGGGTCCTGGGGCGGATGAAGGTATGAGTCCACTGCATGACCTGGCCACCGTCGGCCATGACGATAGTATCATCATCAATGGCACTTCTAATCTCCCTTAGAGCTGTTGCTTCGTTCATGGGATCTGAGGACTGGTCCGCCAGCTGCATCAATTCACCCATGTAACTCTTGTAGCTGCCGGCAAGTTCATTTCCCCAGCTATCCCACTCCTCCTTGTTGTCCAGGGAAATATTCCGCAGGGCCTCTTCCAGCTCTTCAAGAAATAGTTTGGCGTCGGAGACGATGCCCAGCTCTACAGGGGCATTTTGTCCAATTACCTCCCCTTTGATGTCCACCTGGATAATTTTTTGTTCTCCTGCATTACCGAAGATGGGTGGCCTGCCGTGCCCCATCCATGTAGAAAAACGACATCCCACTGCCACGAGCACATCGGCCCGGGAAAGAGCCTTGATGACCGGTTCACCGCCCAGCCAGCCGGCCCCTCCAAAGTAATAATTGCTTTTTAAGTCTACGCATCCGTCGCCCATGGGAGTTGTTGTAGCGGGAATTCCCATTGTGGCAACTTTGCGGAATTCTTCCCATGCTTGCGACCTTACCACCCCACCCCCTGCCAAAAGGAGGGGCCTTTTTGCTTCCTTAAGCATTTTAGCCACAAGTTCCACCTGCCGGGGCTCGCTTCTGGGCTTCTGGGAACGGTAAAACCTGGGAGAGACATCCTCTTCAGCCGTCTCAAAGAGCACATCGGTAGGAAAATCCAGGTGGACAGGACCGGGCCTGCCATTTGTGGCATGTCTCAAGGCCGTGGCTACCAGTTCCGATATCCTTTCCCTGCTGTTTACCACGGCATTCCACTTGGTGACTGTCTTGTACATCTGGAAGTGGTCTCCGTCCTGCAGTGAACCGATGCTGGGATATACACAAAAAGACTGGTTGTTGGGGGTGATAACGAAGATGGGAATATTGTCGGCAGAGGCTGCCGCCACTCCTGGAAACATGTTTGTGGCTCCGGGACCGGTGGTCCCGAAACAGGCTGCGGGTTTACCCGTCAACCTGGCTACGGCATCTGCCATGTGGGCGCCGTTTTGCTCGTGCCTTGTGGTGATAAAAGTCATCTCTTCATCCCGTGATACAGCATCCATAAAAGGGAAAAGCTGCCCCCCGGGGACCCCAAATACATATTTTACCCCTGCATTTTTGAGGAGTTTGGCCAGCAGTGCACCGCCGGTTAAAGCTTCCATAATAATACCTCCTAATATTTTGAAGTCTTTTCTTCCGAGCCTTGTCCTGATAAGACGATGAGGAAGCTCATTCATTTTTGGGAATTAAAGCGAGGATAAGATCTACTATACTGATCACCTTCCCCTCACAAATTGCTGTAATATACTCTATTGAGCTAATAATTTTTTTATAGTTTATAGTTCCATATTTGTCTTATATTTCCTGCCTATTATGTAATATTCGCATAATTTTGAACCATAAAAAAAGTTTCAAACCGCTATTTCTTTATATTTTTGTCAAAATCCCATGTATTTAATATAGTCTTTCGTTTCCATTCATCTATTCTCCCTTAAGGAAAACCCGCAACGCGTTATAAAGAGGCTCCGGGCTCAGCTGCC
This sequence comes from Syntrophomonadaceae bacterium, assembly GCA_007135125.1. Lineage (GTDB taxonomy): Bacteria > Bacillota > Dethiobacteria > DTU022 > UBA8154 > SLJK01. The sequence continues at coordinate 66,087 of SLJK01000057.1, read as the reverse complement.
AAATAAAGGATGTGTCCACCACGTCCGGGACGATACATTTTTGACACCTTTGTCCAAGATGGAGGAGTTTTTTCCGGCTCTGTTTGTCCAGGATCCCTTCGAAACCCTCCTCCCTGATGTTTCCTAGCGGCCGCTCCGGTGTAAAGCAGTTGAGTGCGGTGCCGTCGGCCATGACGGTCATGAAAACCAGCGGCACTCGGCAGCTGAAGCCCTGACCCTCGAGTAAGTACTCTTGCAGGTAACGGCGAGAGTTGTTTACAGGCAGACCGCTCTTTTTCAGTTCCAGCAGGCGGGCTGCTGCTTTTCGGAGGCTTTCCGGTACAGGCAGGGCCTCCTTATTATGAAAACCGTTTTCGAGAGAGAGCCCTTCCATGGCCGGCGAAAAAAAGACAGAGACACCCAGTTCCCGGCCCAGGCAAGCTACTTCTTCCACTTCTTCTTCGTTGCCGCGATGCAGCAGGCAATTCAGGAATACCCTCACTTTTGGATAACGGGAACGCACTCGCCGGATCCCCTCTACAGCCCTGGCGAACAACCCCGGGCAACGGCGGTAAGCGTCATGATTCTCGGGACGGGCGTAGTCCAGGGATATGATCAGGCCGTCTACATGGGGCACCAGTTCTTCGCAGCGCTCCGCCAGGTAATAGCCGTTGGTGATAACCACAGTTAGCATCCTTTCCAGCTGCGAAGTGCTGCATAAACGGGGAAGGTCTTTTCGCAAGAGGGGCTCCCCTCCCCACAGGACATTGGCCACAAAGCCCCTTTTAGCGGCTGCCCTGTACAGATCCTCTACCTCTTGCGTCCCCATCTCTGCTGAGTTATTGTCCCTCCACAAGCAACCGGGACAACGGCAATTACACCTTGCCGTTACCAGGTGTGAGAGGAAAAAGGGGCCGCTGCCTGCAAGGCGTCCCAGAACTATTTTGCGAAAAAGGCGGGCAACTTTTTTCCGGCGCGAAAGCACTGTCTGTTTATCCCCCTATACTTTTTTGTGAACAAAAACTGACCGCCATCTTCCCTGCCTCCCACGCTACGGGAAAATATCATCAGAACACCTTTTTTCCCCAGGTACCGGCTTGCCAGGGAAATTGTATTTATCTCCTGGAAAGCACGCTCAGGGCGTTTATTAAAGGTTCCCTTCTCAACTCCCAAAGGTAAGAAGTCTCCACCACATTGGGGTTATTGCAGTGTTGGCATTCCCTTGCCCCCAAGCGCATTTTCCTATAAGCGGCACCTCGCAAGATCTGTCCTACAGACTGCTTCCTAACATTTCCCGGCGGATTTGCAGGATCCAAGCAATTAACCACCTCACCGTCCGGGCGCACCAGCAGTGCTACAAGGGGAAGATGGCAAGTGAAAGGCTTTTTCTGCCCCAAAAATTCCCGCAGGTAGGTATAAGAATTGTTCAGCGGATAACCCTCTTTTTTTAAACGAAGCAGCTGGCGCACGGCCTCCTTTTCGTCCTCTCCCTCTGCCTCCCAGCCTTCAACAGAGCGGCCCCCCTCCCCGGGCAGTTCCTCCGCCTTTACCGGACAAACGTAAAAGGAAACCTCCATCTCTTTCACCAGGTCGGCAAGGGCTGGAATGTTTCTCTCGTTCCCGCGGTGCAGCAGGCAGTTAACAAGTATTTTGATATGGGGGTGGCGAGAGCGCAGCAGTTCTACAGATCTTGTTACCTTCTGATAAAGGCCGGGGCATCCTCTCATGCGGTCGTGCTCCTCACCGGGGTAGTCCAGGGAAAGGACCACGCTATCCAGCCAGGGCGAGAGCTCTTCCAGGCGCTCTTCTAAGTAATAACCATTGGTAAGTAGTACAGTTGTAAGGCCCGCCCTGTGTGCGCCCCGCAATATTTCCTCCAGGTCGTTGCGCAGAAGTGGCTCTCCTCCCCATATCCCCGTGGAGACAAACCCTTCTCTGGCGCTGTCACGGTAAAAGTTTAAAACTTCCACCGTGCTCATCTCCAAGTCCGGGTTATTATCTCGCCACAGGCACATGGGGCAACTGCAGTTACAGCGGGTTGTTATCAGATGAGAGAGAAAGATGGGCCTCTTTTTAACCTTACTGTTAAAAAGGGCTTTTCTCAGAAAAGACAATCCCTTTAATTTCGCCGTACTTTTTTTGCCCATATAGTTTTCCCGGATGCCTCCCAACTGTCTCGTTACTTAATTGTCAAAACAGCTTCAAAGGAAACGATTGCAGGCGAAAGGTGGCTGGTATCTCTTCTTACACCCTACAACCCCCACATTTACTCCATCTCCCCATAAATTATTGCAATATATGCAATTGATCTAAATAATATTTTATAGTTCCATTTGTTGCCTTATACTTCCTGCCCGTTATAAAATATTTTCCTGCTTTTGCTGCTGCTTCCTATTCAGCCAATCATGTATGATATGCAAGAAGATGTGCACAAACCAATTCTCGACTGCATAAAAAATGGCGCTCCTGTTATATCATAGGAGCGCCATTGAATTAAAATGTCCTTTAATAAAGTCCTCAGTTCAGACCGTCCCTAATAGCACTGATAATTTTTGTTCCCCTTACAGTCGCTCCGGTCTATGTGTCTTCAATTTCTCCAGTTTCTTCTACCATGGGCTAGAACTCTAAGGAGCCGAGTGGCTCTTCGGCTCCTTAGAGTTTTCTTTAATCCGGTTATTCTTTTCTTCCCGTAATTCTTTCAATGAGGTGGCACACGTCATTTTCATCAATACCGCACCTTACGCTTGCATCCCCTATTTTCTCCAGAAATTCATTAATCCTGGATTTTTGGGATTCCGGGGCACGGATCGTAGTTTTTGTCTGTCGCAGGGGTCTTCTCTTTGCCACACAACACTTTTTCCTTTACCCGTACGTGAGGTAAAAAGCTCTTTCCTCATGCTGGAGAGTTAACTTCTGGGGATGGAGCTTCTGACATTGGTAATTTTTCCTTTTGTTTTCACAAAAACTATTTTCGTTAAGCTTAGTACTACTAAAAGCATAGAAATAGTAGCGGCATTTAGAATATTTTAGCATTATAGGGTGCATTGTCAACGTTGGGCTGGTTGCCGCAGAGCTGATTGCCAGCTTATAACAAAATGGCATAAGCATTCCAGCATCTACTTCTCCTGCTTTTCTTTTGCAAAAATAGAAATGGCGCCAGCAATACCATGGCAAGTGCATGCTGTACTCAACAAATAATTACCCTCATTGCTTAATAAAAAGGAGCGCAACGTCAGCAAATCAGCAAAGGGGTAGCCGCCTACTCCGGGCACGATAATTCGGCTGCGTACGACCAGGGAATGGTACCCAGCGCATGTTATTTCCTTCAGGATCAGGTATAGAGGAGTTGGACGAGGCTGCTGTGTTACATAGCAGTATTCCTCTGGTTCAGGGCAATCGTCCGGGCAGGTAAAATCACTAAGGCTGCAATAAAATGTTCCAGTGGGGGTACAGTGCTGCCACAATACCTTTCTCGGGTTAAATGCCTTTGGCAACGGCAACCTTTCTGCTGTGTAGGTGGCGCCTGCCCTGTTCAGTGTATACAGCATCCATTCCAAAGCTAAATGCAGGGGTAAAGCAGGCACTATCCAATATGAAACCGCCTGCGACTCAGGCAACCCTGCCAGGTAATGTATACCGTCCCCGTGATGAACCTGATCTGCTCGCCTTTCTACCGCTCGGAGTTGATTCCTATCACGATCAACCGCTATGACCCGGGGCGATGGAGATAGACTTTTAAGGGCTTGCACAGCCCTATGACCAAAATGACCGCAGCCGATAACTATGTAAGTTTCCCTGTTGACCCTGTGAACCATTGCTTTGCCCCCCTATTACTTATCCTTATATGGATAGACGAACTCAGTGCTCTTTTTCAAAAAGGCAAAATAATACATCGGCTGCCCATCCTACTTCTATTTTTTCCTGTGCAAAGACCGCTTCCCCTTTCGGCCGGTTTTTATTTCAATTAGGCCCTTATTTTTTATTTTAGCATAAAATTTTGCAGGAGTGAAAACAACTATATTGTACAAAGGTTTATATCCAAGATGGTTTATTAACGTTCCTTGAAACTCGCCAGGGTTTCTTTAATTCGCTTCTTCAGCCAATCCTGGTTGTGCTCTGATTTATATACAAAGCTTGCAGCGCTTGCTATTTCCCAGTCTTCATCGGAATTAAGATGACAAACCTTCGAATAAAGAGCCGAACCGGGTAATGGTAGGGGCACGTTAATGGAAAGTTCTTCTAAAGGAAGGCTTAATGCCAAGGAAAAGGTCTTTTCTATTGAACCTACAGTTTCTCCGGGATATCCTACAATGAAAAAGCCGGCAGCACTAATTCCTGCTTGAGTTAATACCTTAACAGCATCGATCCCATCTTGGACCGTGCTTTTTTTGCCCATCAAGCGTAATGTTTCATCACTGCCTGATTCAAGCCCCAGATATACTTTTTCACAACCCGCCTCTTTCATTAAATCTACCGTTTCCTTATCTATGCCGCGGGTGCGGGACAGACATGTCCATTCGATGTTGATTCCTCGTGATAGCTTTTGTTGACAGAATTCCCGCAGGTAATATAGATCAAGAGTAAAGGAATCATCTGCGATCCAAAGCCTTTCATAGCCGTAATCAATAATATCATCGATTTCTAGAAACACATTATCTAAATCTAATTTACGATAAACACTTCCCCATACTGGTTTAGAGCAAAAGTCACAGGTAAGGGGACAGCCGCGGGTTACCATTATACTGGCTTGAGGGGTTTGGTGAGAGTTATGCCAATGCAGCTGGTATAGATCATGTGGAAAAAAACTACGGTCCGGTCTGGGGAGAGTGTCAAGAATATTAGAGTCGTGGTGCACGGCTGGACTTGAAATAATTCCTTTAGATGTATTAATACAAATACCCGGGTAATCATGTATATCAATGCGATTAAGAAAGTCAATTTTATCACTGCTATTCAAATAATCACGACAAAATCTGGAGAATATTAAGTCGCTTTCCCCCTGAAATACCAGGTCAAAATGACGAAAATAATGGTCTGGATAAACGGAGGGTAATGCCCCCCCTGCTACCAATATAGTATCTGGTAGAGAAGCCTGGAGTTGAGCAGCGATATCAAAGGAACTCCGGCTCAATGATACCATGATAGACATCCCAATGATGGCAGGTTTTAAGGAGACAATCTTTTCTACAGCAGTATCTATGGTCTCAAAAGTACAGTCGATAACGTAGACGTCTATTGAATATTCTTTTAACTGACTGGCAAGATAGGCGATGCCTAACGGTGGAAATAGCTTGGAAACCGGGTCTTTATACCGAAAATATGGATAAACCAGTACAACTCTTTTCTCCATATGCGACCCCTTAATTATCAGCATCTTCAAAAATGAGTGTATATCGACAAATTATACCGGAAATTGAGGAAACGACTGGATTGATTTGAATGGTAAACCCAGCCCAACACAAATCCTCAATTTGTTCTCGTCCCCAACATACTTTAAAAGGCAATTCCTGATTTACTATTATATCAGAAAGTGAGTAACGTAAATGCTCATTAGAGCTATAAAGGGAAGGTAAACTATTTGTGTCTTCTAAGACTTCCCAGCCTGACGGGGGTTTGGTAAGACAACCTGCCTTCCATCCACAGTCGAAAAAGTCAGCACCCAATTCGTTCATAATAAAAATCTCATCAATGTCCTTATCGATAGCATAAAATTTTAAGCATACCTCAACTCTATTAGTGCCAAACTTGAAATGAAACTGTGCACGCGCCAGTGGAGGAACAGGCACAAATATAGTTTTGACCCCCAAGAATCGACGAACTTTGGTGCCTGTCAGTAACATTACTTTTTGGAAAGCAGGCAACAAACGATACAAAACGACCCCTAACTCTCTAATCCTGGTAATCAATGGATAGGCTACATTCTTGTAACTTGATAAGTGCACTGTATCAATTACATAATCCAAAAGCATATTCTGCGAATCTATCCAGGCTACTTTGCTATTCTGCGAAAAATAGGTGTAACCTTTAGATCTAATGGCGATTGTACCCAGGCCCATCCCTTCTTGGGTTAAATCTACACCATCCGTCATCACTTGTACTCCACGGGCCAAACCTTTTGATATCCCTATTCCTTTATAGTAATCGTCGCGGAAAAAAACAGGTGCAGGCAATTTCTTCCCCCCATAAAATACCTCTCCAGAAGAAGATCCCCGTTAAAATATGGGAGAATACTCAACCATGATTTTACTTCCCCACGATTATAGCATTTCCCTGCAGGAATCTCAGGATTAAAATACTTATTAATCTGGGTTAATTTAGAACAAAACAGCGCCGGTTTTGGAGAAACCTGATTGGTTATTTTTATCACCCCCCATCTAAAAATGAGAATGAACTCATGGCAGAATGGGGGTTTTTATTATATAAATATTGGTATTGTTTGGTTTAACCTTTTATTAGTTTATTTGGAAAGCGATGTTTGCTCGGAGTATAACACGGAATCCGGGAGTACGCAGAGTGAATTGATTTATAATGGCTGAGTAATTATCAAGATCAATAAGGAGGGTTTGAATGATGAATACAAATGGTAATCCGGCGGCAGCTCATGACGATTATGTTGATGTGATTGTGCTGGGCGTTGGGACCTGTGGAGAAGATCTCTCACTGCAGCTACTTGACGCCGGCCTTGATGTAGTTGGGATTGAGGCCGCTTTGGTAGGCGGCACTTGCCCTTTTTATGGGTGTCTTCCTTCAAAAATGATGGTCCGTGGGGCAAATTTATTAAAGGAAGCTGATCGAGTAAACGGTATGTCCGGCCAAGCCCGCACTTCTTCCGACTGGAACCAGACAGCGGGGCGGGTTCGTCAGCTAACCGGGGGGTGGAACGACGCAGGCGCGGTAGAAAGATATGAGAAGCGTGGTGGACGCTTGATACACGGAAAAGGTAAGCTGACAGGGCCGCGTACTGTTACGGTGGGTGACAAAAGCTTCACTGCACGAAAGGGTGTCGTGGTTGCAACCGGAGCGAAGCCTGTAATACCTCCGGTTCCCGGTCTCGACAAGGTTAAGTACTGGACAACTGACGACATAATTGAGGCCGATAGTTTACCAGAATCAATCGTTATCCTGGGCGGAGGTGGTGCCGGTTGTGAGCTGGGCCAGGTGCTGGCCAGGTTTGGGGTCAGGGTTACAATAGTGGTGCGTGGCGATCGTTTGTTGAGAGTAGAGGAGCCTGAAGCTTCTGAGATAGTGGAAAAGGCTTTTGCCGATGATGGCATTAAAGTGCATAAAGGAGTGAAGATAAAGGAAGTAGAGCTCCGTGGCAGTTCAATTATTACCAGGTTAGACGGGGGTGTAGAGCTGTCATCTGAGCGCCTTGTTCTTGCCACCGGCCGGAAACCTGATTTGACCAACCTGGGTCTTGAATCTGCCGGGCTTGATAGTTCAGCAAAATTTATTGAAGTCGATGAACGGATGCGTGCAGCCGACGGTGTCTGGGCTATGGGGGATGTGACAGGCAAAGCAATGCTTACCCATGTAGCCCTCTATCAATCGGCTATTATAGCTGCTGATATTCTTGGCAAAGTCCATCCACCAGCAGAATATCATTCCGTGCCTCAAGTTACTTTTACAGATCCCGAGGTAGGTTCAGTTGGTTTGACTGAGTCTGCAGCCAGGGAAGCAGGGTTTGATGTGGCCGTTGTAACCAAGCAGATAGCGGCGACTTTTCGTGGCATGTTGCACGGCATTAGCGGTGGGGTTATCAAGTTGATTGCTGACCGCAGGACCGGTACCCTGGTTGGGGCAACGGCAGTCGGGCCACCAGGTGGGGAAATTCTCGGCCTGCTTACTCTGGCTGTGCATGCCCGTATACCAATATCAAAGTTGCGTTCCATGATCTATTCCTTCCCCACTTTTACTGGGGGAATCGGCGAAGCGATAGGAGCTTACGGACGAGGGGTAACAACCGTGCTCGATCCTGAATATACCGGTTTGAAAGAGCTTGACGAATTAATTGAAGCACTGGGAGCTTGACCCCCTTTTAGCCCAGCCCTAACTTTGCCGATGATAGCCGGTAAAACTTTTAACCAGTGCAGCGGTAGGAATAGGACGATAGTGGCCACCCAAGATCCATGCCTGGTCAACTGATGTTTAAACAATCGTCATGCTCTCTTCTAGATGTAAGAATCTTAGTGGAAGGAGGAAGCCGCCTTACCTGCCTTGATTACAGGGTCAGGCAAGTTAGCGGTGTGGGTTTTATGAAAAATAGAAATTTGCTGTGGGTGATTTTCTTAGTTGCTGTAATAGGGGTAGTATATCTTTTTTATCAGCAACCTGGATGGTTAACAGCAGGTGAAGACGATGAAATACTGGAAGAATTGGAAGAAAATGATCGGTTGGAACAGGACCGGGAAGTACCGGGAAAATTAGAACCAGAAATTATTGATGAAAACGGCCAAGAAATTACTATTCCTGAAGGCCCCGAGCGCGAAGTGGTTTTAGATAACCTTAGCATCCCCTGGGAGCTGGTCTTTCTGCCTGACGGCGAAAAGCTGGTAACTGAACGTGCCGGAAACCTGCTTTACGTATCTGAAGATGGTCAGGTGGAATCAATGCAAATTGAACGCGTAGAACATGCTGGTGAAGGCGGCCTGCTTGGTATGGCTCTTCACCCTGACTTTACGGAAAACAACTATCTTTATCTTTACCTCACAGCACGGGTTGAAGGTGGGCTGATTAATCGCGTGGAGCGGTACCACTTTATTGACGGGGAACTCTCAAAGGATACCGTCATCATTGACGATATACCCGGTGGAACCACCCACGACGGAGGTCGTATGGCCTTTGGACCTGACAGCTTGCTTTACATCGCTACCGGTGATGCCGGCGTTCCGGATCTCTCGCAGGATCGTGATTCCTTGGCCGGAAAAATCTTGCGTCTTGAAGATGATGGATCCATCCCGGATGACAACCCCTTTGGATCTGAAGTGTATTCTTACGGTCATCGCAATCCCCAGGGGCTTGCCTGGGACAGTGAAAGCAACTTGTGGGCCACGGAACACGGACCGATTGCCCAGGATGAGCTTAATCACATTGAATCCGGCAAGAACTATGGGTGGCCTGCAATTGAAGGCGATCAGAGTGCTCCGGGGATGGAAGACCCGGCAATGCACTCAGGGACTGACGAAACGTGGGCGCCTTCAGGAGCTGTTTATTACGACGGCAGTATATTTTTTGCCGGGCTGCGCGGTGCCACGCTTTATGAAGCAGTGCTCTCAGGCACTGAAGTCGTTGAAGTCAAAAGCCACCTGCAGGATGAGTATGGACGTCTAAGAAATGTAGTATTAGGCCCGGAAGGCTATTTTTATCTTCTTACCAGCAACCGTGATGGTCGTGGCAGTCCCGCTCCTGATGACGACAAAATAATCCGTATCAACCCCGGGCTGTTCCGTTAAACCATTGGCCTGGCTGATTAAGCTTTCCCATTACAGCTGAAGGATAAAATATCTTTGTTCCTGTCATCCTTGAAAAACAGCAGCCCCAATGTGACAAGACTTAGCAGGTAAAATTTCCCACCAACATATGTAAAATAGCTTCTAGGTTCTTTATAAGGACCACAGTACCCACCACTTTTGCGCTACGCAATTTGATGCGGTTCAACTTGGATTCCGCACCCCCCATCCCCGGCCAAATCTTTTTTTCTTTGCAAATGCCAAAATATTTGGGCAAGTTAAAATAAGCAGTAATTTTTACTGCCAATGTTTTTTAATGGGGAATCACCCTGAGGTTTTATTTCGTAGGGTGTGCCGAAATAAGTATGTTTTAAATTGTCGGGAAAGCATCTTGCGTAGGCAGGAGCTCAGGATAAATTATGGAAATTATAATTACAAATAGAGTTTAAAAATCTAATTTGCGGTTCCTCGTAATGGTAGTAGCAAAGAAAAGGAAATGAAGCCTGGATCAAGAACGGTTTATAAAACAAGCATTATGACTAAAATAGTTGATCTATATATTTAGGTTAATCCTGTAAGACGTTTTACTGGAGGGATTACGCTTAAATGGACTGGTTCGTAATTATAGGGCTTTTGGGAGGCCTGGGTCTTTTCATATACGGTTTACAGATAATGTCTTCCGGGATGCAAAAAGTGGCTGGTGACAGACTTAAGCGCACCATCGAGGTCCTTACCAGTAAGCCTATCATCGGTGTCTTGACCGGAATAATGGTAACCGTTCTTGTTCAGAGCAGCAGTACTACCACCATAATGTTAGTGGGCTTAGTTAACACCGGTCTAATGAACCTTTCACAGGCCATGGGTGCCATTATGGGAGCCAATATCGGGACTACCGTTACTGCGCAGATAATTTCATTCGAGCTTGATTATTTAGCCCTTCCAGCCATCGGCATAGGAGCCCTGCTCAATTTTATTGCGCAAAAGAGGTTTTATCAATATCTGGGCCAATCTATTTTGGGATTTGGTCTGCTTTTCCTGGGCATGAGCACCATGTCGGAAGCCATGTATTCTCTGCGGGAAAGCACCTTATTTTTAGATTTACTGGTAGGTTTTGCCGAGAATCCATTGCTAGGAGTACTTAGTTCAGCGATATTCACTGCTGCCATTCAAAGCAGCACAGGTGCCACAGGAGTTATTATAGCGCTTACGCTGCAGGATCTAATCACGCTGGAAGCAGCAATACCGCTTATTTTGGGGGTTAACGTGGGTACCAGCATAACGGTGCTGATAGCAGGTTTGGGAACCTCCCTGGCAGCACGAAGAACTGCCATGGCCCATATTATTTTTAACCTGCTTGGAGTTGGGATTGTCCTGCTTATTATTGGGCCTTTTACAAGCCTGGTTTTGCAAATGGGAGACACTGTGGCACGTCAAACGGCTAACGCCCACAGCTTTTTTAACATTATGAATACGGTGCTCGTTTTCCCATTTTATAAATATTTTGTCCGTCTCGTGGAATTCGCGGTTCCGGGAAAAGAGACAAGCCTTGAGTTCGGCCCAAAGTACCTGGATAAAAAGGTGCTGAGAACCCCTGTCGCCGGCATTCAAGCTACCAGACAGGAACTTTTTCGCATGGCAAATATTGCCAGGGAAATGGTGAGAGAATCGATAGATTTTTTTTACTACGGCGACAGGAAAAAAATCGCCCACATAAACCAGAAGAAAGAACTGATAGATGGTTTGGAGGAGTCAATCTATCTTTACATGCAAAACCTCTCTCAGCAGTCTCTTACGCTTCAACAGTCAACGACCATATCCGGACTGATGAGCGCTGCCAATAATCTGGAACGTATTGGGGACTATTCCCAAAATATACTTGAATTAGCGGAGGCGACCCTTGACAAAAAGATAGAGTCAAGCAACACAACCGTGAACGAAGTTTACTCCCTTTACGAAAAGGTAGACGAAATGTTCGAAAAAGCCATCAGGGCCTTTTCAGATGAAAACAAAGAACTGGCAAAAGAAGTGGTAAAAATGGATAATGAAGTGGATGAGTTGAAAGATAATTTGCGCCAGAATCTTATTAACCGGATAAAACAGCAGGAGTGTTTGCCAGATGTAGGTGTGAACTGCCTCGATATATTGAGTAATCTGAAAAAGGTTGCTGATCATGCTAACAAACTGTCACAGATAGTGCTGGGCAAACATTAAGTGCTTTTCATCGGGCTTTTCCTACATATCTATTTTAATTTATCTTCAACTTTTGCAACACTAATTCTTGCCGGCCATACAGGGAAGCTAAAAACTACAGATAAACTGGTGCAGATCCTCCAGGTAGCCTTCGTAATCAGCAAAGTAAGAATCTCCGTCATCCATGATCAGGTTGTTTTTTACCAGGTAAGTGGCAATGCCTAAATGTGCCGCGGCCAGGTCTTCGCGGGTGTCATTCCCAATCATTATACATTCCCGGGGATCACGATCCAGTTCCCTGAGAATTTCTGCATAGTATTCGGGATACGGTTTACAAAAGTGGGTGTTTTCGTAGGTTGTGACCAGGCGAAAAGGCAGGTGATCAATCCCGGCCCACTTCAAGCGGTGCCGGATGGCTGTTTCCGGAAATACTGGGTTAGTGGCGATAACGACCTCTTTATTTTGTGCAAATACCGCTTCCACCATCTGACGGACTATTGGCTCAGGACGAGTATAACGCTGCAGTGCAGGGAAATTATGGAAGTAGTAATCTGTAAAGAGGGGTAGTAGTTCTGCCCGGGACCGACCCATACGCCGGATAAAATCATCCCAGAACACTTCTTCATTGGTCTTATCCGGTTTTTTGTTCATCATCATCGCCTGGGTGCTCTGCAGCAATACTTTTATAAAAACGGCCGGTTCACATAGATGAGCAAAATAAGAGGCAACGCTTTCCAGGTAACGGTTGATAAATTCATCCCTGTCCAGGGACAGGAGCGTTCCGTCCAGATCGAATAAAAGTGTTTTAAACATTTTTCCCCTTTCGGCCGGCTTTTTATTTCAATCAGGCCCTTATTTTTTATTTTAGCATAAAATTTTGCAGGAGTGAAAACAACTATTTCCAAAATCCCCTGCATGGGTCAACCCTGGGGACCGTGGATAATGTTGTTTGCGGTTTATCTCGCATGCAATGAAGTTCGCAATTGATATTCCACTGTTTTCAGTGTAAGATAAAGAAAGGAAAAAATACATAACCAGCAGCAAATAATTAGATGTGAAACCAGCCTATCGAGAGGTGACCTGGTTTTGGGCTTCCTTTTTTCTGATGCGTTTGGGTGTACAAATCATCATCTTTCAGCAGGGGGATGCCTTCCGGCTGGGCTGGGCAAACACCCTGCTGGGCTGGCCGGTGACCATCCCGGTTTTGATCCTCAGTTATCTCTACGGGATCTGGCGGTTGCGCCACCTGGGAGGCCCCGGGGTACAAGAATTCCAGGTAAAAAAAGACCCGCCTTGGCAGGGGCAGACACGGGGATTTTAGAGAACTTTGACAAGTCATTTATCCGTCTCATCAAGAAACTGCAAGGAGGAGGAGGAATCATAATTTGTTGACAAAACGAATGAAGGTCTCGCTAGCCGCAGGGGCTATCTTGGGCGTGATCTGTATCTTGGGCGCTCAGGTCAGGTCAGGATTTGAAGAGGAAGCCTTTTACCTGTTTGCCTTCTGGTACAACCGGCTTCTTATGGGCCTGGTCATTGGGCTGGCCGGCAGGACGAAAGCGCTGCCGCAAGCGCTCACACGCGGCGGGTTCCTGGGCTTGCTGGTCTCCCTGGCCTTTTACAGCTCCACCGGGTTTCACGATTTAGTGGGCTTCCTCGCCGGCATCGCCTATGGGGTGATCATCGAATATGCGGCCTTTAGGTATGCGCCTAAAGGATAAATGACGGGCAATTAGCCCGATAAAAATTGATCCATTTTGGTCGATTCACGCTGGTCCCTCGCCCGGATGCCAACTTTTCTGTCGAGTGCTAGCCATTCCCTGAATAGAGTTAACCTTTGGTATTATGAGATTCCAGCTCTTCGAGAAAATTGTGCTGCCTCGGCTATATAAAATTATTCGGAAGATGGTATGGGCACGTAATGTAGTAGTTAAGTCAGAAAGACTCACTAATACTCCCTCCCTAGGTGTTGCTGGAGAAATTTAAAGAAAAAGAGCAAATAAGTCTGGAGCTGCACTTATGGAATATCTTATTTTCTTTCTGTTGGTTATCCCTGGAGCTATCTTCTTGGCAAGGGTGCTTCATTTGTTTTATATAAATAAATCTAAGTAGAGGTAGAAAACTTTCATAAGGGATGTGTTTTCGTGACAGAGGACCTTGGATAGCTGGAAAAAAGAGATGATAGAACTCGCAGGGGAGATTGCAGAGATGAAAAAGATAGCTCAAATCACCCCTGCCTTTTGTATTTGTTATGTTAGCAAAACCAGGGCAAAGTAATTCCAAGTAGCGTAAGTCTCTTCGCGTGTTGAAATTTGGAAACCGTTAAGCCTGGCGGTTTTAAATACATCGATACCACAGGCTTCCATCATAGGCCGTATCTCTGTTATTTTTGCCTGCTGCCGTCCTTCTTCATTCCCCGCCTCTTTGGACCCAGCCTGAGTCCCTGGTTCGGCAGGGTTTCAGGTAGACCCTTTGCTAAAAGGAAGGGCAATCAGGGCAAAGGCTTTATAATACCCCTGTTTATATGCTTCATGTTCCAGTTTTAAAGCAATGCGGGAAAGCTCCGGACCCTCATAACCATTAATAAGCAGTGCCTTATGGTAGCCACTGAGCATCCTTTGCATCTCCACAATCCCGGGGGCCTCTGGTTGATGGCAGGCATCCCTGGCATACATGGGACAACCATAACGACACTTCCAGATTGCCCATTCACCTAAATAAATGGTGTTAGTGTCAATGATCTTTGCCTTTTGCACTCCCATTTCCAAGGCTATTGTTTCAAAGTAAGGCAGCTCTTCCATATAAAAATCAGTCATGGAGATCTCAAACCTCCTTTATTCTGTTAATTCACAAAATTCTTCAGAAAGGCCGGTATTTCCTGCTTGTTTGGGTTATGTTTTTCCGTTTGCTTTACTATTGAACTGTTATTATTACCTTTTATTTTAAGGGGCTATTTTTTATCGGCCGAAATTCATCCATTCAGCTTTTATACATTATGGGTTAGCAGAAACAATCAATGAAAATGACAAAAAAATATATTTCATTTGGATTACTGTGTCTGCATTTCTTATTGTCTCACTTGAGACATATAAACCAATCAGTGCAGCAATTACAGGAACAGTAAAATATATTGATCGCCACATTTGTTTTTTGCTAAATCTAATATCATCAATTTTTACCTGGCGCCATTCCATCAATTGTTTATAGGTTTTCTCATTATCTTGGGTACTACTATTTACAATAGAATAAAACCTCATTAATTAATGTCAAAAGGGCCTTTCAGGGACTTCTGAGTATAATTCAGAAGTTTGAAAAGCCCCATATATTATGGTCGGAGCGACAGGATTTGAACCTGCGACCTCTTGACCCCCAGTCAAGCGCGCTACCAAACTGCGCCACGCCCCGTAGTTAGTGATATTATAACAGCTGCCCGTGGCAAAGTCAATTATACCGGGGCAAAATTATTACAACATACATCATTCACCGTTTTAAACTGCTCCAGCACGATACCATGTTCTTTAATATCCGCAAATCTTTTGTCGCGGGCAACAACCGTTACATCAACACCGGCCTCGTGCAGTTTGGCAGCGTACACACTTCCCAAAACACCGGCACCAAAGAATAAATATTTCAAATCTCCCATTTATAATCTACCCTCCTTGAATATGTAAAAATTATACTCATTATAAGCCTTTCCCAAGCACATCGCAATGGGCGCACATAGAAAGACAGTTTTTCCCATGAAGCAGACAAGCTTCGCAATATTTATTATTGATATTTAGTACAAACCCTTTTTCCGGGGACCCTGCCAGGATAATTACAAAGGTGAGCACGCAAAAGGGTTGATTTATGTTAAAATTAAACCGCCTTTTTTTGAATTTCTCTCTTACATTCATAAAATGCGGGAGGAAAGAACTATTGAAGAAATTTATGATCTTTTCAGCTGCCGCTTTGGCTGGATTAATTCTTGCCGCTGTTCTTTGCCTGGGAGTCACCCCCTCCACCAGGCAGTTTAAAGACGCAGAAGGTAACATATTGCCAGGTAGTATTGCAGCCCTGGAAGAGGTAGAACTAGGTAACTTGAAGCAGTGGATCTCTATCCGCGGCAGAGACGTCTCCAACCCGGTCCTTTTATGGCTGCACGGAGGTCCCGGGGCTGCCCAGATGTCATTGTCGCACCACATAGACGAAGATCTGGAAGAGGAGTTTGTGGTGGTGCACTGGGACCAGCGCGGGGCGGGCAAGTCAAACCACCGAGGCTTTAAAGAAGAAACCATGACTTTCGAGCAGTTTAAGAGCGATGCGCTGGACCTGGTAGAGTATTTAAAAGAGCGTCAGCAAACGGAAAAAATATATCTGCTGGGCCATTCCTGGGGAACACACCTGGGAACGGAGCTGGCGGCTGAATATCCCGAGCATTTCCACGCCTATATCGGGGTAAGCCAGTTAGTGGAGAGCCGGAGGCAGCTTGAGATAGCTTACGAGTGGCTGGAAGAAGAAATAGAAAAACGAAAGGATAAAGACAGCTTGAACCGGTTAGGGGAAATAGGTGTGCCCCCTTACAAACACAGTGACTACAAGGAGTTTGCCCAACTGGTAAGCTCCTATGGAGGAAACTTTGACAAAGAGATGTGGCGATTGGCTTTTATATCCTTCCGGGCAGATGAATATACATTTATGGACTACTACCGCTTACTGGACGGTATGAACCGCGGAGGAGCTTCCTTGCACCCGGAAGGGGAGATGCTCGGCGTTAATTTTCCGGAACATATCCCCGACCTGGAAGTCCCTGTTTTCTTTTTGGTCGGCAATAACGACTACAATACCCCGCTCCGGCTGGTAGAAGAATATTATGAGAAACTGGAAGCCCCTCAAAAGGAGTTAATAATATTCAATAATTCGGCCCACACCCCTTTTTTGGGAGAAACTGAAAAATTTAACCGGGAAATAATCGAGATAAAAAAACAAACGCAAGAGGGAAAGGTGCGGCGGTCTTCGGGGAAGCATTTATGCAGATGATGGCACTATTTCTTATGGTGGTAGAAGTGCATGGTTAAAGGAGCGAAAATGGCGAGGAATCCGCCTGACACCAGCAGGGCCAGGAGAATTTCGCTGCCGGCGGCGTTGCCGTTAATAAGGCCCCGCATGGCAGTCACCAGGATGGTGATAGGGTTAACGTCAACAAAAGATGCCAGCCACGGGGGCATGGTTTGCGGATCTA
This sequence comes from Syntrophomonadaceae bacterium, assembly GCA_007135125.1. GTDB lineage: Bacteria > Bacillota > Dethiobacteria > DTU022 > UBA8154 > SLJK01. Next base: position 49,248 of record SLJK01000057.1, on the reverse strand, counting down.
CAAAGATGTTGCTGGCAAAGGTCAGGGGGAAAAGGATGGTCATGCTTACTCCCATGACCGAGTTGGGTGTTCGCAGGATTAGCCCCAGCATGGTCCAGATCCAGGACATGCTGAAGGCAAAGGTCAGCATTAGCAATACAGCCAGCAGTACTCCGGCGGGGCCACCAGGAGGGCGGTATCCCAGCAACAGCCCCAGTCCTATCACTATAATTGATGCGATAGTGTAACGCATGGCATCACCCAGCAAAGCGCCTACCAGAGCGGATGGACGCCAGATAGGCAGGGTACGTACCCGGTCGAAGATCCCCTTGGTGATGTCGGTGTTCAACCCGAAGCCGGTATAAACAGTGAGGAACACCACCGTCTGCACCAGGATCCCCGGCAGAAGAAACTGCAGGTAATCACTGGTGGATCCGGCGAGGGCTCCGCCGAATAAATAGGTAAACATAAGGGTGAACATGACCGGGAAGATGGTCACATCAAACATCTGCTCGGGGACGTATTTTATCTTCAGCAGCGCCCTCCATCCAAAAACCATAGAAGAAGCCAGGGGACTGGGCCGAGGAGGGCGGGTGCTCAAAAAAAGGGCGGACTGCAGATCTTCCTGAATATCCTGCGGCACCGGTACTGTGGTCTGCCGGGTTTCTATCAATGGTTAATCTCCCCTTCGGTAGTCTTCTCCTCTGCCGGCTGTCCTGTCAGCGCCAGAAAAACCTCGTCCAGGCTGGGCCTTCCCAGGGAAAACTCAGTTACAGCGATACCGGCCTGCTGCAATGCCGCCAGGGCTTCCGCCACCCGCTCCGTGTGATTAAGGCGGGCCGAGAGCGCTGCAGGGTCGAGCAACTGGTGCAGCGTCACATCGCTCAAAACTCTCTGCAGAATCTCTTGAGCCCGTGGCCGATGTTCGGGCCGGCGCAGCCGCACCAGCAGAGTCCCCTTTCCTACCGACTCCTTGAGCTCACCGCCGGTACCTTCGGCGATGACCCTGCCCCGGTCTATGACGGCAATCCTTTCGCAGAGTTGGTCGGCCTCCTCCAGGTATTGGGTGGTGAGCAACACCGTAGTACCCTCTGCCAACAGGGCACGAACAATACTCCATACCTGGTTGCGACTGCGAGGATCCAGGCCGGCAGTGGGCTCATCCAGGAAAAGCAGTTCCGGGGTAATGATAATGCTGGCGGCAATATCAAGGCGCCGCCGCATCCCCCCGGAGTAGTTTTTTACCTGGCGCCGGGCTGCATCCTCCAGATGAAAAGCGTGCAGCAGTTCTTCCGCCCGTGAACGTGCCTGCATGCGGGAAAAACCCCACAACCTGGCCAACATCACCAGGTTTTCCTGACCGGTGAGATCTTCGTCTGCCGAGGCAAACTGCCCGGTAAGGCTCATGCGGCTGCGCACTGCGTCTGCCTGGCGTACCACGTCATAACCCAGTACCCGGGCGGTGCCGCCATCTGGCTGCAGCAGGGTGGACAGCATGCGTATGGTGGTGGTTTTGCCGGCGCCGTTAGGGCCCAACAGACCGTAGACGGTGCCGCAGGGCATCTCCAGATCCACCCCGTCCACTGCTCGGTTTTGCCCAAAAACTTTGACCAGCGCACGAGTTTCCACGGCAAGTTCTGTTTGAGAGCCAGGCATCCTTTTTGACATGATTTTATCTTACCATTGCGGGCAAAACCCGTCAATATCATCATGCAGAAGGGACAAGGAACAAGGGAACATACCCCCGGAGTTGCACTTGGGATGCGTCGAAGTGGTCCCGGTCCCTGACCACCTCTGCCCTCTACCGCACCGGCAAGAGACCCCAAAAGATAATACCTGAAAAACTTTGTAAAAAAATAGATGGATAATCATTCTTTTCGGTAAATATAAGCTATAATTATAATAACAATATAAAAAACCCTCAATTAAAGGAGTTTATACATCATTCATGAACATCCACGGGTTAATAGACAAGGTAGCACTGGGCTTGGGCGCAAAATTTATGCCTAAATATTTTCGTGATAGTATCCATTCTCAAGGATTTGCTGAGCATCTGCAGGATGTAAGCCTTGTACTGCCGGAGATCACAGGTGAAGGAGACTATGAACTCTCTGCTGGTACGCTGGTAGGAGAACTGCAGGCAGCTTTCCGACTGGCGCAGTGGAAGGGTAAAAGTTGTTCTTCTATCATTTACCATCACGGTGCCAGCGAGATTCCTTTTGACTATGGTTTTAGAAGGATTTTTTCTCTAAAAAGAGGGAATATACCTCTCAATTTATTTCTGGTGCGGGCGCCTTTTCACGGTTCGATGAAAGAATTTCAGCAAGGGATCCGCACTTTAGCTAATTTCGTGGCGATGCTTGCCGTCTCTGTCCGTCTTATCGAGCAGTTAGTGCAATACAACAAGATGCATAGCACAGGCCAAGTCCTGGTCGCTGGTACAAGCCTGGGCGGTTTTATCACTAATCTGCACCATATACACTTCAACAGCGCTGATTTCTATACTCCCTTGCTAGCCGGAACAGCTATGGACGATGTTTTCTTAAATTCTATTTACAGCAGGGCAGTAGCAAAACATGCTATAGAAAACTCTGCAGCAATAGGTCCGGTGTTAAATTTTGAAGAGGAGTTTAAAGCTGGAGAGGACAGCAATGTATTCCCTCTCTTAGCTCGCTTTGATCAGATAATACGGTATGAGCTGCAGAAGGCATCTTATGGAAGCCGCCCCGTGGTAACAATTAGTAGAGGACATACCACCGGGGCGCTCTCCTATAAACATCTTCGCCGACATATTATCAAATTTCTGCCGGATAATAAGGGGATTATCTCATAAATTTCCTCTGCTAGAGTCTGACCCTCGATTATTATAGCAGCAAGTTACTAACTATCTCAAATAGGTAAAATCAGCCAGTAGTATGGATTAGTAGAAGCAAGTTAGGCTTGCTCAAGGCCATAGTTGCTCTTAAAACAACTTTTTGATCACTTTCAACAACATAAACCTTAGGCCCTTACTCGCATAAGAGGTATCATTAAAATTCCCGATAAGATAGGTATCCTTTGCCGGGTGATAAAACATAAAAGCACCCGTTACACCCGCTACTCCCCATGAATTAAGTTTCTTCGGCATTAACAAGGGTATTGTCTTGAATTGCCAAATTCCGTATCCATAATCAATTCCCAGGCCGTATTTTGCTCGGTCGTTCTTCATTATTTCCAGGGTTTCTTTAGTCACCAAATGATATTTCACTAAAGCTTTCATGAATTTCAACAGGTCTTCAGTGGTAGCCACTACCCCACCCCCGGCATAGTCAATACCGGCATAACCTTTAAGGTCATTACCCTTGATGCCTTTATGGTAGAATTCTGCCATAGGATAAGGGCTGGCTTCAGCCGGCTCGGAATAATTCAGCATGTATGAGTGCTTCATCCTTAGGGGCTTGAAAATATATTGTGCCAGCACTTCATGAAAGGGCTTTCCTGTGATGTTTTCAATAATTAAACCCAAGAGGTGATAATTGGTGTCAGAGTATTTAAAACCTTTGCCTGGAGGAAAATGGGGTTTTAAATTGTTTTTAGCCCAAGTGATGGCTTCCCGGGGACCCATGTTAAAATCGGTCTCGTTAATGAGCTTCTTCAGAAGCGGCCAAAAATTGTCATACAGACCTGAGGTTTGGCTTAACAGGTGCTTAATTTTAATCTCATCAGTATAATTTTTTCCTTTGTAAACATGGAGGTTCTTGGTCAGTTCTTCATCTAAATAAGCGGTAATACGGTCATTATAAGCTAACTTTCCTTCTTCGAAGAGAATGCCAATCAAAGTTGCGGTAAACAGCTTCCCCACGCTGGCCATATAGTTGGGTTGCTCCGGGTGAGCCGGTATATTGCCCGTTGCGCCTTCTGCGAGGCTGATATGGATATCTGCACTTTCTGAATGAACCAGTAAATATGCGTTTTTTACTTTGGGATCTTTTTTTATCTGCTCTCTAAACGCATTCTCAATGTTTGCTTCTATATTTTGATTTTTCATTCTTTCACATCCTTAAAAAGTAAACTCCATAACAGCATTTTTATAGATTAGTAGAAGGTGCCGATAAATAATAATACCTCAAGTTATTTTTGTTATTCCGGTGGCACTATATGTATTGTAGAACCAAGAGAGCCGCCCATCTGCCACAAAGTTATTTTCTTTATGGAGATATTAAAAACGTATGGAAGACAAAACAGCCTGCAACGGTTCTAGCTGTGTTGTCTTCCAGGGAGGAAACTTTCGCTTTTTCTTTTCAAACGTCTGCCTTGAACTTTTTAATTAAATTTACTGTTAGTATCCGAAGGTTCCCGTACAGGGCTTTCTTTTAAACTATTCTTTACCGGATGATTTTTTGCCGATGTTAATATTGGAGATGATCTCGGGGACCATTTCCATTATTCTTTCCAGGGATCCTTTGACACCAAGAGGAATTGCACTTACTTCCCCCTCCTTAATAATAAGCATGGCAGTAGGAGAAATGCGGCACCCTAATCCTCCACCGGCCCCCTTTCCGTCATTTCCTTCTTTGTCCTTCCCTTCACCTTCGCCTCCGCCCACCCCAAAAGATACGGTAATAATAGGAATAATGGTGATTTCACCCACCTGCATGGGTTCTCCTACCACTGTTTCTGTGCGCAGGAATTTATCCAGCTTTTCAAACATTGAATCCATCATATTTCTGCCTGTATCCATCTGTTTACCCTCCGTTTTTCGGTATTTTTTACTTTCAATTTTCTATACCCCTGGAACGTTTATATAGTTGCCAGCCGGGATGCCTTTTTTCCCTTTTTTATTTTTTTCCAAACCCTACGGGTATTTTTGGACAGCAAAAAGCGTAGGAGGTAGAAAATTACAGCGGCAAAAAGGAATTTTCCTTCGGCTTTTACTTCCAGGTCCAAAACTTCTTCATCCCAAACCAGTTCTAAATCTGAACTGTAATTCCGGTAGGCACTTTTTACGCTGTAAAGAAAGGCGGCCAGCTGCCCGGTAAGATGAGGCTCATAAAACCCCACCTTACCCTGGATTTTAAAGGAGTGGATTTTAAATATCCTGAACAGATTTTTGACTAAATCCCAGAACCCTGCCAGCATTTCCCGGTCTGCTATGTGCCTTGCATACCTCACGAATTCCTGGAACGAAAACTTCCCTTTTTCTTTGTCTCCTTCTCCTCCTTTCTCTTTCAGTTTCCCTTTTCTTTGCCAAGGGAAGACAAAGGGTAGAGTAGCCTGAAATACTGAAAAATGTAGCATCCATGTATCTTCCTTGTAGAGGAGGCTTAAACCCAAACATCCGAACGCTTTTAGATGTAATTTGGCAACCAGACTGCTTCCCCGAAAATTGCCCGTAATTTTATATCTGAAAGGGATAAAGAGCAATCCCGCAAGCAAGACAACTGCAAAGATTATAATGATTAAAATAATGAGCACAATTGTAGGCAATTCCCAGCTCTCCTCTCGCTGCGGGATAAAGAGCAAACCCCTCCCAGCCATCTTCCTAGGCGGTCATACTGCAGTTTTTTGATTTCTCGCTGTACCAAAACTATAGATGCTTGTAGCTTGAACCTTCTTCCAGTTTTCCTTTCAACATCATATTACTTTTCCAACATTTTTGAAAGGGCTTTTTTGCTTGGAAATGTGGTCCTGGATGAATCAGATCTCTCCATTTAAAAACAACTTTCTTAACCGGGGATCAAATTTTTCGATGGCATAACGGAGCATAGTGCGGGGCATCGTACGATAATGTTTTTGCAAAAAAGCATATGCTGCTGGTTTTTGATAAAATGACTCCTTTTTCAAACTGCAGGCAAAGGATAAACAGTGCCGTAAGTCGACACTCATGAAAAGGGTCCCGGAGCAATTTTGCTGTTTCTTCCGGGGGGATTATTTTATAGTATTTCCCGGCTATTTTCCTTTGGAACGGCACTTTAACCCCTATGAACCGGTCCCCTTCCCCGTAGCCGCCGGGGATAGCTTTAAAAAAGCGCTGCAATATTTTCGCTTTCTCCGGTTCAGCAAACTGCCACAGGTCATTTTTTATGGTCACCAGTTCACTCATTTTTGCCTCCCTGTTTTTATGTGGCCGCTGATATATACAGCTACCTGTGGCAAAATCAATTATAAATGAATAACGTAAAAAGCGAGAACCCTGCACTGCAAGTTCTCGCTTTTTACGTTAATTATAACTTATTTAAATTTAGAGTATATTTCTTGTAATTGTTTCTTAAACTCATCCGTTCCTTTATCCAGCTCTTTTTTAACACCTTCCCAAGTTTCAGAACTTGTCTCTTTAAGACCTTTTAGTTCTTCGTTGATTTTTTGGTACTGTGCCTCCAGGTCCTTGATTTTGTCCTGGTAAGAAATTTTTGCTTCTGCTTCTTTCTTTTCTGCTTGGGCCTTTAATTTATCCAATTCGGCTTTCCATTCTTTTAATTGAGCTTCCAGTTTTTTTTGATAGGCTTCTTTATCCATTGGTTCATGCGCCTCCTTCCTTTATTTTACAGTTAATAATATTGTTTAGTAAGTACTACTATACTGGAAAATTTCAAATCAAGCAAGATAAATTAACAATATTTTAACTAAAAGAAGCAATGCAATTGTAATGCAATCACATTGCTTTTTAATTTAAACCGACAATCAGAAAATTTTGATTTATAAGGGTTAGGCGTGGATTAAAAGAGGGGCTGCAAGACTGCTCCTGCTCGCCCCTCTTGATACTGGCTGTTTTCCCATAGCTCATACTCAGAGTTACTGTAACGGGCAGCGTGAATCTGCCTTTACTTTATTAGATAAAACCTTGCTCAAGCAGCCATTCTTCAGCCACTTCACTGGGAGTTTGACCTTCAATGTCAACCTGCATGTTCAAAGATGACATGGTTTCCTCATCCAAGGCTGCAGCAATAGGATTGAGAATGTCTGGTATCTCGGGATGAGCATCCAGTGCTTCCTGACGCACTACCGGTGCACAGTTATAGACCGGGTGGAACTCCTGATCGTCAACCAGGTTAACCAGGTTGTAGTCGGCAATGCGGGCATCTGTTGCAAAGCCCATGGCTACCGGGTGGTCTTTTTCTCTTAAAGCACCGTAAACAACCCCGAGGTCCATTACATCATAATCTGCAAACTCAAAACCGTAATGTATTTGTAACTCTTCTAACCCATCATCACGTGCTTCATACTCATGGTCGGTAGCGAAAGTCCATTCACCGGGTTCCGGGGCTTCCACGCCTTCATTGATTGCCTCGGCCAGGTCGCTGATTGACTCGATGCCCCACTCATTAGCATCCTCCTGGCGCATCATAATTGTGTAGGTGTTGTTAAACGGAGTATAGTCCAGCCAGATCAGATCATTTTCGAGGTCTGCTTCCGAAACTGTAGCGTAGGACTCTTCCGGATCGGTGATCACGTCCATACCAAAGAATTCAACCAGCGCAGTTCCGGTGTATTCCCAGTACATATCTAGGTCTCCTCTTTCCAGAGCTTCACGGGCAACTATAGTTCCACCCAAGCCGGTTTCATCTTCGGTCGGAATACCATGATCCTCCAGGGCATGGATCGCGATCTGGCCCAGGATCAACTGTTCGGTAAACTCTTTCGAACCGATAGTAACTACATCCTCATCCGGTGCACATCCCGTCATAAATATCGACCCTGCTAAAAAGACTAAGACTAAAGATATTACTAACACCCTTTTCATAGTCATAAATTAATCTCCCCCTCTTTTAATATAATGATTTTGGAAAAACAGCCAAACTTTGTAATTTAATTATCTTCCTAGACATCAAATTCCTTACACCTTGTTGTTTACTCAAAAACCGGCTTATCCATTTCAAGACCAACGAACGATTTTCTCCTCTACGCGCCCGATTAAATAATCAAGCAAAATAGCAGTCAAAGCAGCTATGGTTGCCCCGGTAACGATAATCATGTCCCGGTGGACAGAAAGTCCGGTGACAATAAGATCACCTAAACCACCACCAGCTATAAAAGTGGCCAGAGTTGCTGCCCCTACATTAATCACAACAGCTGTCCGTATGCCGGCAACAATAATTGGAAAAGCAATGGGCAGTTCGATCTTCGTTAAAATACGAAAAGAATTCATGCCCATCCCCCTGGCTGCTTCAATAATACTGTAATCGACACCGTCAATACCGGCAAAAGTGTTTCTTAGAATAGGAAGTATTGAATAGAGGAACAGGGCAAAAACTGCTGTTCTGAAACCAAGACCCAAGATCGTGAAGAAAAGAGCCAGAATAGCCAGGCTGGGAATAGTCTGCCCTACATTAACAATATTTTCCACGACTCGACCCGCATAGTAAAGTCGAGGTCTGGAAAGCATAATCCCCGCTGCCACACCAACGAACGTAGCAGCAAGCATCGAGATAAGAAGTAGGGCCATGTGCTCACGAATAACTCTGAATATTCTTTCATAAGTAAGCATGCGCGCTACGATAGAATCGGTGGGATTGTTTACTGCATAGATAACAATTGCTGTTCCGATACCGATCATGATCAACGGAATAATCAGCCATTTCCAAATGTTTTGGAGCATTGTTAGCTATCCTCCTTAACCACGTTGAGCAGGTCGCCCAGGGTTATTGTTCCCTCGTACTGGTTGTTTTCATTAACGACAGCAACATAACCCTCTCCGCATTCAAGCATGACCGAGAGAGCATCGTTTAAAGTAGCATCGTTGGTTATTGTCTCCATGACATCTTGGTAATAATCGGCAGCCACTTCACCGGTTTTTTGCTTCAGATCGTTTACCCCGATGACCCCTTTCAACTTATTATCGCTATCAACAACCATAACTGTCCTTGTAGCACTCTCATCTAAACGCTTTTTGATTTCATCTGTTTTCGTATCCTCGGGAATCGGTTTCACCCTTCCCAGCTCTTCTAAAATCTCGTGGATCCGGATCAGGTGCAAACGTTTGATTGAACGGTTGCGGCCGACCAGGTTGGAGACGAACTCATCGGCAGGGGCACTTAAAAGGTCGCTTGGAGTGGCATGTTGAACGATTTCACCTTCCCTCATTACTACAATTGTTTCGCTCATCTTTATCGCTTCGTCAATATCGTGGGTAACAAAAACAATCGTTTTCTCCATGCCTTCCTGAATTCGTAAAAACTCATTTTGCAAGCGGGCGCGAGTAATCGGATCAACCGCTCCGAATGGTTCGTCCATCAACATAATCGGCGGATCAGCAACCATTGCCCGGGCCACTCCGACCCGCTGCCGCTGCCCCCCACTCAAAGCCGCAGGATAACGATCCTTAAAAATTTTCGGATCAAGGCCGACCAGGTTCATCACTTCTTCTACCTTCTCTTTTGTTTTTTCTTTAGGCCAGTGTTTTTCATTAGGAACAGTGGCTATATTTTGTTCAATAGTCATGTGCGGAAATAGCCCAATTTCCTGGATAACGTAGCCGATATCGAGGCGCAGCTTAATTAGATCCTTATTAAGCGCATCCTCACCTCCGATAAAGATTTTCCCCTCGGTGGGTTCATAAAGACGGTTGATCATTTTCATGGTTGTAGTCTTGCCACATCCAGAAGGGCCTACCAAGACACAAACATCTCCCTTGTTTATCTCAAGATTTAAATTTTTTACGGCGTGATGTTTTTGTCCCGGAAATATTTTTGATATTCCTTCCAGTTTAATCATTCTTCCGTTACCTCCCCTGGCTTGCCTTTTGCGGCAAAGTGTTTTTCGCCCCAATGTAAAAGAAAGTCGAAGGCAAGCGCGATAATGGAAACGCCGATTGCACCAACAATAATCATCGGTTCGTTACTTCTCGAAATACCCTGGAAAATAAGCTCTCCCAAGCCACCTGCACCAACGTAGGCGGCAATCGCAGCAATACCAACAACCATTACAGTTGCAGTTCGTATGCCGGCCATAATCACGGGCGTGGCCAGTGGTATTTTAATCTTGGTCAAGATGCGCCATTCGGTCATTCCCATACCTTTAGCCGCCTCAACAATTGCTGGGCTAAGCTCTCTGATGCCGGTATAAGTATTACGAACAACCGGCAGCAGGCTGTAAAGAATCAAGGCAACCACCCCGGTCGTAAAGCCAATCCCGAATAAAGGCACCATAAATGCCAGCATAGCCAGACTGGGTATGACCATCAAGATCTGGCAAAGCCACAGCACCGCCTGAGCACTTCTCTCGTAATAACTGATAATTATGCCCACTACAACTGATACTACAACAGCTATGACAATTGCTATAATAACCAACCAGAGGTGCTCAAGCATCAACTCCCCGATTAAGTCAATACGCCGGGCAATGTAATTGATTGTTTCCCTAATAACACCCGGATCTTCAGCCTGGGCCGAAAGGACAATTCCACTTTCCGCTGCTCTAAATAAGTTCAATAAAGGGACGATAAAATGGTCCATGAATCTGCAATCACCCTTTCTATATTTGATAATTTACTATAAAGGCAATAGCTAAGCAGTATCTTTAATTATTAAATATTTCTATAATGGCAGCCTAAGATCCTGCATAATTGCAAAAATATTCAATCTCTACAGATATTTTCTTTGAAGCCATCTGAAAACCTTTGATTTCTGCTCAAAGTAGTCATAAATAAAGCCCTGGGAAATAGGTTCCCAGGGCTTTATTTATGAAAAATGGGTAGCTGCTATACGTTACTTGAGCACTTGCATTTCTACGGTTCCAATGCCGTGCGGTTTAAGGCCTATATCCTCTGCTGCCCGCCTGGAGAGGTCAATTATTCTTCCCGAGATATGCGGTCCACGGTCATTTATGCGCACTTTAACGCTTTCCCCTGTGCCTAAAAAAGTAATCCTGACCTTTGTCCCAAAAGGCAGTTCCCGGTGTGCTGCCGTATAATCGTTCTGGTTAAAAACTTCACCGCTGGCAGTGTTCCTGCCATGAAATTTGCCTCCATACCAGGAAGCTACTCCCTTTGTGGAATAGGCAACCTCGCTTTTATTGCTATCATCACTTACATTGCTTTCGTGTGCCTCTTCTTGCACTTCATACTCTTCCAGCTGCTCTTCTACCTGTTGCAGGAACATTTCTTTTCTTTCCTGTTCCCACTCGAGCAGGGGGTCAAGTATCCCCATGATCATATTCAGAGAAATATATGCATGGCCCTCAATTATTTTTGACGAATAGTCTGTTTCCAGCTCTGCCCCGTTAACGTAAACCGAGCCATTTTCTGCAGGGAAACGGAGTATAAAGGTTCCATCTTTGACCGTAACTGTTCTGGTTTGTTCGCTCCAAGAAACCTCCATATCCAGGTATTCACAAAATGTTTTTAGAGGGATCATGGTTTCGCCGTCCAGAAGCAGGGGCGGAGGATCAAATTCTAAGGTTTGCTCCACGCTTCTCGCCTCTTGAAAAGCAGCATTTTGCAGCAACCTCTCTTCCGCAAGATGTGCTTCATAATCAGACACAAAATTTTGGTTTGAAACTATTTTCTCCCCCTCAGTGACAGGTGATTCTGCGGCAAAAATCACTGTAAAGGAAAATACCAGCAGTAGAGCCGGCACTAAAAGAAAAACAATTACTTTCTGCAATTTCCTTCCTCCTCATTTGTTTAAAAGCCCCGGGATAGTCTTTTCGCTTAAACTATTATTTTCCTGGCTTTTTGTTAAAATATATTAATATTCACAGCTTATCTTAATATATTTATTAACATTTGTCAACCCGACGCCTTTTTTTGGCTCTATTACGGCTGACAGGCAATTATTAAATACCTTAACAATTCTAAAATTTACTTTATAAAAAAACTGTATAGTTATTACCATACAGTTTTCTCATCTGCCGTGAACTTACATAAACCGCCTTTTCCCTAAAAGTCCACATCCTCCATTTCAAAGGTTTTATCTCTTCTCATCAAACTTTTTACTCCTTCAAGCGGTGTTTTGCCCTGGAAAAGTATATCATAAACTTCATTGGATATGGGCATTTCTACTTCGTAGATCCGGGACAATTCTTTGGCAGCCTTCGCTGTTTTGATGCCCTCGGCCACCATTTTCATCGATGAAGTAATATCCGTTACGGTGTTACCTTTTCCTAACATTAATCCGACGTAGCGATTTCTGCTGTGGGTACTTGTGCAGGTGACAAAAAGATCGCCGACCCCGGTTAAACCACTGAATGTATTGCTTCTTGCCCCCATGGCCACACCTATCCTGGTAATCTCGACCAGCCCCCGGGTGAGGAGGGCTGCTTTGGTATTGTCACCAAACCCTATCCCCTCACATATACCTGCTCCAATAGCAATAATATTTTTAAAAGCTCCCCCAAGTTCAACACCTGTTAAATCTGTATTTGTATATACTCTAAAATTAGCGCCCATAAATATATCCTGCACTTTTTCAGCTGTTTGCTGGTCCCTTGAGGAAACTACTGTAGCTGTGGGAATCCCTCTTACTACTTCTTCAGCGTGATTGGGCCCGGATATAACGGCGATTCTGGCTTTGACTTCGGGGGATAGTTCGTATTCGATTACCTGCGAAAGACGTTTCAGTTCTTTTTCTGCTATTCCTTTGGCGGTGTTGACAATAATACAATTATTATCTAGAAAATCTTTTATTTTGGCCGTTGTTTCACCTACGGCATGAGAAGGAACAGCCAGTATTACTAACTCTTTTCCCCGTACTGCCTTTTCCGGGTCTGCTGTAGGAAGAACTGTTTTGGGCAAAGCAAAACCCGAAAGGTATTCCTGGTTTTCGCCTGTGGAAGCAATTTTTTCGGCCAAATACGCTCTCCTGACCCAGAGGTCCACTTTAAATCCTTTATTCCCAAGCAGAATTGCCAGTGCCGTTCCCCAGCTTCCGGCACCAATTATACCGATTTTCATGAAATTAGCACCTACCTTTTCGTCAGGGTACTGTCAATTTTTTCTCCAAATTTAGATTCGGTTCCGTTGATCAATTTTTTTATATTTGGTGCATGCCTGATAATTATCAGTAAACATATAGCCAGGCCCAAAAGAAAATACTCCGGGGGATAAGCCGTTATCTGCATATAAACCGGAATACAAATGCTCCCGGTAAGTGAGCCCAGGGATACATAACGGGTTATGGCTACTATCACGCAGAATAATAGCAGGACTATAAGAGCCGGCAGGGGCGAAAAACCGAGAAAAACACCCAGAGTCGTTGCAACCCCTCGTCCACCTTTGAACCCAAAAAATACGGGCCAGTTGTGACCTATAATGGCGACTAAACCGCATAGTAAGGGAAAGGCGGTTCCAGGCAGCACGAGATTTCCCAGAAAAACAGCAATGAAGCCCTTTAAAACATCCAAAACAAGAACAACGAGCCCCATCTTCAGACCCAACAGCCTTGATATATTGGTGGCCCCGGTGCTGCCGCTTCCTAAACTCCGAATATCCACGCTGCTGAACAATCTGGCAAAAAGATATCCAAAAGATATAGAGCCAATTAAATAAGAAAGAATCACCGCCATAAAGGCCAATCTAATCCTCTCCTTTTCGTTTTCTTGTCCTGACCAAGAATCTGATGGGTGTGCCCTGAAAGCCGAAAGCCTCCCGGAACCTGTTTTCCAGATAACGCAGGTATGAAAAATGGATTAAAGAAGCGTCATTAACAAAAATAACAAAGGTAGGAGGCTTAATATGTGGTTGAGTGCAATAATAAATCTTTCCTCTTCGCCCTTTATATGAAGATAAGGGGTTAATAGCCTGTGCATCTGCAAGCAGTTCATTTAAAATGGGAGTAGAGATGCGCATGGTGTAACTTGCAAATACATCCTGAAATATATTAAATAATTTGTTAAAATGTTTGGGTTCGTATATAGAGGTGGTTACGAGAGGTGCAAAGGATACAAATTTCAATGCTTCTTTTGTCTCTTCTTTGATATTCTTTCCTCCATCAATCCTTCTCTCTTTTTTGATAAGGTCCCATTTATTTAAAGCAATTACCATAGCTTTTCCGCTTTCCAATATATAACCCGCAATACGCTTATCTTGTTCTGTCACTTTTTCTTGTGCCTCCAGTAAAAGAAGCACAATATCAGCATTTTCAATCGCCTTTAAGGAACGGACTGAACTATAGTACTCAATGCTCTCCTTTATTTTGCTTTTACGCCGCAAACCTGCCGTATCAACAAGTATGTATCTTTGATTGTTTATCTCTAACATTAAATCAATGGAATCCCTGGTGGTGCCCGGTGAACTATTTACGATTACTCGTTCTTCACCCAGCATAGTATTGACAAAGGAAGATTTGCCTACGTTGGGCCGTCCTACTACAGCAATCCGAATAATATCCTCTGGTATTTGTTCCGTTGAATTTGTGGCAGGGAAAAAAGAAACAATTACATCCAAAAGATCGCCTGTATTTAAGCCATGAGCTGCGGAAACAGGTAAAGGTTCCCCAAGGCCCAATTTGAAAAAGTCGGCTATGCTAATTTCCTGAGATTCTACTTTATTGGCCACCAAAACGACAGGTTTTTCCTGGCGGCGCAGCTCATTGGCAATTTCTTCGTCTAAAGGTGTAATTCCCTGACGCCCGTCCAGAAGAAAAACGATCACTGTTGCTTCTGCTATGGCCAGGTGTGTTTGTTGTTGAACCTGGCTCTCCAACGGTTCATCATTTGTAAAGGTAAGTCCGCCCGTATCCACAACGCTAAATTCCCTGTTAAGCCATTCGGCACGACCAAAGATCCTGTCCCTGGTTACACCGGGAGTTTTTCCCTCTATGGCCTGCCTTGCTCCCACAAGCCGGTTAAAAAGGGTGGATTTTCCTACATTGGGGCGCCCTACAAGGGCCACCAGCGGAGTATTCAAAAAGTCACCTCGCTTTATTTTTGGTGTGGCCAACTATAAATTTTCTTATTTCACCTAGGGCATTGACCGGGACAACAGGTGTTTGGAGGCGGACCGAAAGAGCTTTCAAGTTAACTCCATCCAAAAAGAGATCTGTCCCGGCCTTAAGCATGGCCGAAGAAATAAAAAGGTAATCCCCCAGGTTCTTTTGGTATAAAGAATGAAAAAGGTCTCTTCCAGTTAACAAACCTGCTACGTCTACGTTTCCACCCCAGAACCTGTTTTCAATTATATGTAGATCGGTTTCCAAATTCTTGATCTTCTCAAGTTCTCTTATAAAGAGTTGAAGAAAAGGGGCTGCTGCCTGACCTGTAGCGATAGATATGTGTGTTTTGTTTTTTATCTCAAATGAAGTTTTTCTCTTCCAGTCAAGCAGTTCGTTTAAAAACAATCGGCACAGCCCCACTCCATTTTCCAGTTGGTGATAATCCCCATAATGTTCATGAGAAGGCAGGGATGCCCCGGAGAGAAGATAAAAGTCATCTGCCAGGTATACAAAAGGCGAGCCTATTTCTTGTTGAAATACATTTTGCAGGGATGAATACTCTTTAACAATTTGCTGAGCTTTGTTTTGTGTTACTTTTTTTAGAGGTTTTAAATTTCCCCTGTACCTGGTGAGTCCTACGGGAACTAAGGCAATTGTTTTTAGTTGAGGATACAAAGAAGCCAGTTCCCAAACTGTTTTTTGTAAAACATCTCCATCATTTATGCCAGGACATACAACAACTTGGCCGTGCATTTCAATACCTGCTTCGGACAGCTGTGCCAGTTGCTCCATTATTCTGCCGGCAGCCACATTCCCCATCATTTTTTTACGTACTGCCCCATCCGTGGCATGAATGGATATATAAAGGGGTGAAATATTCATGCTGATTATTCTTTTAAGGTCAGCTTCCTGTACATTGGTAAGGGTAACATAATTACCATCAATAAAGGAAAGGCGATAATCATCATCTTTTTCATACAGAGATAGACGCATACCACCGGGTTGTTGGTCTATAAAGCAAAAGATGCATTTGTTTCGACAGAAATAAAGAGGACTAACGGTCGGGGAGAAAAATTCTATTCCCAGGTCTTCATCCATATCTTTTACCACTTTTACTTGTAGCAAATTGCCATTGCGGTAAAACTGCAACTCTACTTTTTCATCTGCAGAAAGGTAACTATAATCCAAAACATCAAAAAAAGAAGTCCCGTTAATTTTCAGAATACGGTCTCCCTGTTTTATACCTGCTTTATGGGCAGGTGTACCTTCCGCCAAGCTCTTTACTTTAAATCCTCTATTCATAAGTGACTCTCCGAAACCCACCAATATGTTTACTTTCTTAAGGGGCTAATCTTGAAAAGATCTAACTCATTATCCTATGTACTAGCTGAAGTGTCAAGGATTCCTTTTATAACCTGCTTGTCTCCCTAAACGAGAATGATAATTAATTAGGTAAGGCCTGTTTCCTTAGAAAAAGAAACAGGCCTTTATATCTGCCGAACAATATGCTGGTTTTAGTAATTAAAAAAGCAGAAAGAACAGCATGTAGCATTTTTAAAATTATTCGTTTTTTCCATTATCATCTTCTTCATCTTCCGCATCTTGTAGTTCGTTTTTCACGTTGTTAGGAAATAGGTCGCCAAAGATATCGCCCAGGGTTACGTTTTGAGTTTCCTGATCTTTTTGTTGTGCGGATGCTGAATAATCTTTTGGTGCCGGACGTGCCTCTTTTATGCTGAGGCTTATTCTTTTACCCTCTTTGTTGATATCCAGTATCTTAACCTCAACTTCTTCCCCTTCCTGGAGAACTTCGGAAGGATGTTTTACATGAAAGTCAGCCATCTGCGAAATATGAACCAACCCTTCAACTCCCGGGATGATTTCCACGAAAGCACCAAAATTGACAATTCGGGTCACTTTGCCTTCTACAACTGCTCCTACTTGCAATCTTTCTTCTATTTGGCTCCAGGGGTCAGGCTGTGCTTGCCTGATGCTGAGGCTTATTCTTTCCCTCTCCGGTATTATTTCTAAAACCTTAACTTGAACTTCTTCCCCAACTTTTAAGATTTCACGGGGGTGTCCTACTCTCTGCCAGGAAACCTCCGAGATATGCACGAGACCATCTATACCACCTACATCTACAAAGGCTCCAAAATCGGTTAACCTTTTTATAACCCCGGAGATGATCTGTCCTTCGGTGAGGTTGTTAATGGTTTCCTGTTTATGTTGTTCCTGTTCTTCTTCCAGAGCTTGCTTTCTGGACAATATTACTTTATCGCGCTCTCTGTTTAATTCCACTACTTTAAAGGAAAATTCTTGTCCTAAAAATTCTTGAAAATCAGGAATGTAGCGAAGATCAACCAGGGAGCCAGGCATGAACCCTTCAATACCACTCTTAAGATCGATAATAATGCCGGCAGGAACAACTTCTTTTACGTTTCCGCTTAAATTAGAAGTGTCTTCCAGGGCATCCTCCAGTTCTTTCCAGCGACGCTCCCTTTCCAAGCGTTTCTGTGATACTACTGTTCTATCTTCCTGGTCGTTAGCTTTTAAAACTAACACGTCCACACTATCTCCCCTTGAAAAAATTTCATCCAGTGTGTTATCACCTTCTAAATAGACTTCCTTTCTAGGGAGAACAGCCTCAGACTTGGCTCCAATGTCAACGAGAACCTGTTCTTCATCCACCAGAACAACTTTTCCCGTAACTACATCACCAGGCATATATTCTTTAATTTCTTCCTGGCCAAGTTCTTCCTGGCTTACTTCTTCCTGATTATGTTCCTCCTGGGATGGAGAAAATTCCTCTGCTGCCTTTTCTTCAAAGCTTCCATTTTCCATCATAACCATAACCTCCTTTATCTTCCAATGAGGGGTTGAAGCCCCGGCAGTGACCCCTACAGTCTTTGCACCTACCAGCCACTCTCTAGCAATATCATGGGCTCCGGCAACCTGATAGGTTTGTGTTATTTCACGACAGACTTGCGTGAGTTTGTGGGTGTTTGAGCTTTTCTTGTCACCTACTACCAACATCAAGTCTACCGTATTTGCCAATTTTGAGGCAGCAAGTTGTCTTTTTGCTGCTGCTTTGCAAATGGTGCTATGTACTACTAGATGAGGATATTCTGCCTCTAATATCTTTGCCAAAGAAGCATAACTATTCTCCTGTTGTGTGGTTTGTGATATTAATACAGCTTTTTCTGAGAGTTCCAGATGACCATGTTCGACTTCACCTGGTGATATTACTAACGTTTGCGGACCTGCCCATTCCATAAGTGCTTTAACCTCTGGATGCTTAATATCACCATAAATAACGACTTGATAACCACTATCCGCGTAATTCCTGACAAGTTCCTGCACTTTTTTTACATGTGGGCAGGTAGCATCAATTACTTCCAGGTCTTCTCTTTTATACAATTCAGAAAGCACAGCAGGACCCACTCCATGAGTACGGATAATGATCGTTCCTTCCGGTATATCAGCCAAATTATCGTAGAATTTGACCTTGTTTCGGCCTAAATACGCAATTACCTCTTCGTTGTGAACAAGAGGGCCAAGAGTGCTAACTGTTTTCCCCAGGGATGCGTTTTCCAAAGCTATTTTTATAGCATCCTCTACCCCTTTACAAAAACCTGCACTTTCGGCAAGGACAACCTCCAAAAATTATTCCTCCTCATGCAATTCCAGGTGCAGCTTATTAATTTCTTGCATAATTGCCATACTTATGTTGTTAAGTATCTCTTTTCTACTTTTTCCTTCTTCCTTAAAAATCAGCGGTTTTCCGATGTATACCTGCAGGGGCTTGAAAAACCGGGACGGCCATTTGATGTTAATGGGTAACACCGGTTTTTTACTCTTTAAAGCTATAAGTGCGGGCCCGTGAAAAGGCTTGCCAATATCTCCTGCTTTTACGCGAGTTCCTTCGGGAAAAAGGCCCAGCACATGGCCTTCTTCCAGGACCTGAAGTGCTTTGGTAATGGCTTTTCTGTCTGCTGTATCTCTTTTAACTGGAAATGCCCCTAGCATCTTTATCGCTCTTCCAAGGACAAAAATAGAAAAAAGTTCTTCCTTTGCCATAAAATATACCCTTTTTTCCCTGGGTATTATGGAACCTACCAGCGGAGGATCAAACCAGCTGGTATGGTTAGAACAGATTATGAAAGCACCGGTGGAAGGAATGTTTTCTGAACCGTAGATCTGGTAGCGGAAAAGTAGTTTGAAATAACAACGGAAACAGATGTGCAGAAAGCTATAAAACATCTGAATTAACCTCATTGTCACAAGTACTGCTATCTTTGTTTTCTGCTGCTGTTTTAGCTTCTCTTACCACTGTAACGACTTTTTCAACAACTTCCTGAAAAGGATAAGGGGTTGTATCAAGAATATACGCCCCCGGAGCAATTAGCAGCGGAGAATCAGCTCTTCCTTGATCTATACGGTCCCGGGTAGAAATCTCTTCTACAAGTTCCTCAAAAGAATAGCTTGACTGAATATCTTTCTCTTTTATTTCTTTCCATCTCCTCCTGGCACGTTCATTAACTTGTGCAGTTAAGAAAAACTTATAGTCAGCGCCAGGCAAAACATTTGTGCCTATGTCTCTCCCCTCCATAACGATTCCCACAGCGTTTTTAGCAATCTTTCTCTGTAGAGAAACCAGCTCTTTTCTTAGCTCGGGAGATTCGGCTACCACAGAAACATTTTTATTTACATCAGGGCTTCTGATTGCCCTTGTTATATTTTCCCCACCCCAATAAATCAGGTTGCCCTCTTGCTCATCCACCTGAATATCCATATTAGAGGTCCTGGCAAGGAGAACCAAAGCATCTCCGTCAGTGATATCGACATTATTTTGCAGTGCCTTCAAAGTAACTGCCCGGTACATTGCACCAGTATCTAAATATGCTAGCTTGAGCCGACGAGCCACTTCCCTGGCAACACTGCTTTTTCCTGCTCCGGCTGGTCCATCTATGGCAATTTGCATTGCTTTATTCTCCCACATTCATTTTAAGCAAAAAATAAAAAACCGGATATTTTACATACAGTGTTCACGAATTACATATTAATCATGACACTGTGTAATAAAAACCCGGATACTAACAGCCACCTGTTCCCCTCTAACACCTTGCAAGAGTACTACTTGCACCTTTTATACCACCCTTTACGAACCCAAAGACTATCGTAAAAACTAAAATTAATTTCCTTATGTAATCATATATTATTATGCCCTTTTTGACAAGTATTAATCGCAGATTGAAAACATTTTTAACGATGATTCTCCCTTTTACGGGTCAAGAGTTTGTTTTGCAGGATTTCGTTAATTTTAAAAAGCATCCTTTCCGCCTCCCTGGTGCTTAAAACAATTTTGGTCGGTTCAAGTATTTCAATACGTCTAAATTCTTCTCTTACAATAAAGCGCAGCATATCTTCAAAGGAATCAGCTGAGACAACCAGTTCCAGGGGAGCAAAGGCCATTTCGCTTTCTAGATCATCATCGTAAACAAAATAAATATCACCCAGATCAATATGCTCTACAAATATGCCCTGTAATGGTACATTACGCCATAATCCGAGCTGTTGTTCCCTGATCTCATGGGCTACTTCTTCTGTTCTTTTGCCACCGAAGAAAAAGCGGGCTGGCTTTGGTTTGCCCTTGTAATCAAAGCGCACCTTGAATTTGAGCTTCTCTTCTTGTTTGGGAAGCTCCTGGGGTTCTTCTTTTTTTTCTTTTTTTCCCCTTTCCAAAGAATCAATTCCAGGTTTGAGCATAATTAACCCCTTCCTTGCCTAAGCACTTCTTATTGTTGTTATATGTTGTTATTCGAGAAAAATGCGGCGTTTCCTGCCAGTTTCATGCTTAATGAGCATAAATTTTCTAATTATTTACTTTTAGTCATTTTGGCGGTTAAAGGTCAGCTCAGTTAGTTTTTTTACCTCTTCTGAAGTCAAGGCCCGGTAAGAACCCGGCTCTAAACCTTCGAGAGTTAAAAAAGCAATCCCCGTTCTTTGAAGAGACTTAACAGGGTGTCCTACTGCAGAACACATACGTTTTATTTGTCTGTTTTTTCCTTCGTGAATAATAAATTCCAGCAATGATTCGTTCGAATCTCTCTTTTTGTTGATAACTTGTACTTTGGCCGGAGAAGTCTTAATCTCCTCCTCTATAAGCGTACCTCTGCGTAAGGAAAAAAGAGCTTTTGACGAAATAAGACCCTTTACCAGGACCAAATACTTTTTCTGCACCTTGTATCGCGGATGCATTATGCGAAAGGCCATTTCCCCATCATTGGTGGCCAGCAGTAAACCTGTAGTGTCAAAATCAAGCCTTCCTACCGGAAAAAGTCCCTTCTTCTTAGGTAGTAGATCCATTACTGTGGGGCGATTAAAAGGATCCTTAACGCTGGTTAAATACCCGCTGGGTTTGAATAAAATATAATAATATTTATTTTTTAGCATGCTGACCGGGTGATCATCGACGCTCACTTCGTTAATATGGGGATCGACTTTCGTTCCTTGTTGCGTAACTGTTTTTCCATCAACTTTTACTCGTCCTTTTGCAATCATTGCTTCCGCAGCACGTCGTGAAGCCAGCCCAGCTGAGGCAAGATATTTTTGCAATCTGATCTTTTCCTGCATTATTTACTCTCCTGATTTAAGAGACTCAGCTCTTTGGACAGATGTTCTAGTTCAGCCAGATCTGATAATCCAAAATAATGCAGGAACTCATCTGTAGTACGATATAAAAAGGGTTTCCCAGGGACTTCTTTGCGTCCTGCAATTTGTATAAGTCCTCTTTTAAGCAGATTTTCAATAACACCCTCTGCTTTTACCCCACGGATGTGTTCTATTTCTACCCTGGTAACAGGTTGTTTAATAGCAATGATAGCTATTGTCTCCAGGGCAGCTTGAGATAGGGGTGCCAGGGAGTGTTCTTCCTCCAGCAACTTATTAAGCACCGGAGCCAGTTCAGGTTTTGTCCCCAAACTGAATCCCGCCTCTGTTTCCAGGAGAGTTAACCCTCTGTCGGTTTTCTGTAGTTCACACCTTAATTTTTGAAGAGCTTTTTCAATTTCTTCCGGGTTAACAGAGCAAATTTCCTGCAACATTTTACCAGTGATCGCCTCTTGACTTAAAAAAAGAATAGCTTCTATCAAAGCTGCTGTATCGTGTTTTCTTTCCGCCATACAACCGGTTACCCCCTAAACGCCCCTAAACAATTATCCGATATGTGAAATGTATTATAACTGGCTTTCGTTTCTAAATGCTCGGCTGCCCGAGCGCTCCAAAATATTTTTATTGTGGTCGACGGTTTGTTTCTTTTTTTGATTTCTTCTTATTTTGCCCGAAATATAAATTTCTCCAAATAGTTTTTCTTGGCGCAAAGATATTTTGCCGCGCCGTGCCAGCTCTAACAGGGCAGCGAACGTTTGAACCACATCGCTCCTGTTACCCTTCTCCAGGCAGTCGCGAAAGCTAAAGTTTAGAGTGGTAATCTTTTTAATTATCCCCATGATACGCCGGAAAGTCTGGCGCAAAGAAAATTCTTCCGGAGCTGGAATAGCATTGTATGATTCTTCGGCACTTTTTTTCTTCTTTAAATTTTGAATGGCTAGTTCCAGAGTATCAAGTGGATAAGCAAAAAGAGTAGACTGGCGAGTAACAATAAAAACCTTTGGCGGCCCCCAGGAGCGTAAAAATATTTTTTGTTGTTGTTCTTCCCTCTGCTTGAGAAAAAAAGACAATTCTTTAAAACGCTTGTATTCAAGTAAGGAATTAACGAGCTCTTCCTTAGACCCGAAATAAAAAGCTTCTTCCTCTTTTTCATCAATACCTGCTGATTTTTGTGGCAAAAGAAGTCGAGATTTCAGACGTAAGAGGGACGTAGCCATTACCAGAAATTCTCCTGCCGGTGCAATCTGGAGTTCGTGCATCCCCCGCAAATATTTTAAGTATTGTTCCGTAATATATGCCAAAGGAACTTCCCAGATATCAATTTTTTCTTTGGTAAGCAAATGGTAGAGAAGATCGAAAGGACCTTCGAAAGCTTCTAATTTAACATAATAAGTACTGTTTTCAACATTATTGTTATTATATTTGCTTCCCTCAACCCTGTCTGGCAATAAGCTCATTTCTACTCTTTCCCCCATTCGGGAAAACCTTTCCCTTATGCAAGCCCCATAGCAGAGCGTACCGCTTCCATAGTTTCCCGAGCAACTTTCCCTGCTTTTTCCCGGCCTCCTTGAAGCATTTCCCAGACGAGTTGAGGGTCTTTTTCAAGTTCGCGGCGCTTAGCATACATAGGTTGAAGGTGGTCTTTCATCCAGTCAGATACTATCTGTTTGCACTGAACACAGCCAATTTGACCTTTTTGACAACTTTCTTCAATCTCAAGCATGTTACCCTTGTTAAATATACGGTGAAATGAGAAAACGCTGCATACATGAGGGTTGCCAGGATCATTTTTCTTGATCCTACCTGTATCTGTAACCATCATTTTTACCCGCTTGGAGATCTCGTCTGGTGAAATAGAAAGCTCGATGATGTTATTGTAGCTTTTGCTCATTTTGCGATTATCCACTCCTGGAACAACCTTATATTCTGTCAGTAAGGTTGCTGGTTCCGGAAAAATTTCCTGTTCATAGAGATGGTTAAAACGACGGGCAATTTCTCTGGTGAACTCAATATGAGGGGCCTGATCTTCACCTACGGGAACTGCATCTGCCTTGTAGAGCATAATATCAGCCGCTTGCAAAAGAGGGTAACCCAGAAAACCATAAGTAGCCAGGTTGCGCCCTTCTATTTGTTGAATCTGTTCTTTATAGGTGGGAACTCTTTCAAGCCAGGAAATAGGGGTTAGCATGGACAGAAGCAGATGCAGCTCGGCATGCTCTTTTACGTCAGACTGTTTGAATATTACTGATTTCTCAGGATCCAGGCCACAGCTTATCCAGTCAATGACCATCTCCTTCACGTTTTCCCTTATATTACCAGGATCTTCATAGGCAGTTGTTAACGCGTGCCAGTCCACTACACAAAAAAAACAATTATATTCTTCCTGTAATTTTACCCAGTTATCCAGGGCTCCAAACAGATTTCCCAGGTGGAGCCTACCGGTAGGTCGCATTCCGCTAAGAATTACTCCTTTTTTTGCAGTCAAAGGGCAACATCATCCTTTCCAAGTAAATATTCAAAACAAATTCACTGAGTATTTAAAATATCAACCCCACCATAAACCTGGCCAGTACTTCAAAAACGCTGATAATTAAGAAAGCAATGGGTCTGAGTATCGCAGGCAAAACAGTTATTAAGAGCAGGATCAAAATCATGGGTGCATAAGGCTCTATGGCATGATAATGTTCCAAATACCGGGGAGGAAGGACTGAGCTTATTATTTTTGATCCGTCCAGCGGTGGCAGTGGTACCAAGTTAAAGATAGCCAGGTAAACATTGATTACAATTATGGAATAAATTATATTTATAATAAATCCGTCGCCGCCAATTAGAAGGGGATCCGGGCTGCTAAACAAATAAACGAAATATATTAATGTTCCTATAAATGCTATAATCAGATTGGCTCCAATTCCAGCAAATGAAACCCAGAACATTCCTTTTCTTTGATCGTAAAAATTAAAGGGATTAACAGGCACTGGCCTTGCCCAACCAAAACCCACAAGTATTACCATCAATGCACCAATGGGGTCTAAGTGAGAAATTGGGTTGAGTGTTAAACGTCCCTGCCTCTTGGCAGTGGGATCTCCCCAGAACAGTGCCATACGACCATGTGCATATTCATGAAAGGTTACGGCAATTAAAAGCGCCGGAATTCGGTAAAGCATTTCTGGTCCAAATAGTCCCATCATTTTTTCTCCTTTCTGTGCAGAAGGTTTCTACATCATTGCTTGATATCATCAAGGTGTTCCAGGTAGCGTTTGATCCTCCTGCTTGCAATGCTGGAGCAAGAAACAGCTTCTACCAAAGGGAAGCCTTCTCTTGGTAATATTTTTAGGTGTGAATTAAGATCTGCCTCAGAGATTTCAGGAGCCGTTATTTGTGTTATTATGCGAGGCAGCGAATCAAGCACGGTTACAATCTTTTGACGTTCAAGCTTTCGAAGCCTCAGTAGATAAAGCAAATACTTTCTATCGTGTTCGGAAAGGTTTTGCATAATTAAGCTTAAATAAACTACGAACAAATGTAAATCATTCCGTTTATTGATCCAATAATTATCCAACAACAATGTCTCCAAGCGCCCGATATTATTAATCATATCTCTGTCAAATATCACACGGGGAAAAATGAAGCTCAGTACTCCCAGAGAATGCAGCTGCTTAAGTATTTTAGACGGGTACTTAGAATTAAAAATTTGCCCTATTTCTCTGTAGAGTTTTTCTTTGCTGATTTTACGCAGTTGATGATTTTTACATGCACTTTGAAGTAAAGAAAATGTTTCACCTTCCAACTTAAAAGATAACTTTTGTGCCAGTAAGAGAGCTCGCAGGAGAAGAAGGGGATCGTTAACAAAGCTTAACTTGTTAAATACCCTTATTTCTCGTTGTCTTAGGTCCTGGAGCCCCCCAAAAAAGTCATAAAGTCTGCCATACTCATCACGGTTGAGGGAACAGGCGATGGCGTTAATGGTGAAGTCCCTGTTATAAAGGCTTCTTTTTAAGCTGGCCTTTTCTTCCTTCGCACTAGCATTAGAATTAGAAGAAAAAGGGGAAAATTCATCCTTTGCGGTTACCATATCGAGAATTACTCCTTTTGCGGTTACAAGCCTCGCAGTTCCGATACGGTCACAACAATGGATTTTTCCTGGGAATAATTCTGTCAGTTTGCGGGCATAGTCAATAGCAAAATTTTCTACTACTAAATTAATGTAGTGATTTTCTTTGCCCTGCAAAAGGTTACGCACGAAATCGCCTGCCGCGTAAACGGTAAAAGAGTATCTATGTGCATAAGAGCTAAGCAGGAATAAGGTAGACTGCATTTCCCTGGAAAGCGTTTCATTTATTAGGGGAGTGATATTATTCATATATAGGTTTTTATCCTTTTAGGCAAAGCCGTTGAAAATATTTTTAACTGGGAAATGGTGGTACCACACCATATACAAGGGGTGGGATCTCAACCGCTTCGGCTTTGATTGAAAAAGCATTGGATAACTCTTTCAATGCAGTTCCAAAGTTTTCCTGATTATTGCTGTGTATAAATGCAAGCGTTTCACCTTTTATGATGCTGTCACCCACCTTGTGGTTTAATACCAACCCTACTGCATGATCAATTTGCTGTTCTTTAGAAGCGCGACCTGCTCCCAGCAGTGATACAGCTTTTCCAACCCTTTTTGCGTCAATTTCAACCAGGTAGCCATCCTTGCCGGCATGAATCTCCTGTATATATGATGCTTTTGGTAACAGTGACAGATCCTCCAGAAAAGCTTTATCTCCACCTTGTGCCACAACTAGTTGCTTGAATTTTTCATAGGCCGCCCCACTGTTGATGAGCCTGGATAATTGAACCTGACCTTCTTCCGCATTCCTGACCTTGCCTGTTAGAGCCATGAGGTACCCGCCTAGAATCAAGCAAAGCTGCTCTACATCTCGCGGCCCTTCTCCCTGTAATACATGTACTGCCTCTTTTACCTCCAGAGCGTTACCGACAGCAAATCCCAGGGGTTGATTCATGTCCGTAATCAAGGCAACTGTACGTTTTCCCAGATCTTTTCCGATACGTATCATCGTTTCAGCAAGATGAAATGCTTCATCTTTACTCTGCATAAAGGCTCCGCTGCCTGTTTTGACATCCAGTAAGATGGCGCTGGCACCTGCAGCGATTTTTTTACTCATGATAGATGCAGCAATAAGAGAAATGTCATCAACTGTCCCTGTAGCATCTCTCAGAGCGTACAGTTTGCCTTCGGCAGGGGTAATCCTGTCTGTTTGGGCCATAATAGCAAGCCCGTGTTCACTGACCAGCTCCATAAAACGGTCAATAGAAAGATTTGCATTAAAGCCGGGAATACTTTCCAGTTTGTCAATAGTGCCCCCTGTAAAATCAAGACTGCGGCCTGAAAGTTTGGCAACCGGAATCCCAGCAGCTGCAACCAGAGGTGCCAGGATCAAAGTTACTTTGTCACCAACCCCCCCACTGCTGTGTTTATCTACCACAATATCGCTCAAAAATGAAAAATCGAGCATTTCTCCAGAACTTGCCAGGGCAGTAGTAAGTGCGTTTGTTTCTTTATTACTGAAACCTTGAAAAAAAACTGCCATTAATAATGCAGCCATCTGGTAATCAGGGATAACGCCTTCATTGAATTGCTTAACCAAAAAATTTATTTCATCGGGTGAAAGGCTTTCACCATTTCTTTTTTTTAAGATTAGATCTAATCCCCTCATAGATTTACATCTCCCCTGTCAAACAACTCTACTGCGAAACTCTTTCCGTTTTTGGTATTTTGACAACCTAAAATGTCTGCTATAGTCTGTCCCAGATCTGCAAAGCTCTTCCGTATACCAAGATCTACCGGCTGTACTCCTTCACCATAAACGAAAAGCGGTACATATTCTCTGGTATGGTCTGTCCCTTGAAAAGTCGGATCACAACCGTGATCAGCAGTAATGAAAAGGATATCATCTTTCTTGACCTTTTGCATAAGCACACCAAGCTGCTGATCAAAATTTTCCAATGCATCTGCAAAGCCAGCTGCATCATTTCGATGGCCATATAACATATCAAAATCGACCAGGGTAGCCCATAAAAGGCCGCTAAAATCTTTTTCCAGTGCAGTAGTAACTGAGTTTATGATATTGTCGTTGCCCGATGCGGGAAGATGAACAGTTACGCCCTTTCCGGCAAAAATATCTTTGACTTTCCCAGCTGCCCATACCTGTAATCCGGAATCTACTAACAGGTCCAACACGGTGGGTTCAGGTGGCTCAAGTGAAAAATCTCGTCGGCCATCTGTACGCCAAAAATTACCTTCTTCGCCATTAAAAGGCCTTGCGATGACTCTTGCCACTGCATGTTCTTCAACCAAAATATTTTCCCGCGCGAATCTACACCAGTTATACAACGTGTCCAGTGGAATTATTTTTTCATGAGCTGCCAGTTGAAAAACACTATCTGCGGAGGTATATAAGATAGGAAATCCCGTCTGCAAATGCTTCTTTCCTAACTGCTTAATAATTTCAGTGCCTGATGAAACAACATTACCAAGGATCTTGCGGCCAATATAGTTTTCGAATAACAATACTATTTCCTGCGGAAATCCCCGGGGATAAACAGGGAAGGCGCTTTTCAGAACGAGTCCTGCCAGCTCCCAGTGACCTGACGTAGTATCATTAGCAGGGGAAAGTTGTGCCATTTTAGCGAATGCTCCCTTGTATTCTTCCTCTGCTCCTTTTTTCAAACCAAGAATAGATTCCAGACCCAGTGAAAACAGATTTGGTAAGTACATATCCCCTCTTAAAGAAAGAATGTGACCAAGGGTGTTGCTTCCTTCATCCCCATAATTGAAGGAATCAGGTAAAGCCCCTACACCTGCGCCATCTAAAACAATGATAATAGCCCTGTTTTTATGAATGGACGCTGCACTCCTTATTCAAGCCCTGGGATGAGTTTGATTATATATTTCCTGTATTTTCCTTCTGTTAATCTGGGTATAAATCTGGGTAGTTGAAATGTCAGCATGCCCCAACATCTCCTGTACTGACCGTAGATCAGCCCCGTTTTCCAGCAAGTGAGTTGCGAAAGAGTGGCGCAGAGTATGGGGGGTTATATCACCACTTATTCCTGCTCTTTGACAGTACTTCTTTAAAATCTTCCAGAATCCCTGCCTGGTTAAACGTTTTCCATGTTGATTGACAAAAAGCGCCTTATTATCACTTTTCTTAAGTATACCTGGCCTGCTGCTGCGAAGGTAGTCCTGCAGACTCTTTATAGCCAGCGAACCTAAGGGGACCATCCGTTCTTTTCCCCCTTTTCCATTACATCGCAGAAAACCCATTTTTAAGTTTATATCTTCCACATTCAGTGAAACAAGTTCTGTAACCCTAACACCGGTAGCATAAAGCAATTCTAACATGGCCTTGTCCCGTCTTCCTATTATATCTCCTATTTGAGGTTGCTCAAGAAGGAGATCAATGTCCTTTGCAGATATGATATGTGGAAGTTTTTTTTCTGCCTTTGGTGAATCCAGATCTGAACAGGGATTATCCTTTATTTTCTGTTCTATGAGAAGAAACTGGAAAAAAGAACGGATTGATGCTATATTCCTGGATATGGTGGAAGAAGAATGTCCCAACTCTTTTTGTTCAAGTAAATAATTGGAAATATTTTTTCTGGAAATAGCCTTTGCATCGGTTATATGGTGGCGTTTCAAGTATTGAGTAAATTTTTTCAGATCACGCCGGTATGAATCCAGGGTATTTTGAGCCAGTCCTTTTTCAACAGAGAGGTAGTAAATAAAATTTTGTAGCAGATCTTCCATAAATGTATACCCCTTAAATAAAAATCCAGAAATATGAATAAGTTATTCCACAAAGGTGCCATGAAATCCTTTTATATAGAAAATAAAACAAAGGTAGTAGGGTCTTTAATGCTCCTGATTGTTTGCCATATATTTTGCTTTTTGTAAAAGTTCCTGTGCATGTTTTCTGGTAATTGTGCTTGTACTTTCTCCATCTAAAAGACGTGCTATCTCTGAAAGCCTTTCTTCCCCGCTAATTTTCTCGACAAAGGTTACCGTCCGTTCCTCCCTAAATTCTTTAAAAATATAAAATTGATGATGAGCTGCGCTAGCTATATGCGGGCTGTGAGTAACACAAATTACCTGGTGATTATTGCCCAAACTAGCCATTTTTTCTGAAACCTTTTGGATAGTCCTCCCGCCAATTCCGCTGTCAATCTCATCAAAGATAAGGGTCTGGATATTGTCCTGCTTGGCCAGTATGCATTTTAAGCTCAGCATAACTCTAGACATTTCACCAGCAGAGATAATCTTGGCCAGTGATTTTAGCGGTTCGCCCGGGTTGGCAGAAAATAAAAACTCCACCTTTTCTTTTCCGGAACGCTGTATCGAGTTTTGCGAAGAAATGTTTACATGAAAGCGTCCCTTTTCCATACCCAGTTCCTCAATGATGGATTGAACTTCTTTTTCCAGTAGATGGGCAACATTTTTCCGCATAGAAGTAAGGTGTTCTGAAACATTGTGCAGTTCCTCTTCTATGGCTTGCAGTTCTTTTTCCAGCTGCAGTGCCTTATTTTCGTTTTCTTCGAGCGCTTCAAGTTCTTGCTTGCACCGTGAAGCAAAGGAAAGCAGCTCTTCCACCGTAGCACCGTATTTATTTTTTAGGCGACGGTACAATTCCAACCTGCTTTCAATTTCTTCTCTTTCCTGGGGAAAAACTTCTAAATTTTCCAGATAACCAAATAAGTCATGTCCCAGTTCATTAAGGCTGACGCTTATCTGTTCCAATGAATCCACAAAATAAGCGATCTGAGAGTCCAGGTCGCTGAAAGAAGAAAGCTCTGCTTGAATGTTATTTATAGTGTCCAGGCAAGAAATAGAGGATGATTCACCACCATATATATCGTTATAGGCTTTGTTTAAAACTTGAAGTAGTTTTTCCCTGTTATCTAACAGGGAAAGTCTTTTAGATAGCTCTTGTTCTTCGGCAGCACTCACAGAAGCGCTCATAATTTCGTCCCTTTGAAATCGCAGCAATTCAAGCTGTCTCAGCCTTTCATCCGCACTGGCACCCAGGTAATTTAATTTTTCGGCAACCTCTTGACGCCGATCATATAGTTTCTGGAGCTTTTGTTTGGTTTGTATTAGCTCAAGGTCACCAAACTCGTCTAAAAGAAAAAGATGCCTCTCGGTTTTCAGAAGAGATTGATGACTGTGCTGCCCGTGAAGGTCAATTAAGTAATTTCCGAGTTCTTTTAGTGTCGTTAGAGGTACGGTGCGCCCGTTTACGCGGCAGATATTGCGACCACTTATAGATATTTCCCTGGATATAATAATTTCTTCCTCAACAGGTATCCCATGCTGCTCCATTATTGTTTTAAGCTGGGAAGGAGCATCAGCTAAAGAAAGAACTGCCTCCAGAAAAGCCTGCTCGCTGCCAGCCCTTATATGCTCAGTCGAAGCCCTTTCGCCCAAAATAAGACCAATCGCACCGATAATAACTGATTTTCCTGCCCCGGTTTCTCCAGTTAGGACATTCAACCCGGGATAAAAATCCAGGGTAAGAGAATCGATCAGTGCAAAATCACGCAAATTAAGCATTAAGAGCACAAATACACCGCCTTTAATTAAAGCTATCGATCTTAGTTAAGGTATGGCTCTACATAAATAAGTGGGTTTCCCGGGTTAGTTAATTAGATCAGTTTATCATGCAGCAATTTATAAAAATTGTTTTCAGGAAAAGTTATTACTTTTGTTACATAGTCTGCCTTACGGACTTTTATGTAATCACGATAGCTAAGGGAAAATCCCTCCTGCCCATCCAGTGTCAAAAAAATTTTTGCAGAAGAAGTCGCTACGTCAATAGAAATAATATCTTCTTTGTCAACTATTACAGAACGTTGGTAGAGTAGATGGGGGCATATGGGAGTAACTACTAAAACATTTAGGCCTGGGTGAACTATGGGGCCACCTGCAGAAAGAGAATAACCAGTTGAGCCCGTGGGGCTCGCGATAATCATTCCATCGCCAGGGTAACTTTCCAGAAAATCTTCATTTATGTAGGTATCCAACTTAATAATCCTGGAAAAAGGTCCCCTGGAAATGATCACATCGTTCAGGGAGAGAAAAGAAGCAATGGACTGGTTGTCTCTGATAATTTCTGTATTTAACATCATCCGTTCCCCTGTGCAAAAATTGCCGTCGAGCAGCTTTTGTAAAGAGGGAAGCAATTTATCAACTTCAATCTCTGCCAAAAACCCCTTATGTCCTAAATTAATTCCCAAGATTGGCAGTGAAGTATGAGCTAACTCCCTGGCTACTCTCAAAAAAGTTCCATCACCGCCGACAACAATAACCAGGTCTGTAGTTTTAGACCATGCGGAGAATTCCATAACAGGGGTGGGCAGGTTTAATAGAGGTTCTGCGGCAGGCTCAACAAAAACAGGAACATCTTGTTTTCGGAAAAAAGATTTTATCTCCTCCAAAACTTCCGGCACATTATTTTTTTGCCAGTTTGGGACAATTCCTATACCTTTAAACAAAGAGGAACCACTCCTTCATTGCACCAGTAAATGGTTTTATGCACCTTTAATTGTGAATTTTAATATAATTTGCGGTGAGCTTCCTGAACTACATTTTCAACAGATAAACAAGACTTTGGTTCCTGATGTACCGTGTCACTTGCCTTGTTTTTAGGCTTTTCTAGATAAATAAAGTATTCAATATTGCCTTGTGGTCCCTTTATCGGAGAGTAGGTAAGGTTCTGTGCGATATAATTGTGTTCAACGGAAATATCAACTACCTTTTCCAGAATTTCTTTATGTATGTTTAAATCCCTGACAACTCCCCGTTTTCCTACCCGGTCAGGGGAAGCTTCAAACTGGGGCTTTACCAGGGCAATAATTTGTTCGAACTCTAAAGAAAAAAGGACTGGCAGTACCAATTTCAAAGATATAAATGATACATCAACTGTTGCTACTTGCGGTTTAAAAGGTAGATGCTTCTCATTCAAATATCTCACATTAAAACGTTCCATGATTACTACATCCGGATGATTTCTTAATTTCCAATCCAACTGTCCATAACCAACATCCAGAGCGATAACCTTAGCTGCCCCGTGCAGCAGGGCACAATCTGTAAAGCCTCCTGTAGATGCGCCGATATCCAGTACCGTTTTTCCTGTAAGGGAAACAGAAAAGCTTTGCAGGGCTTTCTCCAGTTTTAACCCGCCCCTGCTAACGTAAGGATTACACTTACCCCTAATTTCAACTTTTGATTTAGAAGAAACAAGAAAACCGGGCTTGTCCTGCTTGATATTATCCACGTATACATTGCCAGCCATTATTTCCCCGCGAGCCTTGCTGCGATTTGGTGCAAGTTCACTTTCTACCAGGAATATGTCAAGGCGAATTTTAGTTTTTCCGTCGCGTTCAGTTAATTTATGTTTGCCGTTGCCTGACAGAGCTTTATCGCCTCCTGCACAATCCCCTCAGTAGAAAGACCATTTAGCTTTAAAATCTGTTCTCGACTGCCCTGTCCTGTAAAGGGATTCTTTATGCCCATACGTTTAACTTTGATTTGTGTCATGTTTTCTTCTTCAAAAAGCTCCAAGACAGCACTGCCAAAACCTCCGGCTAACACATGCTCTTCTACTGTCAGTACTTTTTTGCAGGTTTGAGCCCATTTACAGATTAATTCTTTATCCAGTGGTTTAATAAAACGCGGATTAATAACACTACAATAAATATTTTCCCGTTTTAACGCTTCCCAGGCTTCCAAGGCCCGTGGAAGCATTGATCCTGCTGCCAGGATAAGAAGATCATTGCCTTCTTTTACTAGAACCCCTTTGCCAGGAAGCAATGTTTCTATCTTTGTACTTGAAAGGGGCGATGTTTTTCCCTTGGGATATCTTATTGCAGAAGGTCCCTGCAGTGTAAGAGCAGTTTTAAGCATGGCGGTAATTTCTTGGCCATTTGTGGGTGCCATTACTACAATTTCAGGCATATGTCGGAGGTAAGCATAGTCAAAAAGGCCGTTATGCGTTTCACCATCTTCTCCTACAACACCTGCCCTGTCAATGGCAAAAACAACAGGCAATTTTTGCAGGCAGACATCATGCAGGATCTGATCATAAGCTCTTTGTAAAAAAGTACTGTAGATTGCTATGACAGGTTTTCGTCCACCTGCAGCCATACCAGCACCCATAGTTACAGCATTTTGCTCGGCAATTCCTACATCATAAAAACGTTGGGAGTATTTCTGGGAAAAAGGTTCTAAACCTGTCCCGCTGGCCATGGCAGCGGTTATGGCAACGATAGATTCATCATCTTCAGCCATTTTTAATAAGGAGGAACCAAAAATTTCACTATATGAGATGCTGGAGGAATCTGATACCAGCAATTTCCCGGTATCTTTATGGAATGGACCGATTCCATGAAAGTAACAGGGCTCTTTTTCCGCGAGGGAATAACCTTTACCCTTTTGAGTAACTGCATGCAGTAATACAGGCCCTTTTATTTTTTGCGCCTGCCGCATCAAATCTTGAAGATTATAAATATTATGTCCGTCAACCGGTCCTAAGTACGTAAATCCCAGTTCTTCAAAAAGAACACCCGGTACCAAGAGATATTTTACGCTGTCTTTTAAGCGTTCTGCGGAACGTAACATAGTTTTGCCAATAGCTGGAATACGTTCCAAAAAAAATTCCAATTCCTCTTTTAAGCGATAATATTTGGGGTCTGACCTTAACCTGGCCAGGTGAGATGGCAACCCTCCCACATTTTGGTCAATGGAAAGTTTATTATCGTTTAAAATAGCAATTAGATCAGTATCGATTTCTCCGGCATAGTTAAGCGCTTCCAGAGCCATTCCACCGGTTAAGGCTCCGTCACCGATGACAGCTATAACTTTATAATCTTCCTGGCGCAGATCTCTGGCCAAGGCAATCCCCAGCGCTGCCGAGAGAGAAGTGCTGCTGTGACCAGTACCAAAAGGATCATAAGGACTTTCTTCTCTGCGAGGAAAACCGCTTATTCCACCCAGGCTGCGCATTTCCTGGAATAAATCTTTTCTGCCGGTCAAAATTTTATGGGCATAGCACTGGTGTCCAACATCCCACACAATTTTATCTTTAGGAGCTTGGAAAATGCTGTGCAGGGCAACAGTAAGTTCTACAACTCCCAGGCTGGAAGCTAAATGCCCTCCTTTTTTTGCAACAACGTTGATGATTAATTCCCTTATTTCTTGGGCAAGTTGATTGAGCTCTTGGCTATTGAGTTTTTTTAAAGACTGGGGATGTTCTATGTCAGATAACAGTTTGCTCAATTGATCACCGCTTTTCGTCACCTAATTAATTTAATACCTGTTTTGTTTCTTTCTTAAAGATACTTTTTCTATAGTGGTAAGCACCTGGGCAAACAATAACACTACTTCTGTGGGCCTGCTGATTGCTAAATATTTTCCTAGCGCTTTTCCCCCCACGGTTAGTGCAGCCACTACGGCGGTTAAAATAATACTTAAATATATTTCACTCAGTTCCGGCCGGGCCAGGACCAGGTTGAAAATAATTACTGCACCAACCACGCCGCTAACCACGCCGCTAATATCCCCAATCATATCATTGCAAAAGTTAGCTACCTGGTCAGCATACCGGACCAGGTAAATCCCTTTTTGCGCACCATAAACTTTTTTGGAGGCTTTGGAATGGAACGGCGTTTCGTTGGCAGCTGTTACTGCCGTGCCTATAGTATCGAAGAGTACGCCGATAAAAATAATAAATAAAAGAAGCAGGAAAGAAATAATGATCGACTGTATACCATGAAGAATGAAGCGCATGGTCAGTGCAAAAACGAAGGCTACCAGAAAAGTCCAAAAAGTAACCATAATTGCCCAGCGCAATGCACGTTTTTTCTGTTTTGCAGTTCTTCTGGCCAAATAAACACCTCAACGATATAACAAAAAGACGCAGGTGGCAGCCCTATGAGTAAACTTTGCGGCTTAAGGTCCAGCAGGATTTCCCAGATGCCCACCCACCGTCACCGGAAAGGCAGTTACCTTTTAAGAGCATCTCTGCCATGTTGCCAACAGCAGGGCTGGATTACCACTAAGACCACACTTTAATCCCCATAGAGCCTCCCCATGGGAACAGCCTAGGAGTTTTCCTCGCTGGCATTGAACACTTCCTAGCCTCTTTTCAATGACGGTTTCCCAGTCCTGAAAGACAGCACTTATCCCCCGTCACCACTCAAGGCAGGCTACACTGTGCAAAGCGTCTGCCTCACACAGGTTCTTCCCCAAGCAGTAGAACTTACCTTTCGATAAGAACCACCATCTTAGGTCTCCGCGAAGGTAGGGTCAACGCCTACATGCCTTTGTAGATCGCCCCATCCTTCTTAACCCCCAGCACCAGCCCCCAACTGGGCTTCAGCGGCCAGCACCAGGGACTTCATTGATGTGCCCTTAAACGGATTTTTAGGCCCGTTTTCAGAAGTGTTTGCCAACTAGGATACTGCACCACCTACATCCAACAGAATTATAGCACAATTTAACAGTTCTCACAAGGCAGACCACTAATGATCCCGGTAAAGGATCGTGCGTGCCAGTTCCCTGATATTCATAAGATTGGAGCTGCCAATGTTCCTGTTTTTAATCGGTTCAAGTGATTCAAGGGCCTTTTGATAAAGCTCATCCCGCAAATATCGTATTTTCTCCGAGCCATATATAGAAATATAGGTTGCCTTTCCTTGCTTACTGTCACTGCCAGTGGCTTTTCCTATCCTTGCTTCATTACCTTCCACATCAAGAAGATCATCGACAAGTTGAAAGCCCTTTCCCAGGTATGTTCCAAAAACACTAATAATGTGGGCTTCTTCATCAGAACACCCCCCCAGCATTGCTCCAGCTCTGGCGGAAACAGCTAACAGGGCCCCGGTTTTATGCATGTTGATATAGTCTAAAGTGGCTTCGTCAACTTGTTTGCACTCTGATTCCATATCCACTACCTGTCCGCTTATCATTCCACCTAAACCTGCAGCTCTTGATATATCAGAGATAACTTTTAATTTTAGTTGTGAAGTGACATTGTGATTATATGAATAATTGAAGTCATTTTCAGTAAAAGTGTGACCGGCCAAAATTTTAAAAGCATATGTTAGAAGAGCATCTCCGGCTAATATGGCAGTACCTTCCCCAAAAACTTTATGAGAAGTTGGCTTTCCTCTTCTGTAATCATCATTATCCATGGCAGGCAGGTCATCATGAATCAGAGAATAGGTATGAATTAGTTCCAGGGCACAGCTGGCTGGGAGCACCCTTTTCCAGTCAGGGTTAAAAAGTTCTGCGGTAAAGAGTGCCAATAACGGCCTCATGCGTTTTCCTCCTGCAAAAACGCTATAGCGAATGGCACGATGAATAGTTTGAGGATAAACATTTTCACCCGGAAGATAAAAATTCAGAGCCGCGTCTACCGACCTGATTCGATCTTCAATTAAATCTTGAAATTTCATATCTGCCCTCTCGATTCTTTTTAAAACTGTGCTTCAAAATAATTACTCAGCTAGTAAACTCCTCAAATTCAGTTTTTTCTCCGGTTTGCAATAGTTTTTCTACTTTATATTCAGCTTCTGCAAGCAGTTTTCGACAATGGCTGGTTAGCTGTATACCTTCCTCAAAAGATTTTAGGGATTCCTCCAGGGTAAGCTCTCCCCTTTCCATCTTTTCTGTTAATTCTTCCAGTTTATGTAATGCTTCTTCGAAGCTCATCTGCTCCGTTTCTTTTTCAGGCAATTTGCTCCCCCTTCTCCCGAAGAAAGTTTTTTCTGTCTAATTTTGTCCACTGTACAGAAAGCAATTCCGTCACTAAATAGCACTTCAATATTTTGCCCCGGATCCAGGGCAGAAATACCGTTTACCGGCTTCTTTTCTTTGTCCATGACAAAGGCGAAGCCTCTATTTAAGACCTGCAAAGGGTTTAAATTATTAAGCCTATTCGCGCTGCCCTGTAAGTTATCTGCTTTTTTTTGCAGCTGGACTGATATATTTCTGGTCAGCCGCCCCCAGAGTTCATCCAATCTCTGGTTACCGGTATTTATTTTATCATAAGGATACCTGAATGCTACGGCACGTTCAAATCTTTCCAGTAAATTGTCTCTCTCTCTTTGCTTATATCGCCAGGCATCCTGTAATCGAGATTTAAAAACTTCAATGTTTTTCAACAGTTCGTCTTTTTGGGGAGTTATAAGTTCGGCGGCGGCAGTTGGGGTTGAAGCTCTCATATCTGCTACAAAATCAGCAATGGTATAATCCGTTTCATGACCCACTGCGCTCACCACAGGTGTTCCGGAATGGAAAATTGCCCTGGCCAGCTTTTCATCATTCAAGGCCCACAGTTCTTCTAAGGAACCGCCCCCTCTTGTGATAACAATAACATCCAAATCTTCTTGATCTAATTTTTCCAGTGCATCTATGATCTGAGCCGGAGCTTCTGTCCCCTGTACAGCTGCCGGCTTAAAGAGCACTTCTACGCAAGGAAATCTTCTACCCAGTGCAGATAAAAAATCCCTTACCGCGGCCCCGGAAGAAGAAGTAATGAGGCCTATTTTTTGAGGGATAAAAGGTAATAATCGTTTATGTTGTATTTCAAAAAGCCCTTCTTGGGCGAGTCTTTCCTTTAACTGTTCATAAGCCAGATATAGAGCTCCAAGTCCTTCAGGTTCCAAACTGGCAATGTAAAGCTGGTAGATTCCGCCGCGCTCATAAAGAGAAATATTTCCCCCGGCCAGGACTCTCATTCCCTCAGCAGGAATAAATGTTAGTTCACGGTTTTTATGGCGGAAAAAGACGCAGCGTAGTATGCTATTTTCATCTTTCAGAGTGAAATAGATATGTCCGGAAGGAGTATGATGTTTGTAATTAGATATCTCTCCTACCACCAGAACTTCTTGAAGTAGGTTGTCTTTTAGAAGCAATCTTTTTATATGTTGATTAAGCTGGGTAACGGTATATACTACTGCTTCTCTCATGAATACTTGGCAGCTTTAACAAGGTTATCCAGGAGCATAGCTATGGTTACAGGACCAACTCCTCCCGGTACAGGAGTAATCCAGCTTGCTTTATCTTTAACGGTATCATAATCCACATCGCCAATCAGCCTGGTTCCAACTTGATTAACGCCAACATCAATAACGATGGCTCCTTCTTTGACCATATTGCCTTTTATGATACGTGGTTGACCGGCTGAAACGACCAGTACATCAGCCTTTTTCGTAAAAGTGGATAGGTCCGGGGTCATGGAATGACACACACTGACAGTAGCATTTTGTTCCAGTAACAAAAAGGAAACTGGTTCTCCGACTAACTGGCTGCGTCCCACAACAACAGCCCTTTTCCCTTCCAGATCTTCACCCGTGTGTTCGATTAATTTCATAATGCCTCTTGCTACAAACGGGACCATCCTAAAATCCCCACTCAAAAAGGCACCCATATTTAAAAAGTTTAGGCCTTCAACATCTTTACGGGGATCCACCATCTGCGAAATAAGGGTATGATTGAGATGGGGAGTAAGGGGGTGTATATTGATACCATGAACTTCTTTAGCTGTATTGAGACGTTCGGTAAGATAGTTTATCTCTTCCTCAGTGGTGGTCTCCGGCAGGGTAAATATTTGACATTTTATTCCTAATTGCTGGCTTGTTCTCTCTTTTAAGCGCGCTACATGAATTCGGGAAACAGGACTTTTAAGCACGATAATGGCCATGCAAGGAGTTATTCCTCGGTCTTCCTTTAACTTTGCTACTTCATGTTTAAGATTGTCATGTAATTCTTGGGCAATAGTTTCTCCTCTAATAATATTTGCTGCCAACTCTGTACCTCCCTTCAAAACACCAGATGTTTTCAAAGGTAACATGCCGGGGGAATAGGCCATCCAAAAGGAATCCCCCGGCATTTGCTGGTGTTTAACTACTATGTTTTACGCAAGGAAACGTTAAATTCGATCCATTTTTTTGCGAAAAGCTTCCAATGTGTTCCACATCAGCATTGTAATAGTTAGTGGCCCTACCCCACCGGGAACAGGAGAAATCCAACTGGCTACTTCTCTGCATTCTTGGAAATTAACATCACCCACCATTTTATCTTCCACCTGGGTAACCCCAACATCAAGTACAATTGCATCTTGCTTAATCCAGTTTCCTTCTACCATGTAAGGAGTGCCCGCTGCTGCCACAACTATATCTGCTTCCCGACAGATATCTGGTAAATTTACTGTGCCTGTATGACATATAGTAATGGAAGCATTTCTTCTTAGAAGTAAAAGAGAAAGCGGTTTACCTACTATATTGCTGCGGCCGATTATTACTGCTGATTTTCCATAAACAGGCTGCCTGGTATGTTCAATCATTTTCATAATACTATGGGCAGTACATGGTATAAAACTTTTTTCATCACTAAAAAGTTTACCCATAGTAATCGGGTGGACTCCTTCAACATCTTTGTCCGGATCGATTGTTTCTACAATCACTTTATGATCCAGATGTTCTGGTAAGGGCATCTGGATCATAATACCGTGTATGAAGAAATCATCATTTAGCTCTTCGATTATTTCAAGCAATTCTTCTTGAGATATATTTTGGTCCAGACGGTGAACTTGAATACTAATCCCCATCTTTTCGCCCTGTTTCTCACAATTAGAAATATATGCTAAAGAAGTAGGGTTTTCTCCCACAACAATAACTGCCAGCCCAGCTACATAGCCAGTGCCATCGTATAGATCTTTTAGCTCTGACGAAATTTCAGCCCTGACTTCTTCGGCAACCTCATCTCCTTTAATAAGCCTGGCAGTCAAAATTGTTCTACCTCCTAACCCTGGTTAAGTCTTACAGCCGCTTCTACCGTATTATAAAGCAGCATAGTTACAGTCATAGGTCCTACGCCACCGGGCACAGGGGTAATGTAAGAGGCTTTTTCGGCAACGGGTTCATAGTCTACATCTCCCGCAAGACGGAAGCCTTTCTTTTTGGTATCATCAGGAATCCGGTTAACCCCTACATCGACAACTACAGTTCCTTCACTGACCATGTCTGCAGTGATGGCTCCGGGCTTGCCCATAGCTGCCACCAGGATATCAGCCTGCTTGGTATAATAGGGTATATCTTTGGCACCGGTATGAACCACTGTTACCACAGCATTGGCTCCTTTAGCTTTTTGCATAAGAATTGCTGCAAGCGGTTTGCCCACAATATTGCTGCGGCCACAGATGACTACATGCTTGCCGGAAGGATCGTTTCCTGAACGTTCCAGAAGCTGCTTGACACCATGAGGAGTACAGGGTAGTGGGCAGGGTTCGCCTCGTAACAGTTTGCCGAGGTTGACGGGGTGAAAACCATCAACGTCTTTCTCCGGGGAGATGTAGCTGATAACGTTTTCTACGCTGATATGATCGGGGAGAGGAAGCTGAACCAGGATCCCGCTGATCTTGGGATCTTTATTCATCCTATCGATTACTTTCAGGACTTCATCCTCAGGAGTATCCGCATCAAGGCGAACCGTTTCTTCGTACATTCCAATTTCTTCACAACCTTTAGCCTTGCTGGTAACATAAGATACCGATGCTGGATCTTCACCTACAAGGACCACACCTAACCCGGGTACAATACCTTTTGTCTTTAAATCTGCCACCTGATCTTTTAATTCTGCCCTGATTTCCGCCGCTACGTCTTTACCAGAAATAATTTTTGCTGCCATTAATAAACCTCCTCCTTTGTTAATAAGATATCAGTTAACTGTTAATGCCTAATATATCATCAAACCAGTTTTTGAAGCCCTTTTTCCGTCATAAATTCCCTGTACCATTTAAGAGCACTGTCAACAATAGTAATTTCCTCAAAAACGGGTACTCCCTTTTCGGGCAGCATGAATTTTAGTTTTCCGTTGGCATTAACCAATTCGTCAATCATGCATACAGGTGAACCACCCCAATAAGGAGCATTATCCAGTTCGGCGTAAGTGATTTCTTCAAAAATAGGTGATAACTTCCTTATTTCATTCCAAACATCTTCCGGCGATGAAAATTGCTGGTGGAACCCGGTCATCTCCATTAAATCTAACATTATTTCCCAATTTTGTTTGCCGGCCGGGGATGCCAGGGCCGGCCGCAATTTTTGGACCCGGCGCTCACTATTTGTAAAGCTTCCTTCTGTTTCAGCAAAACTGGCAGCTGGCAGAACTACATCAGCCTGTTTGGCCAGATCTGTTAGGAAAAGGTCTTGCACTACCAAAAATTCCGATTGAGCCAGTTTTTGGGATGTTGGTGCGTCTGGATCCTCACCAAAGACAAATAAGCCCTTAATATTACCATTTTCCACGTTATCCAGTACTTCCGCTGTATTTAATCCCTCTTTTTGAGGCAGCTGGACTTTCCACGTGTGGGCAAATTTATTCCTGCTGAGCTCATCAGTTACCTTTTGATAACCGCTCAAATAAGAAGGAGAAACACCGGCATCAAGCATGCCCTGGCTGTTACAGCGTCCTCGAAGGTTAAGAATTCCCTGTCGTGGCTTGCCCACTTTGCCAAGCAGCATCGCTAGCCCGGCCAGTACCTGGGCTGCCTCGGAACTCAAGTTGTTACTACCAAGTATCAGTAGCGGTTTTTTCGCTTCCGCATAACCTTTCACCAGTGTAGAGATGTCATCTCTAGTAAGGCCGCTGTTGGTTATCAGCTCCTCAATATTTTTCTTTTCAAGTTTTTCTTTTAACTCATTGAAATTAGATGTAAAGGTGCCTGTAAACCCTTTATCTACAATGCCTTCTTGTAAAGAATAGGCCAGCATAGCTACAAAAATATCTGTATCAGCTTTTTCATTAACTAAAAAGACTTTTTCGGCATAACTGCCCAGCTTTGGTTTTATTTTATCCACCAACCACATTTTTCCACCCTGTTCTGAGGCCAGCTTCATCTTTAAAGCAACAATGGGGTAGTCTGTAAAGTCTACTCCTACGCCCAGTATAAAATCAGCTGCACCTATTTCCTGGTAGGAATTTGTTGATGCTCCCCATCCCAAAACCTCTGCCAGGGGATTGTCCTTTTCGCCAAAGCTATTTATGTTGTTACTGCCCAAAACGCCACGGGCAAACTTTTGAATAAGGTAGCTCTCCTCGTTGCTGTAGCGAGGTCCGGCAAATACAGCCATGCTTTCTCCGCCAAAGCGAGCCTTTAATGACTTTGCTCTCTTGGAAATATAAAGAAGCGCATCTTTCCAGGTTGTCTCCTTAAGTTGGCCGTTTTCTTTGATGAGAGGTGTTTTTAACCTGTTCTCGGAATTAACGAAATCGAAACCGAAACGTCCTTTACTACAAAGAGTGCTTTCATTGACAGGTCCTTCATAAGGCACCATCCTGGCTATTTTATTACCGATGGTTTCCACTTGCAGGCTGCATCCTACACCGCAGTAACCGCAAATAGAAACCGTTTCTTTAAACTGCCAGGGAGCTGGCTTATCGAAGGGCATATTTTCAACCAGTGCACCTGTAGGGCAAGCCGCTACACACTGACCGCAAGCGATACAGGAAGTTTCCTCCAGCGGAAGGTCTAAAGATGGGCTGACATATGCATCAAATCCACGGTTAACCAGTCCCAGAGCCTCCGCCCCAATAATTTCACTGCAGGTTCGTACACATAATCCACAGAGAATACATTTATTCTGGTCTCTTATAATAAAGGGATGAACCTCTGTTTCATAATCATGTTTTTCTCCGCCGATACGTTCCGGTCTGGCCTGGTAGGTTGTAGCATAATCACGAAGTTTGCACTCGAATGAATCAAAACAACCGCACTCCAGACACCGCTGTCCATCTTTCAAAGCATCCTCTGGGCTTATTCCCTGCTCTGCCTCACGGAAGTTCTGAACACGAACCTCCGGAGCAGTGATTGGCATTTTGACTTTTTCCTGTTTTTCCCTATCCGCAAAATCCTCTTCGGTAAGATCTTCTTGTTTAATATCATAATAAGTTTTATAGGGTGCCATTTTTCCGCCCAGGTAATTTTCAATTACTTCGGTGACGCGTTTCCCTGCAGCAATAGCTTCAATGGCTATTCCGGGGCCGGTCACAGCGTCCCCACCGGCAAAGACACCGGGAACATTGGTGATAAAGGTATCTTCTTCAATATGGATGGTGTTCCACTTATCAATATCGACATCATCCTTAATATTCTCAATTCCAACATCCTGCCCGATGGCAGCGATGATAGTATCCACTTCCAGGGTAAAATATTCATCAGGGATAGGTTCGGGCCTACGCCGTCCCGATGCATCAGGTTCTCCTAACTGCATCTTTTGGCAAACCATCTTTTCTACTTTGCCGTCCCCTTCGATTTTAACCGGGTTTGCCAGCAGGTATAACTCTACTCCTTCTTCTTCTGCTTCGTCCACCTCTATTGCCTGAGCAGGCATCTGCTCCCTGGCCCTCCTATAAACCACGGTGACTTTTGAACCCAGCCGCTTGGCTGTCCTGGCAGCGTCCATCGCTGTATTTCCACCACCGATTACGGCCACCTTTTCTCCCAGGCTGACTTCTTCATTAAGCATTACCGCCC
The DNA here is from genome assembly GCA_007135125.1 of Syntrophomonadaceae bacterium. Taxonomy (GTDB): domain Bacteria; phylum Bacillota; class Dethiobacteria; order DTU022; family UBA8154; genus SLJK01. The sequence goes on along the minus strand of SLJK01000057.1, from coordinate 5,156 downwards.
TTAAGAATTCTGTTCCTCCTAAAATTCCGGGCATATCTTCACCTGGAACACCCATCCTACGGCTGTTCTGTGCACCTATTGCCAAATAAACAGCATCAAAACCATTCTTGAAAAGGTAATCAATACTAAAATCCTCACCCAATTGGACACCGGTTTTTGCCTCCACCCCCAGATCCAAGATCTGCTGAATTTCTGCATCCAGCACGGTCTTGGGAAGGCGGTACTCGGGGATACCGTAGCGCAGCATACCACCCATCTCCGGTAAAGACTCAAATATGGTTACAGAGTTACCATTACGCCGTAGAAAATATGCAGCAGTCAATCCCGCTGGGCCGGAGCCAACCACCGCTATCTTTTTTCCAGTGTCAGGTTCTACTTCCGGACGATATGGATCATCACTGGCTAAATCCAAATCAGCTATTAGACGCTTGAAATAGCGTATGGAGACAGGATCTTCAACTAGGTTTCGGCGGCAATTGTCCTCACAGGGCGCCGGACAAACCCTCCCTATACAAGCAGGTATAGGCATGAACTCTTTCACCAATTTCAATGCTTCCCTATACTGGCCGTTGGCCACCAGGGCGGCATATCCCTGGGCATCACAGTTAGCAGGGCAGGCCAGCACACAGGGGGCGCGGCAGTCTCCTGCGTGATCTGAAAGAATTAGCTCCAGTGCCAATTTGCGAGCTTTTTTAATCTTTTCATTGTCAGTCTGTATAACCATCCCGTCAGTGATTTTTGTGGCGCACGCCCTGAGGAGACGAGGCGCTCCCTCTACCTCAACCAGGCAGAGTCCGCAGGAAGCATATATTTCCAGTTCGCCGCTAAAACAAAGGGTGGGAATTTCTATGCTATTTTCTTTTGCAACTTCTAAAATAGTCTGGTCGGTATATCCAGTAAGTTCCTGTCTATTTATGTTAATTCGTGCTTTACTCATATGTTCTACTCAACCCCTTTATAAAAAAATTGATTCCCTGCATTTTATTTACTCCATTATAACGGCATCAAACTTGCAAGCATCATAGCAATTTCCACATTTGATGCACTTATCCTGGTCAATAACATGGGGTTCTTTCTTTTCACCCGTAATGCATTCTGTCGGACAGCGCTTTACACAGCGTCGGCAGCCATTACATAACTCCGGATCTATAGTAAATGTTAGAAGCTCTCGGCATACCTTGGCCGGACAACTGCGATCCATAATATGTGCTTCGTACTCATCGCGGAAATATTTAAGAGTTGTCAGCACAGGATTGGGGCCGGTTTGCCCCAGACCGCACAGTGATCCTTCCTTGACGTTATAGGCCAGTTCTTCCAACAGATCCAGTTCTTCGGGTTGAGCTTTACCCTCGGTAATACGTGTCAAAATCTCCAGCATTCTCTTGGTGCCCAGGCGGCAGTGAACGCATTTACCACAGGATTCGTTTTGCACAAAATCAAGGAAAAAGCGTGCCATATCCACCATACAGGTTGTTTCATCCATTACAATCATCCCACCGGAACCCATGATGGCACCTGTCTGGCCTACCGAATCATAGTCCACTGGGGTATCAAGCAGGCTCTCGGGTATACAGCCTCCCGAAGGGCCTCCTAACTGTACGCCTTTAAACTTTTTGTCATCGCGGATTCCCCCGCCTACACCAAAAATAACGTCCCTCAGGGTGATACCCATGGGGACCTCTATAAGGCCTCCTTGCTTCATCTTGCCAGCCAGGGCAAACACTTTCGTCCCCGAACTCTTTTCCGTGCCAAAGGCGGAAAACTTGTCCGCCCCGTTAGCGATAATCCAGGGCACATTGGCAAAGGTTTCCACATTGTTTATGCTGGTAGGCTTTTTCCATAGACCCGCTTCGGCAGGAAACGGTGGTTTTAGCCTGGGCATTCCTCTTTCTCCTTCCAGGGAGGCAATAAGAGCTGTCTCTTCACCGCATACAAAGGCCCCGGCACCCTTTTTGATTTTCATTTCAAAGTTAAAACCGGAACCCATAATGTTATCGCCCATAAGACCGTTGGCTCTGGCATCTTCTATAGCTTTCTCCAGGCGGGTAATGGCCAACGGGTATTCGGCTCGTACGTAGACATGCCCTTGCGAAGCGCCAATAGCGTAGCCCGCAATCATCATTCCTTCCACAATGGCATGCGGGTCTCCTTCGATGATGCTGCGGTCCATAAAAGCGCCGGGGTCACCTTCGTCGGCGTTACAAATGATATATTTCTGGTCGCTCTTGTAGCCCCTGGTAAAACGCCACTTGAGACCGGTTGGAAAACCTGCCCCGCCTCTTCCTCGCAGGCCGGATTGAAGGATTTCTTCAATAACATCTTCCGGAGTCATCTCTTTAAGACATTTTTCTATACCTTTGTAACCACCTGCAAGCTTATAATCTTCCAGTGATTCAGGGTCTATAATGCCGCAGTTTTTTAAAGAAATTCTTACCTGTCTTCCTACAACTTCATCTCTCTCTGTTAATATAAGAAGATCTTCCACTGGTTTTCCACCTTTGATATGTTCCTCCAATATGCGCTGTGCATTTTCTTCGGTTACATCACCGTAAGAAAACAACTTACCATCTGGAGTTACTAAATCAATGATGGGCTCTTTATAGCACATTCCTATACAGCCAGTTTTTTGGACTGTAACATCTAGTTTATTCTTGCTGACTTCTTCTTCCAGTAGCTCATATACTTTCGTGCTTCCCGCAGCAATACCACATGTACTCAGCCCGACTTTGATGACCGTTTTCCCTTGTCCTGCCAATACAGGCACCTCCTTGCTCTCTATCTTTAATTTTGAGCTGCAGCTTCTTTGTTCACATAATCTTTTAAAACCTTACGAGTCGCGTCGGGGGTTAGCTTGGCATGGACCTCCTCATTAATAAGCATAACCGGTGCCAGGCTGCAGCAGCCGATGCAGGCCACTTTCTCCAATGTAAAAAGACCGTCCGGTGTTGTTTGACCCCCCTCAATCTCTAGTTCGTCGGTTATAGACTTGGAGATTAATTTAGCTCCATTAACATGGCAGGCGGTACCTTCGCAGAGCATAATAATATACTTTCCTTTGGGTTGCAGCCTGAACTGGGCGTAAAAAGTAACAATGCCGTAGATCTTGGCCGGGGAAACCTCCAGTTTCTCTGCCAGATACCCGATACTATTTTTGGGCACATAACCCATTATTTCCTGCACATCTTGCAGGATAGGAATAATGGCACTGGGGTCTCCTTTGTATTTTTCGGTTATCTTGTCAAATTCCTGATAGGGTATAGCATCTACTTGTGGAGATTCGACTGCGTCAGCCATAAACAACACTCCTTTTTTATTAATATTTTCCACTATTTTTGCTTAAAAACTACTTTGTGATATTCGCCACAAGCAAAAAAAATCCTTTACCTCTTTATAATTTTCAGCAACATACCATAATAGCTTATGAACAGATAATTAAGCTTAATTTTCGTCAAGTCACTGTATATTTCCTCTTTACCAGTGATATTCGCAATTTTTAAAATAAACTGCCCGGATTAAGTGCATATAGCTTGCAGTAAAAAACAATTATTCTTTCTTTTTTGCTGTTTTAACTTCGATAAATTTTAAATAGCGGTCTAAAACACCGTTAATAAAGCGTGCAGATTCCTCATCTTGATATTTTTTGGCCAGCTCTATGGATTCATTAATAGTAACACTGGAAGGAATATCTTCCATGTACATAAGTTCGTAAAACCCCATACGAAGTATATTGCGAACTGCCGGGGCTAAGCGCTCCAACTCCCAGTTTAAAAGGTAATGCGAAATAAGTTCATCAAGGTTTTTTTGTGCTTCCAGTGCCCCAAAAACCAGTTGGCGACAAAAAACTGTTTCTTTATCTGAAAAAGACGTATTTTCCAGAAGGTATGACAGCGCACTTTTTGGCTCAATTCTACCTACTTCGATCATGAATAGTGCTTTGAGTGAAAACTCTCTGGCCAGGCGCCTTTTCAATATTGCTCTGTCCTTTCCGGTTTCTTAATAAAAAAACACCAGCATTGTGGTGTTTTTAAGTTAATAGCGATCTCTTGTCCATAATTTAGAAAATGTTCTGTTCAGTTCATCTCCAGGCTCAATTTTGTTACCTATATAGGAGCCGGCTAATACACAAATAATAATAAAAATCCCTTTCCAAAAGCCAAAAAAAATAAGTATCAACGCCACCAGGAAACCGAGAGACCCTCCAAGTATCTTCCCCCAGTTGTTTTCGTTGAGGCTGGTTATTTCACTCACCCGCTTTCACACCTTTAACGAAGATTTCTTTCAATTTTTTCCTGAGTAATATTTTCCACCAGGACTTTGACCTCGGCAACATTTATCCCGCTGTACTGTTGTACGTAATCACTAACTGTTTTTTGAAGCTCTTCCATCAAACCGGGTATTGGTAATTCCGGTAGGGCTTGAACATTTAGATAAATAATTAGACCTTGCTCTGTAGAATTTATTCGAATATTTACTTCTCTAATACCTTTTACTTTTTGGGTAGCTCTTAAAATCATGTTTTCAATGGCACGAAAGGATATGGTGATATCTCCCATTTCAGTAAAGTTAACTATACTTCCCGGTTTCTTTTTCTTGCTACCTGTTAATGAGAACGCCAATAACAAAATTCCTATGATAAGTATAATAAAACCCAGCGCAGCAAAGCTTAAGTTTCCCGCAACCTGCAAGAAATCGTACCCGAATAGCACTATTCCAGTATTACTAAAAGCACCCAGTGTCAAAAGAATAAGAAAAAGACCGCCTGCTAATAAAACGATCCCCAATAAAGCCAACACAATACGTGAGAGCATTTTCATTTTAGAAAATCCCCTTCCTTGGTAAATAAATGAGCTAACCTCCCGGGTACTCAGAGAGGTTAGCTCAACGAGATATTACTTAACTCCTTCTTCCTTTTCTTCTTCTTCTTCAACTATTGGCTGTGGAAAATTAACGCCTTGAACATGGATATTTACTTTAACAACTTTTAATCCGGTCATGTTTTCAATTGCATCTTTCACCTTTTCCTGGACCTTCCAGGACACATCAGGAATACGGGAACCATAAGTCACTATTAGATATAAGTCAACTGCGGCTTCTTCTTCACCAACTTCTACTTTAACACCTTTCGATAGGTTTTTGCGTCCCAGAGTTTCTGCAAT
>SLJK01000022.1 GCA_007135125.1 Syntrophomonadaceae bacterium | reverse complement strand
TTGGTTCAAGAAAAACATTATTCTTGATGGTAAGCCATTAACCTCCTTAAAAAACTACTGGTAACCAAGCTGACGCAAAATGTTGTCCTTTCTACGCCAATCCTTTTTAACTTTCACCCACAAATCCAGAAAAATCTTGGTTCCTAACAGCTCTTCAAGCTCCTGGCGTGCCTCTGTGCCGATTTCTTTTAACATGCTTCCCTTTTTACCGATAACAATCTTTTTCTGAGAATCCTTTTCTACATAAATCACTGCCCCGATATTAAGAATCCCCCGGCCGCATTCTTTCTCTTCTCCTACTCTCATATCCATTATTTCTACCGCCACCGAATGCGGTATCTCTTCCCTTGTCCTGCAGAGGATCTTTTCACGAATGATCTCTGAGATCAGAAAGTTTTGTGGACGGTCAGTAAGCATCTCTTCAGGAAAATAAAGGGGGCCCTGAGGGAGTTCTTGCAATATAGAGTCCATGAGGAGGTCAGTGCTTTGCCCAGAGAGTGCTGAAAGTGGAAAATATTTCTTATACCCTACCAATTGCTGATAGAGAGGGAGTAGTTCTTCTTGAAAAAAAGGAGGAGCAAGGTCGATCTTGTTAAGCACCAGAAAAACAGGGGTCTTAATTTCCTGAAGCAGTCCAGCAATATAACGATCACCGCTTCCTGGGGGAGCATTTGCTTCAACCATAAATAAAAGTAGGTCCACTTCCTTCAAAGTATCCAGTGCAGTTTTTACCATGTAATCTCCAAGTTGGTGCCGGGGACGATGAATACCGGGAGTATCTATAAAAATGACCTGTGCTGTGGCAGTGGTTAGTACAGCTTGCACTTTATTTCTGGTAGTTTGGGGTTTATCGGAAACGATCATGACTTTCTGCCCCATAAAATGATTTATCAGGGTAGATTTTCCCACGTTTGGTCTTCCTATAACAGAAACAAAACCAGATAAAAACATACAAGAAACTCCTTAACACTTATATAAATACTTTGCTGGTTTCTTGGAGCATCTTACCTATTTATGATATAATATATTTGGTTGAGTTCATGGTAGGAATACTGATACCTATGCGCTAACAACTTTCTATACTGACGCTTTTTCTTTACTTTTTATAAGGAGCTGCCACTATGGAAGAAAGACAAAAAGAAGAACTTAAAGCTAAGGGAAACAAGGCCTTACTCATGAACGTTATTTTTTTCCTGGTGCTTTTTGTGGGGATATTACTGGCTACTACTACTGGCCTAGTTCCTACTGTAATTATTATTACTCTCGTTTTTGTGGCTTCCCTACTTTACATATATTTATCGTAAGCATGATAAGGAAATGGTCTTTTTCCTTCTAAAACAACCAAGTTATTTGATTATACGCTTTCACTAATAAATGGATAGGGCAAAAGTTCTTCCAGCTTAAATACCAGGAATTCTTCTTCTTTCCCGGCCACAATGACTTTAAGATCCTTCCCAAACTCCCTCAACACTTGCAGGCAGCCGCCACAGGGAATGGGTTTTTGGGCCTCCTCGGAAACAACTGCCAAAACAGAAAAATGGCGATACCCTGTTGCTACCGCACTAAAAAGAGCCGCCCTTTCAGCACATATAGTTAACCCATAAGAGGCATTTTCCACGTTAACTCCTCGGAACACACGACCGGCAGAAGTAAGCAAAGCCGCTCCCACTTTGTAATCGGAATACGGTGCATAAGCATTGGAAAGAGCTTCTCTGGCCATGCTTAGCAGTTCTAAATCTTGCACAAGTAAAACTCCTTCCACTTTAGTTCCTGTACAGAGGCAGAATAATATAAAAAACACTTCATACCCCTTATCATAATCCTCTAATTTTTTCGGCAAACACCAACCAGGCAACTAAAAGGGCATACAGGACAGCACAGAGAACAGCTCCGGCTGCTACACTTTTGGCAGTACGTGCTAAAGGATGCTGCTTTGTAGTTTTCAAATCTACCGCCGCTTCCAGGGCAGTATTAAACATTTCTGAAATAATAACCAGAAAAATAGCGGAAAGGACAAAAAGTAACTCTATCCTGTTAATTTGCAACATAAAGGATGCCGCAAGGACTGCTGCAGTTGCAAAACAATGTATAACCAAATTCCTTTCACTTCTAAATGCGTAAAGCAACCCCTGCAAAGCATCAGCAAAACTTCTGATAAACTTTTTATGCTTCATTTTCACCCTTGTCCCATGCTTTAAAAAGATGTTATAACCGAAATTTGGACAGGATAAACTTCTGCCTGTGATTCATCTCTTCCTCCTCTTGCTTATCCTGATGGTCATAACCCAGCAAGTGAAGTATACCATGCACGGCAAGAAATGCAACCTCCCTTGTTAGGGTATGGCCATATAGATCGGCCTGTTCTACAGCCCTTTCAACAGAGATTATCACATCTCCCAGGACTTCTCCTTCTGCACAGTTTAAACTGTTGCTGTCATTATGCAAATTAAAAGAAAGGACATCAGTGGGATAATCATAGCCTCTATAAGTCAGGTTGAGCTCCTGGATATATCCATCGTCCACCAGTATGATGCCCATTTCTTCGCCAGCAGACTCTCCCTCCAGGCGCAAAACATACTCTCCCAATTTTTCCAATATAGAAAGGAGTTCTTCAGGAACATCTACCCTGTCCTGGATATTATTTACCAGCACCGCCATTTTTGCTTCCTCCCTCAGCCAGGTCCGCCCTTAATTCTTTCTCGGGGTATTCAATGCGCTGGTGAAATAAACCCGAAAGCACATATACAAAAGTGTCACCTATACGATCCAAATCTTTAAGTGTTAAAGGAGCTTCGTCGAACTGGCCATCATTCAATTTCTCCTTTATGATGCGCCTGACCATGCCCTCTACTCTTCCAGCTATAGGCCTGGACAAAGACCGTACAGCCGCTTCCACTGCGTCTGCCAGCAGGATGATAGCAGCCTCCTTGGTCTGTGGCAGAGGGCCCTGATAGCGAAAATCTTCCTCGGAAAGCCCCGTACCACCTTTTTCCCTGTTTTCTTTGCTTTCCCTGATCTCCATTTTTTCCAGCGCCTGCCGGTAGAAAAAAGAAATGAGACCACTGCCATGGTGCTGCTGAATGATTTCAATTATAGGTAAAGGTAATTTTTCTTTTTTGGCCATCTCCACCCCATCTTTGACATGGGAGCGGATAATCAGGGCGCTGAGATTAGGAGAAATCTTTTTATGGGGATTATCTCCAGTAAACTGGTTTTCCACAAAAAAGTAAGGACGCCTTACCTTGCCGATGTCATGATAAAATGCTCCGACACGACAAAGAAGGGGGTCGGCGTCAATCTCTTCAGCAGCAGCCTCGGCCAGATTGCCCACCATAATACTATGGTGGTAAGTGCCAGGCGTATCCATGAGCAGTTTCCTTAAAAGGGTACGACCAGGATTTCCCAGTTCCAGGAGAGTTATCGCGGTGGTAAGACCAAAGGTGCTTTCTAGGTACGGAAGCAAACCAATAGCCATTACCGCTGAAAATAGGCCGTTTCCCACACCTGACAAAACAGCAATGCTAAATTCACGCAGGTACTCGTATTCCAGGATAAAGCCCTGGTTTAGCAAAAAGAGAGCCACGATACTGAACATATTGATAACAGCAACGTTAATGCCAGCTCGGGTCAGATCAGAACGCTGTTGCAGCTTGGAGACACTATAGATGGCCACCAGACCACCTACCAGTGCCACAACAATATAGACAAACTCACCATCCACCACAAAACCCAGTAGTATGGCAAGAACCACATTAAACAACACTGCCAGTCGCGGTTCAAAAAGAATGGTGATTAGAATGCCCGCCATGGCCAGGGGCATAAAAAATGCAGAGAAAAATTGGGCGGCCAGCCCTAATAGTAGTGTCAATACCACTATCAAGCTTAGCAGTGAAAGATATACCACATTATCATAAATATCCCGGTTAAAATAAAAGAGGTAAAGGCCAACGATCAAAAAAATGATGATCAGAATCAAAAATAGTCCGACGTAACCGCTTATATGAACCCGAGGCCCCAATAATCCCAGGGTTTCTAACTGGGCCACATGATGTTCTGTTACTCTCTCACCTTCCTGCACAATAAGAGAATTTTCTTGGATACGTACAGGTTCTATCTCCTGCCTGGCAGCTTCCCTGTTGGCTTCGGTGACCTCCTCGTTATAAATCATGTTAGGATGTAGCTGGGAAACCAATAGTCGCTCCATGCCCTGCTTGGCCTCAGTACTGTAAGGTAGAGGGTTTATTTCCTGAGAAATTTGCACTTGGGCAGCTTCCACTTCGTCTTTCTGAACACCCTGCTCCATTACCTCAACAAAAATTTCATCCACTCTTTCATGCAATTCACTCAAGTCCCCCAAAGACATCCCTGATAAATATTCCAGTGAATTACGGGAAATATCTACAGAGAGCTCTTCAGAAAGTTCATCTTCTAGCTGAGAAATTAGTTCTTCTCTTTCTTCCCCCTCGGCTGCTCTTGCCATTTGAACATTGTAAAAGAAGTCACTTATTACGTCACGACCCTCTTCCACAACAGTATCATCGTGATCGTATACCTCCGGCACAGCAGAGGCCGCTTCCTCCCTCAATTGACTGGTAATATAATGATCTATAGCCTCACGGGGAGCATATATAGTCTGGGGACTGGGCATCCCCTCTTCTACACGGAACCCCATAGGCAAAACAGAAAGCAGCAGAAAAAAATAAATAAAGACAAAGACTCCCAGCACCAAGAAAATGCGCTGGCTTTGCCTGTTCCCAGTTAAAGAAAAAAGCTGCTTTAATAAAGAATTCGATTTTTTACGTGACACCATACAGACACTTATCCTTTCGGTTCCTTACGAGAAATATGTTTTTCGTAGGCGTGGATAATTTTCTGCACCAGGTTGTGGCGAACTACATCCTCGCCCCCCAGGTGAATAAAAGAGATATCTTCAATATCTTTCAGAATCTCCATTACTTCAATAAGCCCGGAAAATTTACCCCTGGGCAGGTCCACCTGCGTAATATCTCCAGTGATTACAGACTTGGAACCAAATCCCATGCGAGTCAAAAACATCTTCATCTGTTCAGAGGTGGTATTTTGAGCCTCGTCCAATATTATAAAAGAATCATCCAGTGTTCTACCCCGCATATAAGCCAGTGGAGCAACTTCGATGATCCCTTTCTCTCTGTACTTAATATAATTATCTGCTCCCAGCAGATCATAAAGAGCATCATAAAGGGGGCGCAAATAAGGATCAACCTTCTCCTGGAAATCACCCGGCAAAAAACCCAGGTGTTCCCCGGCCTCTACAGCGGGCCTGGTAAGAACTAGTCTCTCTACGATTTTGTTTTTCAGGGCAGAAACGCCCATGGCCATGGCCAGGTACGTTTTCCCCGTGCCTGCCGGGCCTATGCTGAAAACAATATCATAGCGCCGCAGAGCATCCAGGTAACGTTTCTGACCCAGAGTCTTGGGCCGTACTCTTTTCCCACGGTCTGTCACTAACACCAGATCGTCAAAAAGATTTCCTATCTCCTTTGAATTACCACTACCCGCCAGCTTCAGGGCATAGATAAATTCAGCTTTGCTCAGGCGATGCCCCCCCCGTATTAAGGACAGCAGCTCCTGTAAAAGATCATATACTCTGTTCAGTTCCTCTTTTCCACCCCGAATAGAAAGCTCGTCCCCCCTGGGAATAACGCTAACGTTAAAATTCTCTTCGATCAGAGAAAGGTGTTCATCAAATTTCCCGGAGAGTGATAGTATCTCATCTGTGCTCTGCAGTTGAATTTTTCTTTCAGCCTGTTCTCCCGTCAAAAAAAAGTACCCCTCCTTTCCTGTGGCATTATCTTTGGAATACTTAAATCATCTTTTATGTTCCGCCAAATATTACCTATTATTTTGCATTAATAACTTCGACAGCAAAATTTAGATTCCTTCATACCCAGACTCGTCTATATTTCCACCATCCCAGTCAGTATCTGAATTTCACCAGCACAAAAAACATCTCTGTCTGCTTTGACACTGCTTGCTGCTTATCTTCTCATCGCCGTAACAATAATTATGATAAAAAAGCCGCCTGAAAGGCAGCACAGATAAAACACATTATTCTTTTTTGATGTTCTAATCCCTGCTTAACATATGCTATAAACTGCAGCTTGCAACTCACGTTTTATAAACAGTTAGGGAAACAACGGAAACGCACAGCCGTGCATCATACCTAATATACGTCAATTATACGTCAATCAAAAGTCTCTTATCAACCCCGCCGCAAAGATCGGTAAGGTTTTTTACTTCGCGGCGCAGAAAGCACTTCGGAAGCAACTATTCCTAATGGTAGCCTCTTGCCAGTTATCAGCACTTCCAGTTCCCCTTCTTGGAGATAAGAACTTCTGCCCTGGGCAAAGACCTTCTTGTGGGAATGCCGTTGCTCCTGGCCCCAGGACTGCTGAAGAGTATTATCCTTTTGCGGTATTTTTGGGGAAAGTTGCGCTCCCTGCTCAGCCCTTTTTCTTTTTTTGTTCCGGGCAGTAATTTTTGCAGGAGACTGTTTCTCCTCAACATTGTAGGAGGCAAAAGGTTGTTCACTTTTTGTTTCCCCCAACTCCTCAGCTCCACGTCGAAACTCTTCCCGAGCGCGGGGTCCTTCCAACCAGGCAAAAGGGCTCTCCTCTTCTTCATCAGTGGCGTAAACAGTTTCCGCTTTGTCCTGTTTTTCCTCATCCTGAAGAAGTTCAACAGGATCATAAGTTGGAACTGCAGGCTTATCCTCCCGGGCAGCACCTTTAAAAGAGCGCATTATGGAGGAGAGGATCATAATAATTATAAAGATAATCAGCAATTCCAAGCAGCTTCATCCTTTCCCTCTCTATTGTTAAATCAATTATACTTTAATTGTCCTAATTAAACAAGATTAACTTGGCAAGATCAGGAAAACAGCAGCCTGATCCACCTACCTGGGGATATTTTAGTAAAGGACAACCCTGCTTTCCAGGGCTTCTACGTCTCTTTCATCGTGAGAAACCAGAACCGCTGGTATGCTGCATTCTGCCAAGAAAGCTTTCAATTCTTCCCTCAATACTTTTTTTCGAAAAGAATCTACTGCGGCAAAAGGCTCATCAAGGAGAAGAATGCTGGGCTTGGCAGCAAGGGCGCGAACAAGAGCAACCCGCTGTTTTTCGCCGCCCGAAAGATGAGAGGGATATCTTTTGCTCATTTTCTCCAATCCGGCAGAGAGCAATAATTCATTTACAATCTGGCGTCTCTGTTCTTTTTCTATTCCCTTTAACCCAAAAGATACATTTGCTTCAACATCAAGGTGCGGAAAAAGAGCATATTGCTGGGGAACATAACCCACTTCCCTTTTTTGTGGAGGTATATTGATACCAGCTTCAGCATTAAAATAGGTGACATCATCCATTTTTATCAGTCCTTTATCGGGTTTTATGAGCCCTGCAATACACTTGAGTGTCATGGTTTTACCAGAGCCCGATGCACCCAAGAGAGCAATGGTCTCACCATCTTTCACTGTCCAGGCTTTTTTGAGCAAAAATGTTCCTGCCTGCTTGACTATATTAATGCTAAACATTTACCCTGTCTCCTCTTTTGGTCAGCTTGCTCAAAAGTAGCAAAACAACAACAGTAATCCCGCTAATTAGAAGTACCAATAAATTGGCCAAGCCTGTCTCTCCTTGCTGAACCGCATCATAAATTGCTATAGAAAGGGTCTGAGTTTTGCCGGGAATATTTCCCGCCACCATCAGGGTGGCTCCAAACTCTCCCATGGAACGTGCAAAAGCAAGAACCAGGCCGGCTATGATTCCTTTCCAGGTTAAGGGAATCGTCACTGTAAAAAAAATAGCTATTTCGGAGCGGCCAAGAGTTCGGGCTACGTCTTCCAACTCAATATCTACTGCTTCAAGGCTGGCTTGCACTGTCCGTGTCATAAGGGGCATGGAAGCAACAGCGGCTGCCAACACAGCCGCCTGCCAGGTAAATACCAGGCTAATACCGAAATGCTCCTGGAGAAAATTCCCCAGAAGGCTCTGCCTGCCGAGTAAAAGTAACAGATAATAACCCAGGACAGTGGGAGGTAAAATCATCGGCAGGGTAACCAGGGAGGAAAGCAAATCCCTGCCTGGGATGTTGCTTCTTGCCAGCACCCATGCCAGAGGCACCCCTGTAACCAGGACAAGTAACATGGAAAAAAAGGCTACTCTTAATGACAATAAAACGGGAAACCAGTCCACTACTTAAGCAAACCTCCTTTGCTAAGGGGCGGGGTTATAAAAACCATGTTCTTCCATTATTGCTACACCTTCGGACCCGCCTATAAAACCAGCCAAATTCACAGCAGCTTCTGGATAAGATGCTGCTGTGGCAACAGCCAGAGTATGCTCTACGGGATTGTACAAACCACCTTGGAGCGGCACAGAACTTACCTCGGGGACATTGGCAATTGCCTCAGCAATAATACCCACTGAAGCATTGCCGCTCTGTACATACTGCAAGGCCTGGAAAACAGTATCCGCATAAATCAGCTTATCCTGGACCGACTCCCAGATGCCGGCTTCCACCATGGCCTCCTTAGCTGCCAGTCCATAAGGAGCATACGAAGGGTTGGCCAGGGCAATTCGATCTACCTCTTCGCTGAGAAGATCTTCCAGGCAAGTAGGTTCCACCGCAAAATTCCTGTTACTCGCTAAAACAATTCGGCCGTTAGCATACACCTCTTTTGTTTCAGCCAGAAGATGCCCTTCTTCAATTAATTCTTCGACATAACCTGTATCGGCAGAAGCAAAAAGATCAATGGGGGCACCATGGCTGATCTGCCTGGCCAGGTTCCCTGACGAAGAAAAAACAAGCACTACCTTAACACCTGTCTTTTCCTGGAAGCGAACAGCTACAGCCTCGAAAGCTGGACGCAAGGCAGAAGCAGCAGCTACAGTCAATTCTATATCCGGTGTTTCATCAATCTTCGGTTCCTCGGAGAAAAAAGCATGAGCGGGCACCAGTATCAGTAAGAAGATGCTGGCGGATATCGCCAGTAAAAATAATTTGCTCTTATTGACAAGCAATAGTCTCACTTCTTTCTTAATTTTATCGTTATGGTAAAAATATAAACTGTAACGTGAGGCTGAAAATACTCAAGAAAAAAGCACCATCTTATCTTTTTTCCAGATCTTCCGGGGTATCAAAATCCATAATAACCCCCTTTTGGGAGGTTTCTAATCCACAGATCTCCCCTTCAGGCAGGCGAGAAAAAATTGCACGTCCTCCTATATCACCTCCCAGTTCCAGTAACAGGGGCCAGGTACGGCGGTCAAAAAGGGCGGGATTTCCTCTTTTCCCCCTATACTGGGGGAAGGTAACCAGCTTTTGAGATTCCCTGTAATGCTCCAGTAAAAGGTTGTAGTTTTCAGGATAAATAAAAGGTTGATCTCCGGGCGTAAAGAACACTCCCTGACTGAGGGATGATACCGCTTGCAAACCAGCCTTCAAAGAAGATGAAATCCCCTGCCTGTAAAAGGGGTTATCCACTACCTTTAGTCGTGGGCGTGCCTCAAGCTCTGGTCTGTCGCAGTTATCCGGTCTGGCAACCACAATAACTTCGTCTACATATGATTTCAGCGCATTATCAACGGTATGCTCCAGCATTGTTTTCCCTCGCACCGATAAAGCGAGCTTATTCATGCCCATACGGGAAGAAAGACCGGCCGCAAGTATTACACAGGAAACAAACGGCCTTGCCCCCTTGGAGCCAGGAATGAATATAAATTTTAAGGGCACTTCTTCTACAGCAGCCAGAAAGCATAGGCGATCCGCCGAGGACATCTTTGCCCAAGAAGCAGCAATATCTCTAACCAATTCTGTGTTTTGAAGCAGGTCAACTTTATTAACGGCAGGAATAAAACGCGCAGATGGAGAAAGGATTCGTCCCACTTTTTCCATCCATGACAGAGAACGGGCAAAATGTTTTACAGTTATAATGCTTTCTCCTTCAGCACCAGCCTGCCTGGCAAATAATGCCGGACGATGAACATTTTCTGTGTTGATTCTCTTGCCAACTGCATCCACACCTAACAAGGGCATGTTTAGGGTTGCTCCTGGGGGCAGCACAGGTTCATAGGAAGCATATCCTTTAATTGGTTTGTGGGCAGCTCCGTCAGCTTCAACAAGAATATAAGAAATCTCTTCCTGGTGGTAAAGTTCTTCCACCAGATAAGGGTCTATCCCGCTAATTTTATTGCCCGACAGTCGATGGTGTCCCAGCATAACCATATCGTAATGCTGAAAACTTTCCTGCAACTTTCTGGCAGCTTCCGCAGAGCCGGAAGCAAAAACGCAGGGTATCGATTGCGGAGCAGACATCCTGGTAGTGGTGGTTAGAAGCACCTTACTGCCCGGAGAAGATAACTCACGTGCAAGACGAAAAAGCAGAGAAGTCTTCCCACCACCGCCATAGAAGCAAATAAGCTCTCTATCATGTACCTGCAGCGCACGGGATATTGATAATAGTTCCATGGTAAAGTTCCTTTTATCAAATGATAATTTGCATATTGAAAACCATAATTGTCTTTGATTTTGACTTTGACTTTGAAAATAATCTACCGCGATAATTAAACTGTTTATGAGTACCGTCTTCTTGGATTGTTAATTCAAGGTTCCTCAAAATTTTTAATGTACAAACGTTGCATGGCAACGGTCATTTCCTTGCGAAAAAAGGAATATCTCCT
>SLJK01000063.1 GCA_007135125.1 Syntrophomonadaceae bacterium | reverse complement strand
AGGAGATATTAGTGGCAGATCCGCCAAGGAAGTTCTGGAGGAGTCTTTTAAATATGGCACTAATCCCCGTAAGATTATTGAGGAAAAAGGTCTTGTACAGATAGACGATGAGAGAGAACTGTCAGAAATCGTCAGCCGAGTTTTACTCGGAAATACCGGTGCTGTTGACGATTACCGGGGAGGAAATAAAAAGGCCCTAACTTTTCTGGTAGGGATGGTCATGAAACAAACAAAAGGGCAGGCTAACCCTAAAATTGTAATGAATCTTTTAAAAAAGGAACTTGATGGTGAAAATTAATAACCAATGTTGAAAGTCAAAAGCAAAAAAGCAATGAGTTGGTTTGCAGGGAGGCGTATCATGAGAGAGCTTGACGTCAAGTTTATCAGCGAGGCAGTTGTAGAGATGTGCAAAGACTCTAATTATATTTTAGGTGAAGATGTTATCCGGGCTTTTCAAAAAGGGCTGGAGGAAGAGGTTTCTCCTGTGGGTAAAGAAGTATTTAAACAACTGCTGGAGAATGCACGGATTGCACGGGAAGAAGAGGTCCCCATGTGCCAGGATACAGGAACCGCTGTCATTTTTGTGGAATTGGGACAAGAAGTGTTATTGGTGGGAGGAGATTTTGAAGAGGCGGTAAACGCAGGTGTGCGGCAAGGTTATCAGGAAGGGTTCCTGCGAAAATCTATCGTCCGAGATCCTCTGGATAGGAAAAATACCGGCGATAATACCCCTGCCATAATTCACGTAAAACTGGTGCAGGGTGATCAAGTAAGACTGGTGATGGCCCCTAAAGGTGGAGGAAGTGAAAATATGAGTACATTAAAAATGCTTACCCCTGCCCAGGGAGTCAAGGGCTTGGAGAATTTTGTGGTGGAGACGGTAAGGCTTGCCGGATCCAATCCCTGTCCTCCTATCGTGGTGGGAATCGGTTTGGGAGGCTCTTTCGAAAGGGTGGCATACCTGGCTAAAAAGGCCTTGTTACGTCCTCTGGGAAGCCCCAACCCCGATACCTTTTATGCTGACCTGGAAGACAAGCTGCTTGAAAAAATTAATAATACAGGTATAGGCCCCCAGGGATTTGGGGGAAGATTTACCGCCCTGGCCGTTCATATTGAGGTGTTTCCCTGTCATATTGCCAGCCTGCCTGCTGCAGTTAATATTAACTGTCATGCCAGCCGTAGCGTGGAGAAAGTTTTGTGAGTCACGTTTACTCCCAAATGCAAGTGCCGTTAATTTTCTTGGAAAAAACAGCTGGCAGAGTATTCCGGTAGATATAATAAAAAGGAGAGACCAAACAATAATGGAGTTCAAAAAAATTACTTCTCCCCTTACTGACGAAAAGGTTAGGAACCTTAAAGCCGGGGATAATATTCTTATTAGCGGCGAGATATATACCGCAAGGGATGCAGCTCACAAAAAGCTGATAGAACTGTTGGAAAAGGGCCGGCCCTGGCCGGTTAACCTTAGAGGTCAGATTATATACTATGTGGGTCCCACCCCGGCCAAACCTGGACAGGTTATTGGTTCTTCCGGACCGACCACCAGCGGACGCATGGATCCTTACACACCTACCATGCTAAAAAGTGGTGTAAAAGCTGTAATCGGTAAAGGTTCTCGAAATCAGGAGACCAGAAAGGCCTTCCAGGATTACAAAGGTGTTTACCTGGCGGCTACCGGAGGTGCCGGTGCCCTGCTGGCAAAAACCATAAAAGAAGCCGAGGTGGTAGCCTACCCGGAATTAGGGCCTGAAGCTGTCCGCCGCTTGGTTGTGGAGGATTTCCCTGCCACGGTCATTAACGATATTTACGGCAATGACCTTTATGAAGAAGGGCGCCGTCGCTATGCCAGGGAAAAATAGCTGAGAGGAGCTGGTTTGTTTTGGATAAAGAAGATCTGCTGGCCAGAGCCCAAAAACCCGCCGAGGACGCCATGAAACTGCACCCTTTTTACCGCGGCAAGGTAGAAGTAAGCTTAAAGGCTGCCGTACGTGATTACAGCGACTTTGCCATCTGGTATACCCCCGGGGTCGCTGCCCCCTGCCGTGCCATTTACGAGGATAAGAAAGAAGTCTACAGACATACCAACAAGGCCAACTTTGTTGCCGTGGTCTCTGACGGAACTAGAGTCCTTGGCCTTGGAGATATTGGCCCGGAGGCATCCCTTCCGGTCATGGAAGGCAAGGCCCTTCTTTTTAAATACCTGGGGGGTGTGGATGCTTTTCCTATCTGCCTGGATACCAAAGACCCCGATGAACTTATAAATACAGTTAAGCTTCTGCAGCCCACCTTTGGAGGAATTAACCTGGAAGATATTTCTAATCCCAAATGTTTTTATATCCTGGACCGCCTCCGCGAAGAATGCCATATCCCCGTCTGGCATGACGACCAGCAGGGAACCGCCTGTGTGACTTTGGCCGGGCTTATCAATGCTCTTAAGATTGTGGGCAAAGAAATGCAGAAAGCAAAGATCACCCTTATCGGGGCCGGTGCAGCCAATATAGCCACCATCAGGCTGCTTATGGCTGCAAACGTTCCGCCGGAGAATATTATTATGTGTGACAGCAAAGGAATCCTGCATAAAGACCGTGCTGATATTACAGTAGAAAACCGGGACAAACTGCATTTCTGCCAGGTGACCAATTCTGGGAATCGCAGGGGAGGGGCGCCCGAAGCTATGAAAGGGGCAGATGTGGTTATTGCCCTTTCCAAGCCGGGCCCAGATACCATCAAAAAAGAATGGATATCTTCCATGGCCGAAGATGCAGTAGTTTTTGCCTGTGCCAACCCTATCCCCGAAATATGGCCCTGGGAAGCCAAAGAAGCAGGAGCGGCAGTGGTTTCCACCGGACGGTCCGACTTTCCTAATCAGGTCAATAATTCCCTGGGTTTCCCGGCTATTTTTCGCGGAGTCCTGGATGTACAGGCCAGCACCATTACCGACACCATGTGCCTGGCCGCCGCCGAAGAACTGGCCCTGTGTGCTGCCGAAAAGGGACTGAACCCTGAAGAGATTCTGCCCACCATGGACAACTGGGAAATATTTCCACGGGTGGCTACTGCCACCGCCCTGCAGGCCATCAAAGAAGGTTTGGCGCTCTATGAGCAGGAAAAAGAAGATATTTTCAGGATTGCTGCGGAGAAAATTAAAAGAGCACAGGACCAGAACAAGTTTCTCATGGAAAAAGGAATTGTACCCCGTCCTCCGGAATGATTTGTAATAAACAAACTGCAAAGATAACAGTGTAGCCTGGTAACGGAAAACGATAGTTAACAATTTTGTTGTTCTATACGCTTAGGAAAGCTGGAGTTCAGGAATTTAACTTCTCCAAAATAAAAGGGAGGATAACAAGATGTCCGCAGCTATTCAGCCCTCAGAACAATTTAGGCAGAAAGCCTTGCTTAACAACGATCGCTTACATCTTTCTGCACAAAAAGACCGCTTAGGATTTTGGGAACAGATGGCAGGAGAGCTGGAATGGTTTAAAACATGGAACAAGGTTTTAGACGAAGAGAACGCGCCTTATTATCGCTGGTTTGACGGAGGCAAGCTTAATGTCAGCTATAACTGTTTGGACAGACATGTTAACTCCCCTCGTCGAAATAAAGCAGCGCTAATTTTTGAACCTGAGAACGGCACGGGAGCCACTTATACATATTACCAGCTGTATAGGAAGGTGAACTATTTTGCCAATGTCTTAAAAAAAATGGGAATTGGTAAAGGGGCCCGGGTAGTAATTTATATGCCCATGATCCCGGAGGCGGTTATAGCTATGCTGGCATGTGTCCGCATCGGATCCGTTCACAGCGTAGTCTTTTCTGGTTTCAGCGCCGGGGCTTTGGAGACTCGCCTTAACGATCTCCAGGCCAGCCTGCTTATAACAGTAGACGAGGCCTACCGGAGAGGGAAGTATATTCCCCTGATGGAAAACGCCCGTGCTGCTGTGGACAACTGCAAGTGTGTTGAAAAAACTATGCTTATCAAAAGAGGTTCCAGGGAAATAGAGCTTAATAAAAAAAATGAACTGTGGTACCATGAACTGGAAAACGATATTCCACTTTACTGCCAACCGGAAGCGATGGAGGCGGAAGATCCTCTCTTTATCCTCTATAGTAGCGGTACAACAGGGCGGCCCAAAGGTATACTGCATACTACAGGCGGCTACCTGGTAGGGGTTCATACCACCTTCAAATATGTTTTTGACTGCCGCGAAGAAGATATATTCTGGAGTACTGCTGACATCGGCTGGATTACCGGCCAGAGCTATATTGTCTATGGTCCACTTTCCAACGGAGCTACTTCTGTACTCTTTGAAGGAACTCCGGACTATCCGCAAAAGGATCGCTTCTGGGAAATCATTGAAAAGTATGGGGTCACTATATTTTATACGGCTCCTACGGCAATCAGCACTTTTATGCGCTGGGGCGATAAATGGGCAGAAAAACGGGACCTTTCCACCTTAAGGTTGTTGGGTTCGGTAGGTGAGCCTATCAAACCGGAGGCCTGGTCCTGGTACTATCTGCATATTGGAAAGGAACGCTGTCCTATTGTGGATACCTGGTGGCAGACTGAAACTGGCATGATTATGATATCAACCCTGCCCGGAGTGGATAAGATGAAGCCGGGCTCAGCAGGACGTGCCTTTCCCGGCGTATGTGTAGAAGTAGTAGATGAGAAAGGTATACCTCTTCCTGCCGGAGAAAACGGCTACCTGGTAATCACTACCCCCTGGCCTGCCATGTTGAGGATCCTTTTTAATGATCCTGAAAGATACGAATCCACTTACTGGCAAAAATTTTGCGGGAAGTTTTATACCGGTGACGGTGCTCGCAGTGATGAAGATGGTTATATCTGGATCTTGGGACGGGTAGATGATGTTATAAATGTCTCGGGACACAGGCTGGGAACCGCTGAAATCGAGGGAGACCTGGTGGAGCACCAAGCAGTAGTTGAGGCTGCCGTCATCGGTAAAGACCACCAAATAAAGGGACAAGCTGTTTCTGCCTTTGTTACATTAAAGGAAGGAGTGGATGGCTCAGAAGAACTGGCCGAGGAGCTAAAGAGGTATATTACTCAAAAAATTGGGGCTATTGCGCGGCCGGATGACATCTTTTTCGCAACCGAGCTACCCAGGACCAGGAGCGGCAAAATTATGCGCCGCCTGCTGCGAGATATTGCCGAAGGTAGAGCAATGGGTGACACAAGCACTCTTCTTAACCCAGAAGAGATAGAAACTCTAAGAGAGCAATATGCTGATGAGAGTAAATGATAAAGAACTATATGTAAACGAAATACTTGGGCTGCTGGAGCAGGAATACCCCCAGGCGAGAACCACCTTGCTTTACAAGACGCCCTTTCAGTTGTTGGTAGCGGTGGTGCTTTCCGCTCAAACCACAGATAAGCAGGTTAATAAGATTACCTCTTCTTTGTTTGAGGAAGTTAGCGGGCCGGATGATGTACTTTCTCTGGGCATCACCTTGCTGAAGGAAAAAATTAAGGGGGCAGGACTATATCACCAAAAAAGTCAGCAGATTATGGAAACCAGTCGCCTACTTTGCGAAAAATATGACGGTGTAGTCCCTCAAAACAGGAAAGAGCTCATGTCTTTACCAGGAGTAGGTCGTAAAACGGCTAACGTAATTCTTGGTACTGCCTTTGACATACCAGCCCTGGCAGTAGATACTCATGTGAGCCGTGTTTCCAGGCGATTGGGATTAACTGCAGGGAAAAACGTTCTGGAAATAGAAAAAGATCTCTGCCGGGTGGTTCCAACTCAGAAATGGTCCTCCATTCACCACCGGCTTATAAATCATGGCCGACAAATCTGTCAGGCCAGGAAGCCTTTCTGTGAACACTGTTTACTTAAATTATATTGCAAATATTATACGGAAAACAAGGAGCTCCCAAAAATATAATTTAAATACCTTTTGCAAAAAAATATTTTATTAGAAAAATCGAGGAGGTTGAGGGATGGGTTTGGAAAGCAGCAGGTTGGATCCAGAAAAACTTTTCAAGAAATGTGATAAAGATCTATTTGAATTTGAGACGACTGAAAATGTTCCTCCTCTCGAGGGCATTATCGGCCAGGAGCGAGCAGTTAGAGCCATGGATTTCGGCTTAAAAATAAACCGCCACGGCTATAATATCTTCATGACCGGTCTTACCGGAACCGGAAAGATTAGCTATGCTCGTTCTGTTATTGAGGAGGCAGCCGGTAAGGAAGCGGTTCCTGATGATTGGTGCTATCTATACAATTTCAAGGATCCCGGAGCTCCTCTTGCCCTCAACCTTCCGGCTGGAAGCGGCAGCGTATTTGTGCGTAATATTGACCGCCTTCTGGATGATTTTAAAGAGGTTATCCCGAAAACCTTTAAAACTGAAGATTATGAACGCCAAAAGGCCGTGTTATTCAAAGACTTTCAGGAGAAACGTTCTTCCTTAATGGAGGAGCTAAACAAGGTTGCCCTGGAATACGGCTTTGTTATTAAGCGCAGTGGCACAGGTTTTTTGAGTGTGCCCACCAAGGAAGGCAAGGAGCTGAGTGAGGAGGAATATAACCAGCTAGACCCTAAAGAGAGGGAAGAGCTGGAGCAAAAATCAACCGATGTGCAAATTAAAGCCATGGATGTATTAAGACGTATTCAAAATGAAGAAAAAAAATTAAAAGATGCTGTGCGGGAGCTGGAACATAAAACGGGTCTGCATGCTGTGGGACCGCTTATAGAAGGACTGAAGGAAGAATACAAGGATTTTCCCTTGGCGCTGCAGTACCTGGAAGATCTCCAGGAAGACGTTTTGGAGAACCTCAGTGATTTTAAAGAAGATGATGACGATGAAGAAAAAAATCCTTTTCCCTGGTTTAAGAGCCGTGGCCAGGAAACGGCCACTAAATATAAGGTAAACCTGGTCGTTGATAACAAAGAAACAAAAGGTGCTCCTGTTATAGTTGAATCAAATCCAACATATTATAATCTCATCGGCAGGGTTGAATACGAAAACAGGATGGGCATGGTTACCACTGATTTTACCATGATAAAAGGGGGGGCCTTGCATAGGGCCAATGGTGGTTATCTAATTTTGCAGGCCAAAGATATTCTGCTAAATTTTCAATCCTGGGAAGTATTGAAAAGAGTCTTAAAGACAAAAGAAATACGGATCGAAACCATAGGTGAACAGTACGCCCTGATAACAATGGCCAGCCTTAAGCCGAAAGCCATCCCCCTGAGTGTAAAGGTTGTGCTTATCGGTAATCCTATGCTCTACCACCTCCTTTACCGTTTAGATGATGATTTCCGGAAACTTTTCAAAATCAAGGTGGATTTTGACGTGGAGATGACCCGTTCCCTGGATAACATGTCCAGGATGGCTAATTTTGTTTCTACCAACTGCCATGAGGAGGGGCTCAAACATTTTGACCGCTCCGGGGTAGGAAGAATTGTCGAGCACAGTTCAAGGCTGGCAGAACATCAGGATAAGATGACCACCTGCTTTAACGATATTGTAGAGGTTATTTATGAAGCTGATACCTGGGCCGAGCAGGAAGGAGCACCATATGTTGCTGCCTCCCACGTGGAAAAAGCGATCGCAGAAAAAACATTTCGTTCCGACAAGTATGAGAAAAAATTGCTGGAGCTGGTTGCAGAAGGACATATACTCTTGGAACTTGAAGGAGCAAAGGAAGGGCAGATAAACGGGCTTTCCATCATCGACCTGGGCGATTATGCTTTTGCGCGTCCATCCAGAATAACTTCTGCTGTCTATTTGGGCCGAAGAGGTATAGTAAACATTGAAAGAGAAAGTAAAATGAGTGGTCGTATCCACGATAAAGGAGTACTTATAATCAGCGGCTACCTGGGGCAGAAGTATGCCCAGGACTTTCCACTTACCGTTTCGGCCAGCCTCTGTTTTGAACAGGCCTATAATGGTATAGAAGGGGATAGTGCCTCTAGCGCGGAATTATATGCTTTACTTTCCAGCATTTCCGGTCTTCCTCTGAAGCAAGGCCTGGCGGTTACAGGATCTGTCAATCAGAAAGGTGAGATACAGCCGGTGGGAGGGATCACCAGAAAAATTGAAGGGTTTTTTGCAGCGTGCAAGCTTGCAGGATTAAGTGGCCAGCAGGGAGTACTTATTCCCCACCAAAATATCACAAACTTGATGTTGAATAAGGAAGTTGTAGAAGCGGTAAAAGAGGGTGTTTTTCATATCTATGCTGTTAAAACGGTGGACGAAGGCATGGAGCTTTTAACGTCTGTCAGTGCAGGTGAAAAAAATAAAGACGGTTTTTATCCCTCGGGAACAGTGAATTATCTGGTAGAAAAAAAGTTAAGAGAATATAATGATTTTTTCAACCGGCAGCCTGATAAGCAGGATTTTGAGGAAGAAACAAAAAACAATGGAAGAGAAGGAGAAATTTTACAGTAGTTGGTTATGGAAAATTATAAAGGACTGGCCTATATATATGATTATTTATTAAGCGGTGTGGATTATGAAGAGTGGGCTGATTATATGGAACAAATATTTGAGTATTATGCCATCTCACCCTGTGACAAGATAATGGACCTGGCTTGCGGGACAGGCAGTTCCACCCTTCCTTGGGCCAAAAGAGGTTATAAGGTTTATGGTTTGGATATAGCTCCCCATATGCTGAAGATAGCCAGGGAAAAGGCAGAAAATACCATGCTGGATGTGGTTTTTCTGGAGGGTGATATGCGTTCTTTTAAAGCTCCTTTGCTTGTTGACGCAGCACTTCTTTACCAGGACGGTTTAAACTACCTTTTAAACCCGGAGGATGTGCGCAGGGCCTTTGCAGCCATTTACAAAGCTCTTCGTCCGGGTGGTTTTTTTATTTTCAACCTTAACCATGTTGAAAAATTACCGGCCAGCCCTGCAGCTGAAGTGTACTGGGTGGAAGATGAAGAGCTGACCATGGTGTGGGAAAGTTGCCTGGAAGTACGAGAAAAAACTTGGAGGATAAATTTTGTCGCTTTTCTACACCAGGGAGATGGACTATATCAGAAAATACAGGAAGAGCATAAAGAGCGCTCATATTCCCATAAAGAAATACTGGATCTGTTGGAGGATACCGGGTGGATACTAAGAGCTTGCTACCGGGGGTTTACTTTTCAGGAACCTTGCCAGGAGGATAGGAACGTATTCTACGTGTTGCAGCGGGAGGAGTAGGGGTGCATATTGTATTAATTGAACCGGAGATACCACAGAATACAGGGAATATTGCCCGTACGTGCGTGATGACAGCTTCTACCCTGCATTTGGTGGGTGAGCTGGGGTTTTCACTGGAGGATCGCTACCTGCGGCGGGCTGGGCTTGATTACTGGAAGCACCTGCAACTGTTTAAGTACTCCCATTTCGAGGAGCTTTACGATTCCTACCGTGAGCATAATTTTTATTTCCTTACCTCAAAAGCGCAAAAGAACTATGCCGAAATCTACTACAGGAAGCATGATTTCCTGGTCTTTGGCAAAGAGACGGATGGGCTTCCGGGAGATATTCTGCAGCGTTGGAAAGATTGTTGCTTGCGCATCCCCATGGTAAAAACCATACCGCGCTCCTTGAATCTGGCTAATTCTGTTGCTGTTGTGTTATTTGAGGCTTTGCGACAGCAGGGCTTTCCGAACCTGCAGTAAATCTTTTTGCAAAATCGTTGATATTTTTAATTTCCGGGAAAGAAATGAAGAGCAAAAAGTATGAATGAAAAACAAGGTGAGGGGAGGTGAAGTGATGGCGGCTGAAAGTATAACCCTAAAAGTTAAGGGTATGAGTTGTGGGCATTGCCAGAATGCGGTAGAAAAAGCTTTGACTGAGATTAATGGAGTAGAAAAAGCTGAAGTTTCGCTGGAAGAAGGTGTTGCGGTTATTTCCTATCGTGCCGGCGAAGCAGCGCCGGAAGATTTAAAAAATGCTATAAAAGAAGCTGGCTATGAAACCGAATGACTCTCTCCCAAGACTGTCAAGCTTTTCATTCACCCACCATGCCCCGCTTTTATTTGCAAAGTAGAAGCAAAATTGTGGAGACTATAGAGATTGTATAAGTAAAGTTCTTTGCTAGGGACTACCTAGCAGTTTTTTTTTGATAGTTGATGATTCCTTTAGGGGTGCTTCCTCCACGATCTCAATACCCATTCTTTTTACATAATAGTGATTAAGTAATACCTTGGCAATAGCTGTTACAGGTATGGCAAGAATAAGCCCGAGCACTCCCATCAGGGATGCACCACACAGTACAGCCACCATTACTGTGATAGGCCTGAGATCCACTGCTTTCCCCAGTAAAATAGGAGTCAGGACGAATGGATCTATTGTTTGGATAATCAGGTAAAGAACTATAATAAGAAAAGGATGAGGGGTGCCGGGAGTAAGGCTGAGGAGTACTGCGGGTATGGCGGCCAAAAAGGGTCCAATGTTGTGAATAATATTTAGTAGTCCGGCTGTAATACCCAGCAGAATGGCAAAAGGCATGCCCAGCAGAGATAGGCCGACGCCTGTGATAACACCTACCAGGCTGCAGCGCACTACATTTCCGCGAAGGTAAGCACCTACCTTCGCATCAATCACACTGATAACATGCAGGGCTTCGCTTTGATAACCCGGAGGAAAAAGTTTAACAATGGTTGATTTGATAAGTTCCAGGTCTAACAGCAGGAAAAAAACCAGAAAAATAAGGCCGGCCAGTGACCATAGTTCGCTTAAAAAAGGGATGTCAAAAGT
>SLJK01000127.1 GCA_007135125.1 Syntrophomonadaceae bacterium | reverse complement strand
GAGTTTGACTCGGGATTATACATCCGTTATACTGTTCTTAAGCGCTAAAGGTGAAATTTTTTGTAGTCAAATTTTGGGGAGGTGGACAGCATATGGCAGATGTAAAGGTTTTCGTTAAAGATGGATGCCCTCATTGTTCAAAGTTGATTGCACAGCTCCAAAAACAGGGAACGCCGTTCCAGGAATTTAATGTATCCTCAAGCCAGAAGGCCCTTAAAGAAGCAAAAGAGAAATACGGAGCCGATCAGGTACCTGTCCTGGTAGAGGGCGATAAGGTAACTATAGGATACAAAGGAATGGGTTGAGGAATTTAAATAACCGGCCGTGGAACGGCCGAGAATTCTTTCTAAAAGCCAGAATACGATTAAAACAGTTTAAAAGAGGGGAAGATTATTATACATCTCCCCCTCTTTTTTGTGCGCTACATGTCTTTATTCATGTCCTTATTTATAACTACTTTTTTGCGGCAACTTTTTCTTCTTTTTCTTTCTTTACTTCTTCTTTGCGTACTGCAAACCAGCTGGAAAGAGCGCCTGCCGCCAGGCCTACGGCTGCTACGGTCTTAATGGGTCCCATGGCTACCTTCCACAGGTAGGTGCCGAAGGAGACGGTAGGATCAACAGGCATCCCATACATATCAGGAGAATCTAACAGGACATATACGGATTTCAGCCCGCCAAGTTCGTCTTTTCCATAAATCTGGGCATTAGCATGGCCCATGTCCTGAAGTTCGTTGACCCGTGCTTCCGCTTCTGCCAGTTTTTCGTCGGCATCTCCAAAACTGATGGCGCCAGTAGGGCAGGTTTTGGCACAGGCGGGAATATGATCGTTTTCTACCCTGTCAGCACAGAAGGTGCACTTATAAGCTTTTTCGCCTACCCTGGGCACGTCAAAGGGGCAGGCTCCCACGCAGGCACCGCAGGCAATGCAGGTTTCCTGGTGTATCCTGACGGCTCCATAGTCGGTTCTGACAATGGCATCCACCGGGCATATATCCATGCAACCGGCCTCAGTGCAGTGCATGCAGGAATAGAAGCTGAAATACCAGTTGATGCTGTCACCATTTTCGTACTCGTTAAATTTAACACGGCACCAGGTTTCAGGTGTAAAATCAGCCGGATTCTCATAGCTACCCGTAAACTCTGTCTCCACTGCAGGCAGCTGGTTCCACTGCTTGCAGGCTACCTGGCATCCCTTACATCCAACACATTTAGAAGTGTCTATAACTCTCATTACTTTTGCCATTTAACCCACCCTCCTTATATCGCACACGAATGCTTTAAATTCCGGTATGGTGGTATTGGCGCAACCGATGGTGGGAGTCAGGTCGTTGGCGGTGGCTCCGTTGGAGAGACCCATGAAACCCCAGTGCCAGGGCATTCCTACAATTTCCTGTTCCTCACCGTTGATTGTGAGAGGCTTCAAACGTGGAGTAACCGCTACTTTACACTGGATAGCGCCTCTCTTGCTCTCGATTTCCACCATATCGCCATTATCCACGCCGATCTTATCAGCCAGCGAAGGGCTTATTTCACAGAACATTTCGGGCATTACTTCTTTCAACCAGGGCATATTTCGCGTCATAATACCTGTCTGGTAGTGCTCGGTAAGACGGTAAGTTGTAGCGATATAAGGATAGTCTGCCCTGTCTCCGCGGTCTTCCGGGTACCAGACCATGCAGCAGGGGTTAAACTGCACGCCGGACATCTTGTTGTCCGTCACACTCTCCCAGGGCTCATAATGCTCGGGGAAGGGGCCATCTGCCAGACCGGGAGCGAAAAGCCTGGACTGAAGTTCCGGTGTCATGATAAAGGCTTTATCGGCTGTTTCTTCCGGGGGCACGCCGGCGTTAAAGTCAGGCACATCCATTGTTTCCCAGTCGCTACCGTCCCACCTGAACAAAGCTTTGTCAGGATTCCAGGGGTTCCCCTCGGCATCACATGAGCAGCGGTTGTAAACAATCCTACGGTTAACCGGCCAGGAGAAGGAAAATTCGGGGTTCAAGCCAAGGCCTTCTGTTTCCCTGGTGCGCCGTTTGCAGTTAGGATTATCTTCATCCTGGTAATAACCGGCGTAAATCCAGCTGCCGCAGATAGTGCTGCCGTCATCTTCGCATTTGCCAAAGGTGTCCAGCAGGGTGCCGGTAGCTGTTTCATAGCCATTAATTTCTTTACAAACTGTCGGTATATCTACTTCATCACCGTATTCCCAGAACATGTCCACGATGGGCCCGGGGTATGTTCCGCCCTCTTCTTCGTAAAGCTTCTTTTCAGCTTTAAAAAGCTTATCCACGATCCAGTAATCAGGCTTGGCTTCTCCGGGAGGAGCCTGCGCTATGTTCCGCCACTGGGTCCAACGCCCGGAGTTGGTGACAGTGCCTTCTTTTTCGAAGTGCATGGCGGCCGGCAGGAGAAATACTTCGGTGTCGATTTCGGCCGGGTTCATGTCGGGAGCTTTCCAGAACGCGGAGGTTTCATTTTCAAAAATGTCCGCGCAGACCAGCCAATCGAGTTCTGCCTGGGCTTTACGCTTCCTGGAAGTATTGGCCCCACCTACTACGGGGTTATCGGCGAAACAGAACAATCCCTTAACCTCGCCTTTAGCCATATAAGTGTAATAAGCCACGGAAGAGCGGTCTTTATCCAGCCTGGGCAGATAGTCGAAGCGGAAATCATTCTCTGCTGTGGCCTTGTCGCCATAAAAAGCTTTCAGCATGCTGACCAGGAACTTGGGACGGTTAGTCCAGTAACCGCTGTCGGGAGTGGTAGCATTGTAAGCTTCAAAATCCTGGCCGTCTCCGGGCATGGGCATATAGCCGGTCACAATGTGGAAAAGCTGACCCAGGTCGCAGGCGCCCTGCACATTGGACTGGCCTCGCTGGGCATTCACCCCGCCGCCGGAAATACCTACGTTACCCAGCACCAACTGCAGAATGGCACAGCTGCGCACGTTCTGCGATCCATGGGTAAACTGGGTCATACCCATGGCGTAGGAGATGTTCCCCGCTTTCCCCGGTTCGCCGGTGCTGCAGAACAGTTCGGCCACTTCCTCAAACTTGTCCACGGGGCAACCGGTAATTTCGCTGACAGTCTGCACATCATAACGGGAATAGTGATTCTTGAACAGCTGCCAGACGCAGTTGGGATCCTCAAGGGTCTCGTCTTTTAGAATATTGCCTTCGGCATCCCTCTGATAAGCCCAGGAGTCTTTATTATAGGATTTTTGCCCATCACCCAAATCCGGGGCATCTTGAGCGCCGGTGAATAAACCTTCGGTGTAACCGAATTCAGGATCAATTAGGCTGGAGGCATTGGTGAATAGCTTTACGTATTCTTCATGATACTTGTTGTTGACAATGGCATAGTTAATTAATCCGGAAAGGAAGGCCGTGTTGGTGCCCGGTCGGATGGGTGCATAAACATCCGCTACGGCAGCCGTCCTGGTAAAACGGGGGTCTACCACAATCAACTTGCACCCGTTATCCATGGCCGCTTGGATCCACTTCATGGAAATGGGATGGTTTTCAGAGGTGTTGCCGCCGATATTCATGATTACATCAGAATTTCTGTAGTCAATCCAGTGGTTGGTCATAACGCCTCTACCAAACGAGTTGCCAAGACCGGCAACGGTAGAGGAGTGTCAAAGGCGAGCACAGTGGTCATTGTTAACAATACCGTTGGCTGCAACAAACTTCCTGAAAAGGTAATTTTCTTCACTGTTGCACATGGCGCTTCCCACCCAAGCCAACGCTTCGCAGCGGTTAACAACTTCTCCGTTCCCGTTTGTCTCTTTAAAATATTCATCCCGTGTTTCCTTGGTCCGCTTCGCTATCTCCTCGATGGCCCAGTCCCAATCCACTTCTTCCCAGTCTGTGGCATTCGGTGCCCGGTAGAGGGGTTTGGTCAATCTTTGTTTATTAACGACCGGTTCGCCCTTTTCGTCATACTCATAATACATGTTGTAGAGGGCGGCACCTTTACTGCAAAGCGTGCCTTCGTTAATGGGGTGATCGGGATCGCCATCGACGGCTACAATTTCACCGTTTTCAACATAGCAGAGCACCCCGCAGCCAACCCCGCAAATCGAACATATTTGGGTCACTGTGTCCGCATATTCGACTCGCAGATCTACTGGTTCTAAAACTACCTCATCGTCCTCCGGCGGCGCATCTGGATCCGGTTCGGTGGGTTCTTCTGGTGCGCATCCCAACTTTGCTGCCAGGCTTGCTGTAACCAGTGCACCGGACATCCATAAAAAGTTTCTTCTAGACAGCTTCACAAAAGTTCACCTCGCTTTAAATTTTTATAAGCATAATTTTTAGACCCTAACCTCTTTTCATAACTTTTTAAGGATCTAAAACAACAACCTCTTTCGTGGCTAGTGCATTTGTGTCATATCGTCCGGCCTTTTGTATCCTTCTTTTTCGGCCAAGTCGTCCAGGTAACCGCATGCAATAGCCTCCACATCAAGCAAAACGTCCCGTTCCAAAGCTTTGCCGTCCACAGTCTTCAGATATTTGTTGCATACTTCGCAGACGTGGACCTGCCGTGCTTTTTCACCCGGCAGATAAAAAAACCGCAATTTTTTCTGTTCTTTGTTGCCACAGTACGGGCATTCTATCCTGGGAAAGACCCACTCGGCGTGGCAGAGCCAGCATAATAAAACCCTTGCCCCGTCTTCGCCCCTGTGCCGCGCGAAAGAAGCTACCTGGCCGCATACAGGGCAGTGGCCCTTGCGCCAGAGGGTAAAGTCAATATTTTCTCTGATCTTTTTCATGTACACGCTGTAAAATGTACTTAAAGCCATTACCAGTACGAAGGAAAGAACCTCACTGTCCAATCCTGTCCTTTGATCCATTTCTGTTCTTTCCAGGTAATCCTGCAGATCTTGCTTGTTGAGTTTGGCAATATCTTTTATAAATGTTTCTAAATTGGCCCCTTCTGTAAATTCTTCAGCTGTATGCAGGTTTAAAAGATTATCCGGTGCCTCAGCGCTTGCTTCCTTAATAGCTTCGCATATCGCCTGCACCAACTCTTTGTATAGTTTCCCTTCCATATTTAAGGTATAACCGGAGAGGATAAAGGTGCCGTTTCTAAGAAGGTCCTTTAGTTCATCCGGGTCTGCCTCAATGGAGATGGTTTTTTCTATCCTGTCCATGTACTGCAGCTGAACAGCTAGAACGCTTTTATATACTTCATATATTTTGGAGAGATCCTTGTTTTTTTTGACGTTTTTCTCTATTTCCCTGGTAACCTTATCCATTGATGGCGGATATACTTGTTCCAAAAAGCTCACCCCCTTGCTTTCCCACTGGCATTTAAATACCTCTGAGATAATAAATATACGGCTTTTTTCCTCTTCCATCCCCCCACTTGTTAATATTATAACATAAGATTGCAAAAAATAAAAGATATTGCATGCCATGTTTATTAAATTGATAAAATATATTACATAATATCTTTATGTAATATATATAAACTTAATTTAAGTTTATATTGCCATAAGTTATCATTATTGAATATCAGGAAAAGCACTAAATATATAATCAGTTAGAGGTAAAATACCCTAATATGTAGGGTAAAAACCTTAATAAGGCAGTCGGTATAGTCAAAATAATCTAATTATTAAAAAATTAATTACCGTAAACCCCTATTTATTCTCCGTATATCCACCGATCTATATCTCTATTGTAAGAAATAAGTTCTTTTTGATTGAAGAAGAGGGCTATCTCTCTGGCAGCGCTCTGCAGTGAATCAGAACCATGGATAATATTATTTCCCATAAATATGCCATAATCACCGCGAATCGTCCCCGGCTGAGCTTCCCGGGGGTCTGTTTTGCCCATCATATTACGGACGAGCTGGACCGCACCCTGCCCTTCCCAGACCATGGCCATAACCGGGCCGGAAGTGATAAAGTTTACCAATTCCCCAAAAAAGGGTTTGTCTTTATGTTCCCCGTAATGTTCCTCAGCCATTTCCCGATCTATACTCATCATTTTCATGGCAACCGGTTTCAGGCCTCTTTTTTCCAATCTGCCGATAATCTCCCCTGACAGGCCGCGTTGCAGGGCATCAGGTTTCAACATTACAAAGGTTTTTTCCATTTATACTGACCTCCCCGATAATTTAAGTTAATTTGAATTGACGGTGCAGGCGCATCTTACAAGGAGCAATACTGTACTGAGAAGGCCTTGCAGGCAACGCTAAACTACATTTTAAGGAGCTGTTTCCTTTCCAAGGAACAGCTCCTTATACTCTAATAAACAAAAAGCGGTTTGTCGTCTTCAATAATCCTCTTTTCAGCCGAGCGCTGCTTTCTTATATCCTTAGGTAGAGCAAACATATGCTGGTGGGTCAACCCATCGTAATACCTAAGATCAAGAATGTTTCTTTCTTCCCCAAGTTTTTTGTCAACTATCTCCGGCGGAATATCCCGGGGCTTCAGGTCCCGGGAAGCGGTGATAAAACCCCACATTGTATCATAAGAAGGGATATAGGCGCCATACGAAGCCACATTATCAAAGGAAAGCTTCAGGGTATTATAGACGGCGCCGTGGCATTCAATCAATCTTGGATTAAGGTTCCCCCCCTGCAGGGCTATACATCCCCCTTCGTGTAAACGCTCCCTAACTACAGCATAAAACTCCTTGGTAAACAGCAGGTAGGATGGGCTGTCATCCAGGGGTTCTGTAAGATCGAAAAAAATGACGTCCCATGTGGCATGGTTTTCTTCCAGGTAGCGGCGGGCATCCATGTACAAAACCTCTACCCGGGGATCCTCAAAGCCTCCGTTGCTCCAGTGCGGGAAGTACTCCCGGCAGAGCTCGACTACCTCCTTATCGATATCT
Organism: Syntrophomonadaceae bacterium; assembly: GCA_007135125.1. GTDB lineage: Bacteria > Bacillota > Dethiobacteria > DTU022 > UBA8154 > SLJK01. The sequence continues at coordinate 4,062 of SLJK01000127.1, read as the reverse complement.
ACCATGACAACTTTTTTGACAGAAGGGTGCTTTAAAATTTCCCTTAAGACAGCACCTTCCCCCCCGCCTACTACCAGGACACTCTCCGGGCGCGGATGTGTGATCATGGCTGGATGTATCAGGGTTTCATGGTAAATATATTCGTCAAACTCGGTGGATTGGATTTTACCGTCCAGTACCAGGCAGCGGCCGAAAAAATCCGTATCAATTATTTCTACGGTTTGGAAAGGGGTTTTCCCGCTAAACACATATTTTTCAACACCGTGCATATGTGCTTGCGTGGGGTGGGTATGTTCAATAAACCACTTCCAGGGCACAGAAGACAACCGAAAACCCCCTTTAAAGCCGGTTAGACTGCGGATTTTTGCTCATTTTGACTTAATTTATATTCAAAAATGCCGCGCTTTATTTCCTTGGCCGCCATACGACCGGCTGAAAAGTGTTTTTTCAAATAATAACAGGAAACCCAAGGATCCACAGTCGTGCCACAGGTAAAAACGTCTACCGCGGCATACCCTAATTCCGGCCAGGTATGAATAGCAAGGTGTGACTCGGATATTACTACCACGCCGCTGACTCCCTGCGGGCTGAAGCGGTGAAATACAACTTCCCTGATCTCCGCTCCTGCCTCCAGAGCCGCGTTAACCATGGTTTCTTCGATTTTTGCTGGCTCGTTGAGTACCTCCGGTGAACAACCATACAGTTCCGCTAAAATATGACGGCCTAATGCGCGCATTTTCTAAACCCCCTTTTTCAATATTGTTTAAGGCCAAGTTAAATTGTAACAAATCAATGGTAAAAGTCAATGATCAGGGGGAATTTTTTTGTCAAAGAAAGAGAATTTGGCGGAATTTAAAGCTAAACGAGTAAATGCAGTGATTTATGCAAAAATTTAACAATATTGTAACCGGAGAGTCTTACCATATTAAAACTAATTATCTACTTCCCTTGCAACTTTTCAGAATTCATTAGAAACAGCTTAAGCTCTTGCTTTTTTCCACAAAGAATGATAAATTTCCTGCTAGTTGATGAAAGCACATTTCCCAACAGCATCCCGACCGAAATCCACATGGAAAGGAAAGGGAATTATGCTTATTAAGATCATGGCTGCCATTTTTGCTGCCTATGAATGCTATAAGCTGTTGCATATCGGAGCTTTTAGCGAACTTATCGAGAATCTCAAGTTGGTGGGTAAAACAGAGGAAAGATCTTTGATTGAGGGCAACTCATTTTACAAAAGGGTCCTCTTTGTGGAGGTTTGTTACCTCATATTTGCCCTGGTGCTGTTATTTACGGCTTACTGGTATTTTACAGTTGTCTTGCTGGCAATAAGCCTGTCCTTGTTTGCCATAGATACAAGGACGATAGCAGGTAAAGTAATCCTGGGTATGGGCTCGGCAGTATGCGTCTCCCTGCTCATGTATATCGTTCTGGCTTAGCTAAATAAATGCAAGATATCAACAGTTCAACAAGTTCCCGGAAATAAATTAACCGGGCACAGCTTTTTAGCAGGATTACTGACAGAATTATAGAAATAGAATCATAAAGGAGATAACTGCTGATGAAAGCTAAAAAAGACACTCAAAAAATAAAAGCGCCCTTATCCAATAGTTGGTGGGTACGGCTGCTATCATTGTTTATGATTGTTATCCTTGCTGTGTCATGCGGGAGCGAGGAACCTGCTGCCATCCCCGATAAGCCCCTGGAAAGGCCTGATAGCGAGAGCATAACCGAACTTGAGAATTCCATTAATAACATAATCCGGGAGCGGGATTTCGACAATGCCACACTTGATATTATTTCTATAACAGCAGACAGGGAAATGCCGGATGATTATTATCTGGCACAGATATATTTTGACTTTGACGCGCGAGAATCACTGGCAACAGGCAGCGGGATTATGAGGAGGAACTCAGATATTATACTGGGATTACTAGCTAACCGGGGAGTATCAACTTTAAAAGAAGCATCCGTAATATGGAACGACGATTACAATAACAGGACGCTGCAGTTTGATTATAGGTATAGAAACGGAAGAAGGCAAAATCGATTCTCGATTACCAGTATAAAAGAAAAATAGCAGCCTTGGACTCTCCGTTATCTTAGCTTCTCCCTAATACGTTTGCGCATAAACCACGCCAACAAGAGAATGAACGGTGTTGCCAATTGAGTAAGGGTAAAAAACCCCGCTCCCCAGGTTTCGCTGACATAACCCCAGAGGTATAGAGGGTTGTCTCTAAAGGTCTCTTCAATGATTCCCCGTAGAAGGGAGTAGTATAAAACAAAGGACCAAAACAACTCCCCTGAACGAATTGGGCGTGTTCGAGCCAGATAGTTATGGATGAGAAGCATGGTTAACCCGATGAGTGATCCGTACACCTGGGTGGGGTGCAGCTCAAAAGGGAGTAAAGCAGCGGGACGCCCCAGTATCTCCTGGTTGAAAATATTGGCGATACGAATCAAGATATAACCCACGGCTATACCAGGCACGGCGAGATCGAGAACCCTGCCTAGATTTACGTGGTACCTGTGAGCCATAAACCACCCGATAAGAAGTCCGCCCAATAAACCGCCGTGGAAAGCCAGCCCTCCCTGATCAACGCGGTATATCTGTTCAGGGTGGGCCATAAAATGGGATAAATTGGTTATAACATAGATAGCGCGAGCCCCTATAATTCCGCCGATGACAGCAGCGAGAATCATGTTAAATAATATCCCCTCGGAGAGGCCCTCTTTCTTTCCGTTTTTAACCAGATAATATCCTCCAATGATAAAAGAAAGCGCCATCAGCAAGCCGTACCATCGTATTTCCAGCGGACCTAAAATAAAAATTACCGGATCCAGATTTTCTATTAACATTTATCTATTCCCTTTCCCAAACAGAAATAAATTATACTCTTGTTACGCTTGAGTTTTTCTGCACAACTATTAGACTACTCTATCGCAAGCATCTGTGAGGCGAAAACTCTCTAGCCACCTTAAGGGTTTGTAAGGAATCCTTGGGATATAAACAAGATATTTCTATATTGATTACTATAACCCTTCCTTGATGCCTCATTAATTGTATTTAAGGTTCTTTTGCCGGCAGACAACCGTATAATCATAAAAAAAAAGCCCCTGATTTTGTATTAAGCAATTTCATTATAACTTATTTTTTCTGTTCCGTGTCTCAGGCCTTGGGAGTATTATAGTGAGCCAACAAAATATTAGTGTGACTGCTAAAAAATTAAAAAAAAGCAAATAGCTTCCATTCAACTAGATGGAAGCTATTTGCAGTAAGAAGGCTCATAAGCTATATTTGGTGCAGAAAAACTTTTTAGTTTTTCTATTATTAATGTATATGCAAATTAAGTGGTTGTGCCGCATTTATTACTTGTTGTAGAAAGTGATTCCAGCGAGTTATGTTGCACTTGCGAGGTGAATTTTCATATTTCTCGTAACATGTTTCCGAACAGAAGTAGCGCATTCTGCAGTCTAAAAACTTATGCAATTTGGGAGTAGGAGGGCACAATTCATCTCCGCAAAGGTACCTGCATTTGTACGATTCATGGGGATAGAGCTCCTCTTTACAGCTGGCACAATTTACAGTCATGCTATATTTTGTCAACATTTTTTCACCTCCAATTTGTAACTTTTGTTAAAATAGTAAATTAAGGAAGTATTTTAGCTAAAAGCACGATAAGAACTGTTTTGATTTGCCCCTAGAAATGTTATCTTTCTTTTAAATATTAAAATATATTTATTCTTCTGTCTATTAGGATAATTACCGATTTTTTGCATAAGCATTTTATCACCGAGTTGTTAGTAATTTCCCTACTTTTTAATCTGTGCATATGGCGATGCTAACTAAGCCCAAGCACATCTGGATGGCGATTGTCATCAGCCGGACAAGTAGAACGTTTTTTTTAGTGAATTGTAGAAATTGAATTTAGACGTTAAAAAACTCAAGCCACTTTATAGAGCTTGAGTAATATAGCAGTCTTATCTTAATTTATGCGAAAACTATTGATCTGATGAAATAGCGCCGGTTGGGCATTCTTCTACACATAACCCGCAGCTTGT
>SLJK01000085.1 GCA_007135125.1 Syntrophomonadaceae bacterium | reverse complement strand
TCGCACGTTTCAAGCATTAAAAGAAAAAATTCTTTTTGCAATTAATAATCACCGTAAGCCTGTTGCTTAGTACCGCTAATGCTCTATTTATGCTGTCCGTAAAAATATAAAAACTTTCTCCGCAATTCTTTAACTTCTTCTTTTTCCAGTAGGCCGGGAGTCCCCAGCAAGTTGGACCAAAGCAGTACCTGGGCATTCCTTTCGATGACCCGGCTTCTCTGGGCTGCTGCTTCCAGATCTTCCCCTACTGTTATCAGGCCGTGGTTGGCCAAAAGAACACCGAAGGATTCTGTTCCCAGGGTTTTTGCGGCATTATCGGCAAGCTTGTCGCTGCCCGGAAGTGCGTACTTTGCTACGGGGATATTCCCCCCGGCCAACTGGGCAAGTTCTTCCAAGGCCACGGGGATTTCTTGCCTGGCTACCGCAAATGCACTGGAGAAAATACTGTGGGTATGCACTATAGCTTGTACGTCTCTCCTGGATTTGTAAATGGCGAGATGCAGGGGGAGCTCCGAAGACGGTTTCCATTTGCCTTCCACTACCGTTCCCGTTTCCAGGTCTACCACCACCATATCCGTATATTGCAGATTATCGTATGGTAAGGCACTTGGAGTGATAATAATTTTATCCTCCCCCAGTTTGCAGCTCAAGTTGCCCCAGCTTCCAAATATCAATCCCTCACGGTACATGGCCAGGGTATTTTTTAACAGTGTTTTTTGGGTCTTTTCTAGATCATTATCATTCAATCGGCCATCTTTCCTTCCCGGGGCAGGTTGCCCAGTTTATCGGCATCAGGCGAAAAGATCAATCCGCGCTCTGTTATGAGGGCGCTTACCAGATAAGCAGGGGTGATATCAAAGGCAGGATTCCTGGCGGCCACACCGACAGGCGCAATAGGTGTTTGCTTCCAGGAAGTGATTTCCTCTGCTGCTCTTTCTTCCACCTCAATTCCGCTGCCTGTTTGCATAGCAAAATCAAAAGTAGAAATGGGTGCCGCCACATAAAAAGGGATATTATTCTCTTTGCAGAGCACGGCCAGTGCATATGTACCAATCTTATTGGCAACGTCACCATTGGCGGCAACCCTGTCGGCGCCTACCACTACGCATTGGATATAGCCGCCTTGCAGGAAATGGCCTGCCGCGCTATCCACAATTATGGTTACGGGGATATTGTCTTTGCGGAGTTCCCAGGCTGTAAGGCGGGAGCCTTGAAATAGTGGCCTTGTTTCATCGACAAGGACGTGTATAGATTTTCCACGGGCAACAGCACTCCTGATTACACCCAGCGCAGTTCCGTAACCCCCGGTAGCCAAAGCGCCGGCATTGCAATGTGTCAGTACTGTCCCTTTCTTTGGAAGCAGCTCTGCCCCGAAGTCACCTATTCTTTTATTTGTGACAATGTCCTCCCGGAGCATGGCTTCCGCTTCCTGCTCGAGCCCGTCAACAATATTTTGCAAGGTTTCATTTTCCAGCTTTAAAGCTTTTTGCAAGATTTTCTCTACAGCCCAGAAAAGGTTGACCGCTGTAGGGCGTGAATTCTTTAAGAGAGCGCTCGCCTCTTTTAAATCTGTGTACATTTCCGAAAAAGATGATTTACTGGCATGGTCTTCCTTATTTTCTTTGAGCAGTCTATCCACGGCAGTTTTTGCCGCAAGGACCATCCCAAAGGCAGCACTCACACCTATGGCCGGAGCCCCCCTGACTACCATCTGGCGGATGGCCTGGGTTACGTCATTCACGCTTTTACAGGCCAGGTATTCTTCTTTTTCGGGAAGAAGCCTCTGGTCAAGCAGTTGCAGGCTGTCACCATTCCAAAAAACAGGTCGGATGCTGTGCAAAGCAATAAACCCCCTCTTGCTTTATTTTTCTTATCCCAGGCTGAAATCTTCCTTATACCAGCACAGGCATGTTCTTTCTTCAGGCATGGAACGAAGGGTTTCCATGAATAATTCCCGGATAATATTAATGTTATCGTTCACTATATCTACAACTTCCTTGTGGGTTAGGAGGTCAGGAGACAATCCGGCAGCCAAGTTGGTAACCAGGGCAAGGTTGGCATAACAAAGACCCGCTTCACGAGCCAGGGTCGCTTCCGGCACATTGGTCATACCCACCACATCAGCACCCCACCCGGCAAAGGCTCTTATTTCTGCCGGTGTTTCATAGCGCGGCCCTTCTGTGCAGATATAGGTGCCTCCGTAAGTAAAAGTAATTTCCCTTTCTTCCATGACCAGCTTTAGTTGCTCCCGGGATTGTCGGCAATACGGTTCAGTAAAGTCTGTATGAACGACGGTTCCCCCTTCGCCGTCATAGAAAGTATGGTACCTAAATTTGGTAAAATCAATAAATTGGTCGATAATAACAAGCTCTCCCGGCAGCAGATCCTTCCTGAGGGAGCCTACCGCTGTAGTAGCCAGGACCCTTTTTACACCAATTTTTTGCAGCGCGGCAATGTTGGCCCGGTAATTAATCTTATGAGGCGGAATTCCGTGGTGCCTGCCATGTCTTGCCAAAAAAGCGAGTTTTCTATCCCGGTAATATCCTACCTGGAGCACAGCTTCGCCATATTTTGTATCGATAACCAGTTCTTCGGTACCTTCCATAATCTCGGGTTGATAGAATCCTGTTCCACCGATTATAGCCATTTCTACTTCCATTGTAGTCCTCCTGTTATTTCAATCTAATTCCCAGCTTTCCAGGTAAGTTTTTTGTTGTTCGGTTAAGGAGTCGATTTTGATCCCAAGACCTTGCAGTTTCAAAGAAGCG
>SLJK01000083.1 GCA_007135125.1 Syntrophomonadaceae bacterium | reverse complement strand
TTTCATGCTCTACCGTGTTCTCCGTTAGTGAATTTAACAAGGGAACCTGCGGAAAGCATACCTGCTCCCTTGTTACACTTTTCCTTCCTTCGGCCTTCTTTGCAGTTCCGGTCTTAACATCCATGCTACCATCTTCCTTTCTTTGATAATTCTGGATTACAAAATTACTTAAACTACGATACACCCTTTGCAAAAAACAAAAAAGCCTTCGTCCGTAGGGACGAAAGCCATGGCTTCACGCGGTACCACCCTGGTTGGGCACATCTAGTGCCCCCCTCTTTTAGGTACGGACCGGACTTATTCAAGCAACGCTTACCCCTTAACACCTCTTCTTGGTCCCATCACCAGTTGACCCGTCCAAAGTGGATATCGGAAATGCTCCGGCCTTATACCCTCTTCCTTTTAACGGTGGAAGTTTCCGTCAAAGCCTACTGACCGTAAAGGCATTTTATTAACAATGTATCACGGTGTTCGGTTTGCTTCTCAGGAGTGTATTTCAGCAACTTTGGACACCGGGTTACACCAACCCCCGGCTCTCTGTAGTCCTTCCACCGCTTACTTCTCTCCCTCATTGATGGTTTCCCGCTAGCTTATTGGTGAAACCGCTGCTTAGCAATAATACCGATTATACCTGCAATACATCATTATTCGTATCCTCTGCCTTATCCTGCGGATTTTCAGCCTGCAACTCCAGAGAGAACTTCTTCTGGCTGTTATACTAACGGGCTTTCAGCCTGGGGCCCTGTTATCTCTGTGGAAAACTACACCAGCTTACTTTCCTCTTTCATTGTCTTATTGGTTTTAACAAACATTTGGTTTAGATTATAACAAAGGGGTAGTGCCCAGTCAACATTTTTGACTGTGTTATTTTTCTGAAATATATGAATAAATATATAAGTTTATTTGTCGGCGCATAAGCGAGCTATGACCCTTATTTGCAAACATATGCAAAGCTATTGCAGGAATTTGGCAAGATGATAATTAATTGGCAAACCTCTTTAGTATACCGGTAGAACGTGGTATAATTATTATAAGAAAGTTTTGACATAAAAAGACATAAATTTGATACCGGAGATGACGAGATGGATACCTTGATCAATTTCATACGCATAAACAAAGAGCTCACCATACTAATAGCAGCATTTGCTGTTTCATATTTCCTGCATACCCTTATCCATAGAACTAACAATTACCAATAGGCGGGTGCCGGCGGGAAAAACTAAGCTTTATAGCTGCCTATTTTTGAGTTTGAACCTCTGTATTTTTCCGGTAGACGTACGTGGCAACTCTTCCACAAAAAAAACCTGGCGGGGGTACTTGTAACGGGCAGTCCTGCTGCGAACAAACTCCTGCAACTCGTTTCCAAGCTTGGAAGAAGCCACTTGCCCATCTTTGAGAACAACAAACGCCTGAGGTTTTTCCAGGTTGGCCTTATCCGGCACTCCTACAACGACGCACTTCTTCACGGATCTCACGAAAATTTCTCCGCGTACTTGCTTTTTGCTCAAGTTTATGATAGCCTGTAAAAAGTACAAAGTCCTGTTAAAGGGACAATTTTAGGAGGGTATTAAAAAAATGCAAGGCAAAGTTAAATGGTTTAACCCTGACAAAGGGTACGGATTCATCGAGAAAGATGAAGGCGAAGGTGACGTTTTTGTGCATTATTCGGCAATCCAGGAAGAAGGCTTCAAAACATTAGAAGAAGGCCAGGAAGTTATATTTGAGGTTGTCGAAGGAGATCGTGGGCAGCAAGCTGCAAACGTAGAAAAAATATAAACACCGGTTTTACCCCTACTGAACAATAAAGACAGTATGCTCACACTAGCCGGCAAGTATTGCCGGCTTTTTTTACTCCATTTTTATGATTTATCAGCTTGCGGATGATAAATATAGCTCCATTCGCACACAACATGGGGCAAATGAAGGAAAACAATACAACTTTAGAAAGGGTATGCAACCCACATGAAAGTTATCGATTTGACACACACTATTTACCAGGGGATGCCGGTTTTTCCAGGGACAGAACCTCCGCTGTTTGAACCCGCCAACACCCTGGAAATGCACGGTTATCTTGAGAAAAAGATCACCTTCTATTCTCATACGGGCACACACATTGATGCGCCATCTCATATTATGGAGAACGGCCTTACCCTTGATTCTTTTGCCGTTGACCGCTTTATGGGAAAGGGACTGGTTATAAACGTACTGCACATAGACTCCAGGACAATTAAGCTAACCGACCTTTTACCATTCCAAAAACAGATACGAAATATTGAGTACTTGCTGCTATATACCGGTTGGAGCCATTACTGGGGTCAGGAAAAATATTTTAAAGACTTTCCTGTGTTAAGCCTTGATGCAGCAGAATGGCTGGCACAGAATTCTAAGCTTAAAGGGATAGGGGCTGACACCATTTCTTTTGACCATGAAAGCAGCAAGATATTTGCAATACATAAACTGCTCCTGGAAAAAGAAATTCTTATCCTGGAAAACTTAACCAACCTTGAGCTTTTGCTGGATAGCAATTTTCTGTTTTGGGGGTTGCCCTTGAAAACATTAAACGCCGACGGAGCACCCATTCGAGCCGTAGCTGTTCCGCAGAAAGAATAATTAGAACCTGCATAAAAAGTGCGGTAACTTTTCCCGGCTTTCTCTCATAACCACATTGTTTTATAAGTCACGAGCTTTCATATCCTATCAAGCGTCAAAAAGGTATGCTTATATATATTTTTTTCGTCAATAATCCCCTCTTTTTTTTCCGTTACTTTCCACTCCGCTTGCTCATAATCCGGGAAAACTGTATCACCGACGAAATCTTCGTGGATTTCGGTAATGTACATTCTCTGCGTATACGGAAACAGCATTTTAAATATCTTTGCTCCTCCTATAACAAAATACTCTTCCTCCGTATCAACATAAGGCATAAGATCGTCTATAGTGTGAACCACCTGCACATTTTCATCATTCACATGGTAATCTTTATTCTGTGTAATTATTATATGTTTCCTGCCGGGCAGCACTTTGGGCAATGATTCAAAGGTCCTTCTCCCCATGATCATTGTTTTGCTACCCGAAAGAGTTTTTCGCCTGAAAAATTGCAGATCATTTGGTAAATACCAGGGGAGCCTGTTGTCCTTGCCGATTACTTTGTTTTTTGCGACAGCCGCCACATAAGCTAGCATACTTAAACATCATCCTTTTATTTGAATTATCCCCAGTTTCGGTAAAAGGCCAACTTTTGGGCATGGGGCCTGAAGGCAGCTTCTACTTCCTGCCGCTCTTGCAGGGAAAGGGGGGTGAAATTTCGACCAACCCGGGCCAAAGTCATCACCTCCCGGGGAGTAGAACATCCCACAATGGCCAGGCTAATATCATAAGAAAGAGCGTATTTAATTAAGATTTCTGCTGTAATCCCATTTTCCGGTGCCAGGTAGCGAGAAGCTCCCAGCACTTTCATGGCAATCACAGCGAGTCCTTTATCATGTGCTGCGGGAAGGGTCGTCTCCAAAAAACCTCCTAACACACCTTCTACAGGATTAACAGGCATCAACACTGTATCGACAGCCCATTTCCGGACAGCCTGGGTAAGAATGTCCGGGTCCACGTGTCCTGATACTCCAACGTAACGAACCTTGCCTTGCTCCTTAGCTTCAAAGAAGGCCTCCAGGGCTCCTCCCGGGGACTCTAGAGCCTGTAAATCATCTTGACTGCGCACATCATGTATCTGCCACAGATCCAGGTAATCTAATCCCATGGTTTTAAGAGAATTATCAAGTTCCGAAAAAGCCTTTTTTTTATCGCGGCTTGCTGATTTACTGGTCTGAAAAATATGCGAGCGAAGTTGGGTATTTTTCCGCCAAAAATCTCCAAAGTAGCCCTGGCTCCCGGCATAGGAATGAGCAGAATCAAAGTACCCGATACCCTGTCCTGCTGCGCTGTCGATAAGCTCCCCGGCTGCACTTGTCTTGCCGTGACTGCGCAATATTCCTTCCCCACCCAGGCCGACACAAGTCATTTGAATCCCCGTACTGCCAAAAGACCTCTTGCCGATGGGTTTTTCCAAGGCACATTCCTCCCTTAGGTTATTTTTCTTCTAAAAATTCGCTGGCAGCCCATCCACTTATGCCGGTAGTTGTGTCTTCCACTTCCCACCATGTATATCCGTCTTCAACCAGGCTATCGTTGTGCTTATCAATGATTATAAGCACCCGCCCTTCCGGAACGCGGTCTAAAACATCGCCTTCCGGCTTATCTTGGGTCCCGGCGCTTTCTCTGATTGCCAATGTGCTTCCCGTTTCAACCGATACTACCGCTTCGATTTCTGCGGGCTCCAACCTTTCTACTTCTTCTGTTTCCTCAGGAGTAATTTCCGGTTCCGGTTCCGGTTCATCTGCACCTGGAACCGAACATCCCATTAGTGAGAAAACCCATACGATCAAGAAGGTACAGAATAATCCCTTCACCAGTAAACCTTTATAGTTTCTCCGTCCGTTTCGCTTAAAAGTAAATATTGGAAAAAGCATGTCATCATCCCTCGACTTAAGATTTTTCACGCTTGGAATAGAGTTACTATTTTTTCTGTTGTAGTTTTTAATTCGTTAATATTTCTGAAAATCCTGCTCTCCGGAAGAAAGATTATTTAACAGGAAAAGTTTTTTATGTTTCGCAATTGTTGGTGAATGATATAATATGCTTAACAGAGTTTAAACTTAGGCCCCTTTTACGACACGATTAAGCATTACTTAAGAATTGTACTTTCCGTTATTAAGCAGCCAAAACCGCCAAAATGCTATTTCAAGGAGGGTAATAGTTTGGATACGATATCCACAGTTTATATTTCCAGGCACCTCTGCCGGGAAATGCTCGAGTATGCCAGGGCCCAGTTGCCTCTGGAAGCTTGCGGTATTGTAAGCGGAGACTTAAAGGGTAGGCCGCTACAATTTTTCCCCGCACGCAATGAACTCAAAAGCCCGACCCGCTATAATGTGCATCCTGAAGATCTGCTTTGTATTTTAAATCAGCTTGAACAAAACCAGGAAGACATCTGGGCGATTTTCCATTCCCACCCCGAAAGTGACGCTTATCCGACAAAAACTGACCTGGAACTGGCCGGCTACCCCCAGGCCTATTACCTGATAGCTTCACTAAAAAACCCGCAACATCCTGTGCTGCGGGGCTTCATTATACGTGACGGAAGTATTAAGGAAATAAATTTGGAAGAGAATTAAGCACAGCTCTTTGTGTTTTTGCCACTCCCGGCAAGGGAAACCCGCCGCTGTTAGTAAAATATTGGCGAGGGTTAGGTGCAAAAAATATTTGCTCTTAAGCAAGAAAAGAGAGGCCTCGTGCCCGGGCAGTTTTTTCTTAATGGTAAAAATGATATACTGTTGTTAATATGTTTTTGAAACCAATTAAACAAAGGAAGTGATACCATGAATGCAACTTTACTTTTGGCTGATGCCGCTCAGTCGTTAAATAACAAGCTATACATCTTGGGTGGCGGGGCAACAGCGATCACCCCGGACCGCCCGACTGCAATTGCCATGAAGATCGATGTTCCGTGGGATCAAACAAACATAAAGCACAGGTGGGAACTAAAGCTGATTGACTCTGACGGCAATCCAGTTATGTTCACCACCGAAGGAAACGTCAAGCCCATAGAAATCAGCGGCACCTTTGAAATGGGCCGCCCCACGGGCCACCCTCCCGGTTCGCCAGTCGCCATGGTGCGGGCCATACAGTTTTCTCCTCTGCCTCTTAAAGCAGGGCTGAGATATGTTTGGGAATTATCAATAAACAGTGAAACCAAGCCGGAATGGCAGGTAATCTTTACAGTAGTGGAAAAAAGTACTAAATAAGACAACCAATAAAGATCCACACTTTTTTAATTTGACAGCCATTGGGCCTTAATTCGCCGTCAGATGGATAAAAATTGCAGAGGACAATACTTCTAGGTGGTTTTCCTACTCAACTCTTTTTCCTTTCGTTGAATCAGTAATTTTGTAACCTTCTTCTTCATCCACAAGCCCTTTTTGCGCCAGGTACTCTCTACCGTAATCCTCCAGCCAAAAGGTCCCTTCTGCACCCCCGTGGATGCCGATATAATTTTTCTGTTCCAGGTTAACCAATATCACCTTGGCTTGCTTGGGGTTAATACCTGTCGACTGCTCGGCCGTGGCCAGAAAATCGTCGATCCACATAACACTGTCGAACCCATCTTCATACAAGGGATCTTCCGGAACCGCTTCAATTAGCTTTGCTTCCAGCTCGTTTAGAATCTGCAAAAAATCACTCCCACCCAGCAGATTTGCGGCCTTTTCCAGGTTTTCATCGGTAATTTGTAAACTGTAGTTCCAGTTTATAATCCTGCTCTTTTAAAAAGGTGATTATTTTTTGCAAGTCATCCCTGTTTTTCCCCGATACACGCACCTTATCGTCTATGATTTGCGCCTGTGCTTTAATCTTTAAGCCCTTAATATCTTTAACGATTTTCCTTGCTGTTTCCGTTTCAATACCCTGTTTAAGTTTTAGGAGTTGGCGAACGGTGCCCCCGCTGGCTTCTTCAATTTTACCATATTCAAGGTTCTTAAGGGGCACATTTCTTTTCACAAGCTTTGTCTCCAGGATATCAAGAACATATTTTAGCTTGAAATCGTCATCAGAAATAATCTTCAGGTTATCTTCTTCCAAACTAACCGCAGATACACTTTTTTTAAAATCATAACGCTGCTGGATCTCTTTGTTCGTTTGGTTAATAGCATTGTCAACCTCTTGCATATTTACTCTCGAGGCAATATCGAATGATTCGGCTTTCGCCATGACTTATCACTTCCTTTCTGCCTTGTTTTGCCCACCGCATGTTATTTGAACCATACAGTCTGGATCTTACGGAAATACTGGCGCAGGTAATAGTCGGAAATATTATAACACTCACCCTTTTTCCATCTTATGATTTTTATGATATTGCTGTAAAATGGACAGGGCTGGTTGATGCTCTGCCGCACTATAAGCCCTCAGGCATCATTCCAGGGCGGCATACTTACCGGCCACATACCCGGTTGAAAAAGCTGCCTGCAAATTATAACCCCCTGTATAACCGTTCACATCCAGAATCTCACCAGCGAAAAATATTCCTCGCACAAGCCTGGATTCCATGGTCCTGGGGTTAACTTCCTTAACGTTAACTCCCCCCGCAGTTACAATGGCCTCTGCAATGGGGCGGGTTCCAGTAACTGTCAAGGTGAATTTCTTAAGCAGGTCTACCAACCCGAGCCTTTCGGACCTATTTATTTGGTGACAGACTTTTTCTGCTTCTATCCCGCTTAAAAAGATAATTACAGGGATCATTTTTCGGGGTAACAAATCGTTTAAAGCATTTTTGAACATCTTGCGTGAATACTTGTCAAAATCACGCTGGATACGGTTATCTAGTTTTTCTTCCGCAAGGGCTGGTTTTAGGTCCAATTTTATTGTTACCGGTTGCCGCTTTGCAAAGAGGCATTCCCCTATATCATGACTCATAGAAAGTATGATGGGCCCTGAAAGGCCATAATGCGTGAATAACAGCTCCCCAAAATCCTCGTTGATTAGTTTTCCCTGTTTGGTGTAAGCCCTGGCATTGACGTTCTTCAGGCTTAGGCCCTGCAGCTCCTTAACCCAGCTCTCTGTAACCTGTAGCGGCACTAAACCCGGGCGGGGCTCTACTACCCGGTGACCAAGCTGTTCAGCCCAAACGTATCCATCACCTGTGGAGCCGGTACCGGGGTAAGAGATGCCGCCAGTAGAAATTATAACGGCATCTGCTTCAAGCTTACCTCTACCGCTTTTTATCTCCATTAAACCCGTGTTTTTGGGAATAACCCCAGAAACCGTGGTTGAAAACAGGATTTCCACCCCGGCTTTCCGGGCATTATTCACCAGTACTCCAACAACATCTTCTGCTTTGTCGGACACCGGGAATACCCGGTTACCACGTTCTACTTTGGTCTGCAAACCCTGTTTATGAAAAAAATCTCGGAGAGCGTTATTAGAATATTCATGAAACGCACTATATAAAAAGCGCCCGTTGCCGGGCACGCCTTTGATTAAATCCCTTCCATCAACAGCTGCGGTAAGGTTACATCTGCCCTTTCCAGTAATACTCAACTTTTTTCCTGCCCCGGAATTTTTTTCTAGCAGTGTAACCCGCGCTCCCTGTTCGGCTGCAGTGGCGGCTGCCATCAGTCCTGCCGGGCCGGCTCCCACGACTACAATCTTCTTCACTAAATAAACCTCCCTAACTCAAACTCGATATTGTATGCCCAAAAAGGTGAAGAAAATGAACAAGGTGCCGTAGATTAACAGCAACAATCCAATGATCAGGGCAATGGTAAGTCCAAGGATAATGGGGTGAAAAATCAGTATAATCCCGCCAATTATAAGTAAAATATTAAGGATAGTAATAAAAGTATAAATGCCTCTGCCAAAATTTTTGAGGGAACCGCTGCGAGTCAGATAGTTAATACCATTTAGAATTAACCAGATGGCGAGGATATACGCAAAAATGCTTACGGCTATAACCGGCCTGGACAGAAAAAAAACTCCGATAATAACCAGGACGATACCCAGCGTTAAGCTCACCTTATCATTTACAAAGAACGCTTCCTTTAGGCGATAATAGCTCGCGATAAGCATGATACCACACAATATTATAACTATGCCGAGAATGGCTGCCAGGGTCATATAGGTCGCATCAGGATTGCTCAACGCAAAGATGCCCCCAACCACCAGGATAACCCCCACTAAGAAAGAGATCCAGTTATAATTTCTTGCCTCTCCCATATGCAGAACCACCTTTCTTATTCTAAGTTCGGTGCACGTCCGGCAAACCCACTTCCAACTTATCCACCTCGATAACCTGGGTCTTGGCCACCAGATCTCCCAATCGCTGTCCTTTCTCATGCACCAGGGCAATAATAGGCTCGACTAACCAGCCAATGGTAGGGAACAGGAACAAGAGCAGCTTGATCAGGTTGCGCAGCGCAGAAGCGGAGTAACTGCAGGGGCTGTTTAGGTCCAAGCGTACCACCATTAATCCGGTCAAGCGTTTTCCCGGACTTTGTCCACGTCCCATGCCGTCCTTAAAAAGGGTAAATATCAAATACCAGCTCAGGGCTAACAGCAGTACGAGCAGGGCCAGGCCGATCCTTGGAAAAAGGGGCACACTGTGGCCGAAGCCATATTGCACGGGAGTAAACCTGTAGGCCGCCAGGGCAAAAGGGATAAGCAAAAAGATGCCAACGGTTGCTATAATCCCATCCACCACCCAGGCCACAAAGCGGCTCCCCAACCCTGCCTTGGGATAGGACACTACTTCCTCCCGACCAGCGAGAAAGTCATCCTTTTGGGCACCTTCTTCGTCAGGTAACATGCTGAGGCAATAGCGGCACTTGATCGCCTCAGCCAGTATCTGTTCTTTGCAATATGGACATTTCTTGTATTGCTGCTCTTCAGCCATTGAGCATTCTTCCTTCCGATAGATTTGTTTTCGAGACAGTAAACATGACGACTACCCGTATGAGCAGCCGTCAAATTATTTTCCGATGTGGCATATATTTTATTAAGCCGGAAAAACTAATTAGTCCTCCCGCTCTGCCAGATAATTCACAAGATCTGCCCTGGTAATGATTCCAGTCAATTTTCCATTTTCGTCCACTACCGGAATACGGTTAACGTCTTTCTTTTTCATTAAACGGGCCACCTCGATGATATAAACACTTTCTTTGACTGTGACCGGCCTGGCGGTCATTACTTTCTCCACTTTTTCATTAGGCAAGTTCTCAAAACCCCTTCTAAAATCAGTCATATCAGTAACTTCCATATGTGGTGAAACCCAGCCGGAAGTACCAATCAAGGGGATCACGTGGACACTGCTGGCATAGTCTACGATATCTTTTTCTGTAATGATACCCACCACTTTTTTCTCTGCATCTACTACTGGAAGACCGCTTACCTTGTTCTCCGCCAGTAGCTTAATCGCCTCCTGCAGGGACGCTTCGGGGCTGATACTTATCACGGGGGCCTTCATGATAGTGGACGCTTCATAAGACATTGGATCATCCTCCTTTTATGTAACTGTTCAATTTTAAATTGTAAATAACTTCACTAATTAAAATTCGCCATGGTTGGTGTTTTTCCTGCTGACAGCCATAATCTGCCACCGGTGTTATATAACCCGGAATTAACTATAAAAAACACTGGAGCCAGTCTCCGATTTTGGCTCCAGTGTTGAAAAAAATTGTTAGTTAGGGCCCTTTTATGCAACGCGGTCGGCAAGGGCCTGGGAACGAGCCCCGTGTTCGCCATGCCCGTCATGTCTTCCATGGTCTCCTTGGCTGTTTTGCCCTGTTTGTTCCGTATGGGCAGCATACCCTCCCTCGTTTTTCATCTTTAAATACCGCTATCTCCCTCCTAAAAGGATAAAATGGCATCTGCGTCCAAAGCCAGGTCGTTTAAGGTAGCCGCCCCCACAATCTCAGCCTCATCAATTAGATTGCCGGAACCTACTTCTCCGCCAAAAAGCTGCATACTCTGTTCACAGGCCAGGATTTTAACACCTTTATTCTTGGAATCCTTGATAACTTCCATCACCGAGGGGAAGTTACCTAGCTGAATTTTATCCGCTTCTCCTTTTATTAAAACCTTAAGCCCCTGGCCTAAAAAATAGACTGTGGGCTCAATATCCATGGCCAGTGCTGTCTGGGCCAGGATAAGGGGTGAATAAAGTCTCTCCGGAGTATCCGTACCGCTGGTTTGCACGTACAGGATTTTACTTTTTGCCATCGGGTTATTCCTCCTTATTCTTTTGGATTAGAAAATGAAGCTCATCTTCCTCTTTCCAAGACTTTAGCAGGGTGTGCCCGGCTCGCTTGGCCCACCTGGGAATATCTTCCTGGGCAGCCCTGTCATCGGCAATAACTTCCATAACAGTTCCCGGTGAAAGCCTGTCGATAGTTTCACGGGCATTCATCACCGGTGCCGGGCAGTACAACCCTACACAGTCCAGAACATGGGTTTTCTTTTCCTCTTTTTCCTCTGCCAATATACCACCCCCTTCCCGGCTGGTTTTTCCAAAGTGCATCTGCCGGCAAGAAAACATTAGACCATTAGCTTTGTAATTTTTATCTCTACTAAATGCTAATCCCGCCCTGTAATAGCTTTCCCACAATGGGGGCAAAGAAGCGCATCTTCCTGCAAGGTTTTGTTACAGGAAGGACAGGTTATCAGCGTAACTCTGCAAAATGAAGCAATTTCTTCGGGAACAGGACAAACAGGTTCTTCACAAAAAGGACACTCGCAACTTCCTTGCTCCTGTTCTTGGAGTTTATCATTTTTTGACAAAGCAAAACACCTCTCTTCATTGTTATAAGCGGCTAAAGCTTACCAAGGCTCTATTAATTATTCTTTTCGTTCTTCTGCAGGTAGTCATTGATGGCATTGTGGAGGGCGTCGGCTCCCAGGTTAGAACAGTGCAGCTTATTCTTGGGCAAGCTGTCCAATTCTTTCGCCACATCTTTATTGGTAATTTTAAGTGCCTCTTCCAGGGTTTTCCCCTTGGCCATTTCCGAAACCATGCTGGAAACAGCAATAGCTGCCCCACAGCCGAATGTTAAAAACTTGACATCTTCCAGGATGCCATCTTTAACCTTTATGGTAAACTTCATCATATCACCACAAACGGGATTTCCAACTTCTCCGACCCCATCAGCATCTGGTATTTCTCCCACGTTGCGTGGATTGGAAAAATGGTCCATCACCTTTTCACTATACTGAGCCATTATATTCAGGAACCCTCCTTTAAGTATTTTTGATATAGGGGAGACATCCGGCGCAACTTCTCCGCAGTCTCAGCCAGGCGTTCCACTATATAAGATACTTCCTCGACGCTGTTTTCCAAGTTCAGGGTAAAAAGAAGCGAACCCTGAGCCAGCTCCGGGCTTAAACCGATGGCCGCCAATACATGGGAAGACTTTAAGGCCTGAGAAGTACAGGTTGAACCGCTGGAGACATAGATACCCGCATTATTAAGATGCATCAGGAGTGCTTCCCCCTCTACAAATTCAACAGAAATGTGCAGGTTATGGGGAAGCCTTTTGTCAGGGTGGCCGTTTAAATGTAAGTGGGTGATCCCCGAAAAAAGCTGCTTTCTGAGGCTGTCTCTTACTGAGCTGAGGCTTTTCGTCCGCTCTTCCATCCTTTCCCCCGCCAGCAGGGCGGCTTCTCCAAGTCCTACGATAGCAGGAACATTTTCGCTTCCCGCCCTGCGTCCCTTTTCCTGGATACCTCCCTCGATGAGCGGCAAAATACGTGTGCCCTGCCTTACAAATAAGGCCCCGCTTCCTTTAGGCCCATAAAATTGATCGCCTGCCAGGGAGAGAAGATCTACCTTTAACTTTTCCACATCCAAGGGCAGATAACCAGCCGCTGCTGTAGCATCGGTATGAAATACAACCCCGTTTTCTTTGGCAATTTCAGCCAGCTCTTTAATTGGTTGAATAGTTCCTATTTCCGGATTGGCTGTCATAATAGAAACAAGGACCGTATCAGAAGAAATCGCCTTTCGCAGCTGTTCCGGGTCAACAAGTCCATAATGGTCAACGGGAAGGTAAGTCACCTGATAACCTTCTTTTTCCAGGGTTCTCAGGGGATTCAAGACGGAAAAATGTTCAATGGCCGAAGTGATAATGTGCTGCCCCTTTTTCTTATATGCTGCTGCAATTCCTTTAAGCGCCATATTGTTTGATTCTGAAGCACATGAGGTAAAAGTAATTTCATCGGGGTTGGAGCCGATAAAATCGCCAACTTTTTCCCTGGCCTCAACCAAGGCCCTTGCCGGCTTTTCTCCCAGCTCATGACCACTGGAAGGATTGCCGTAATGATCTTTAAAATAAGGCATCATAACTTCCAGGACATGAGGATCGACAGGGGTAGCCGCTACATTGTCCAAATTTACAGCGTTCACTTCAGCTGCACCTCCCTAAAAACTTTTTACCTGAGGGCTCCGGGCAATTATTCCAAAAAAACCCTTAACAAAAAAGCGGAATTTTCAATTATATCTGCTGGCAACATGTTACTTTTTCCCTTAATTGGAGACAAAGACAACTTGAATGATGTGTTCAAAGCATGGACTGCTACAAATTTACACCGCAAAAAGGGACCAGCAACCTTAATTAACGCCCTCGAAGTAGTTAACTTGCGAGCGATGGATTAATATTAACATAATTTTCAATTTTGTCAAGTATAAATCTTAATTACGTGTAGTTATTCTGTGATAATGTCATGTTGAATTTATTCTGGTAAAATGTCACCTATGCGAGAGGAGATCTTCAACATGACTCAGGATGAAATTGATAAACTAAGGATGCCTTCGGCGATCGATAAAAAGCTTTAGCATCAGGGCATAAAAAATAAGCAAAAACCAGATGGCGATTGGTGGTACAAGAATTGAGGAGATAAAGTTGATGCCTCCCAGGAGGAAAAACACCACGCTGGAAATAATTTTGAGCCTGGCAAAAGGGAGCAAATCCTGCAAACGGACTCCCAGATAAATCCCCAGTGCATCGGCCAGGAGCATCCCGGCCATGACCCCGGCCAGTGTTAAAAAAGGTGCATTATATGTAGCAGCGTAAACGGCACTGGCAATCTGCGTTTTATCTCCCATCTCAGCGATTATAAATAATGAAACAATCGACAGGAAGGAACCAAGACTGTCTTTGACATTTATATTTTCCGCCTGTTCTCTCTTCTCCAGCAAAGTCCAGGCTCCGAAAACCAAAAATATTACACCCGACACAACCTTCACAATTTCCAGGTTGATCATTTCGGCAAAAATGGTGCCTATAAAAATGGCCGTCCCATTATTGAGGAGCGTGGCAAAAAATACCCCCATGAGCACTGTCCTGGCGCGATAGCGACTGGCCAGGCAAAAAGCCATGAATTGAGACTTATCCCCCATTTCGGCTAAAAAGATCATGATAAATGCACCCATCATAACAGACACCGAGTTTCCCACCCCATTATTAAGTTATTTGCCTGATCAAAATGAAACAGCCACCATAAACCGGGGTATACATAAAAAAGCGAGATTTCAACACGGTTATAACCGCGTTAAAAGTCTCGCCAGTTGATTTAAGTTGAATCAACGGTGGAACCAGGCCGGGATATCGGCCGGTATGTTGAGTCCACCAACACCCACAGGTGGAGGCTACTCCCCTTTAACTGTGATACTCTAGAAATATTAAATTACAACCAGCAACGTCCATATGCTTGCACGTTTATTATAAGCCAGCACACCTACTTTGTCAAATAATAGGAAAAGACAAAGGGAGTGTAAAAGGAGTGTAAAGGCCGAAAATTATAAAAATACAGAAATAAATATAAAGAAATCAGGACTGCTTATGTTTAGTGGGAACAACATATTTCTCCTGACCGGGTTCACGGTTTACATCTTCTAAATCAAACCACCAGCGGTCCTTTTCAACCGGCCTGCCGTATCCCAGGATATCGTCCAACCAGAGCAGGATTCTACTGGCAATTACCGAGTGTCGGACAGCCCAGATCGAAGCACGATGATGCAACGTATCAGCCTTATTCCACGGGCATACTTTTATACATCTTCCGCATCCTGCCCCATTAGGATTGAGAACTCTAAACCTGGTGCAAGCCTCGACATTCTTTCTCCAATCTTCATAACCATTGTATATTGTTTTTCCTCCGTCCGGTATGGCCCCGGCAGGACATTCCCTGGCACATTTCTTACATATACTACAAAAACTTTGGAGCCCAAAATCGACGGGTTTATCAGACACAAGCGGAAGATCAGTAGTTACTACAGCAGCTTTGAACCTGGGGCCTAAAAAAGGGTTTAGCACGGCCCCTCCTATCCTGCACATCTCACCCATCCCCGCCCAGAGTAGAATTGGAGGAACCACTACCTGGTAGTTTCTGGCATGATGAGCCCTGGCGGGATAACCAAGTTTTCTTATATAGGAAGCAACGATACAGGAAATAAACGCGCTGTGAGAATATGCTAAAAAGCTTTGGGAATTACTGATCCAGTCGTGTCCGGTGGAACCGTTAAAAGTTTTATAGTTCTGGTCCACTAAAATACAAATGGCATACCTATGGTTAAGTTCAAGGCCATTTCCTTCTTTATCATGGCTGTAAACAGCATACCCGGGAAGCTCACAGATCCCCACCAAGTCAGAACGCAAAAAATAAGCAAATTCCTTGATATGCCGGGTAAGCACAGCAGGGTCATCAGCTAACGGCGCCTTTTGAGGGGCCACGGGACCATCCACAGTATCTATAAAATTAGCTGTCATGCCTGCCAGGGAAGCTGAAATTGGATGCTTTTGAACAAAACGAAACCGTTCCTGCTGTACTTTAGAACCAAAATCTCCCCTGGTGGCCCTGTTAAGGCCTCCTTCCCTCTCATCAACCCTTTCTACCTTTCCTACTATGCGAGTTGTGGGTTTATCTACTCTTTTTAATTTATGCATCGGAAAGGGATCCGGGTGTTTGCTTGACTGGGGGTTCGCATGAACACGCTTTCCTTTCAAAAAACGTTTCCTCCTCCATACCACAAAAATTAACAAGCACCGCTCCGGGCAATTGCCGCAGTTAAACAAGGGGCATATTCACCTTTACCATTCTCAAGAAAATTCGTTAAAGGAATCTTTTTCCTGCACAAGCGCATTATAACCCCATTATTTGCCGCTGCAGACTTGCTTTGCTAAGGGACACTCCGGCTATCAACAACAATATTATACAAAATGAGGCAGTAACAATTACAGACGGATATTGACCGGCGAACTCGGCCGGAGAAATATGCTTTATCAAAATACCTGCATAGGCCCACACAACAACCAACCCGTAAGCCAGGTCCTTATTCCTGAGCATAGTCGCGATCGCAATTATAACGCCGGCGATAATGACAGCCACTGCCCAGGCTTGATCGGCAATGCCAAAACCATCCCAACCTATACTCACCAGGAAAGTAGTAACATTAGCGATAGTCGCAACCGTAATCCACCCGAAGTAAATACTAAAGGGAAGCCTTATAAAAAACTTCTCTTTAAGTGAAAGCTGTTCTTCTGCCAACCTTTGCGCAATTACGATCAAGCATAGCAGAATCACAATCATCAGCACCAATGAAATGGCTATATAATCGTAATGCCAGGCAAAGATCCATGACATGTTGGCCAGTGAAGAAATTATAAAAAATAGCCCCACATCCTGGAACAGCTCCACTCTGGAAGCACTCTTATCGGAGCGAAAAAGGCCCAACTGGTAGAGGGTATATGCCCCAAGGAGAATATAAATGAGCCCCCATATGGAGAAGGTCAGCCCCGCAGGGGCAAAAAGGTTGGGATACGCATCAGAGACCCCACCCGTAGTTACCCCGTTAATCGGCAGGGCATTGGCCAGGGCGTTCACCGCAATCATACCCAAATAAGTCAATACGACCAAAGTTTTAGTAAGCAGCATCTTTTGATGTGTACCCATCATGTAACCCTCCTCAACGTGAGCCTGTTTTTTCTTTCACTCACTCCATTATATTATGCCGGTAAGTGCAAAACAAGCCTTATTATCCTAACCGAGTTCCTTTATAACTTCTTCTTTGATTTTGGATTTAAAGGGCATCGCCATCAAAGGTAAATTAAGGGACACATCAACCTCTTCGTCAAATATGGTAAACACTCCTGAAACAGATACTCCCTTGTGCTGCCCGGAAAAGTGTCCTTCATTTTCTTTTTTCCATTCCAGGCTTGCGCTATACTTCTCGGAAAAATGCTTTACCCTTTCCTTGACATGTTCTCTGCTCAGGTTATGAGGCGCTTGGAACTGGTAACGGGGCATAATTTGTTTTCCTCCTTTTTTGGATCTTTTTTTATACCGCCCTTGAAAATAAAGATTGAATATTATAAAATTAAGGCAAATAGATGCAGCTATAAGCTTGAACAACCCTGTTGTGTACGCCAAAACTTATTGACCTTGGGGGACATATTGGCGAAAGGGAATCCGACTTTGGGTGTGGCGCACCTGCCCTGTCAAGAGGGACTTGCAATGCACGCAAGAGGATTCCCACTTGGTGGACTTGCTTCAAGGGCAATAAGCGGGCGGCACGACGGGGTTTTATTTCTATGAATAACTCAGATCTCAGGGCATCTCGATAACTGTAACCCGGGCTCCACATCCTCATCTCGAAATCCTCTTCTACATGCAGATCACATGTTTCCGTGGGAACGGCATCTTGGGAAAATATTTCTGTTGTTATGGCATCCTCCGGATAATCATCCCCCGGCTTTACGCCCGACTTACTGCAGATTTCAATCGGCCCGCTGATCGCCTCCGGCCTTTCAAATTCAGAAGTAGGAGTTCTCTCCTCGACCGTATGACGAAATTTATTCGTGAATGGAATGGTGGTTGAACTCCCTCCTTCGATGCGACCCAGATGCTGGACATCATGGCCATCCAGAAAGAAATAGTGTATAAATGTGAAGGCCATCGTTATAGATAGCTTCATAGGCTGCTTCTTTGCTCCCGTAGAGGTCTTCCTCCGCCAAGATATCAACCAGCTCCCGATGAATGACGTAATCAATGTAATACGGGTATGGATAGTGCTCCACATCGAGCTTGTCAACTATCTCTGCCTCTTCTTCCCATGTTTCTTCTCCAATAAAATCGCCATCTATCATCAAGGTAAGAACCAGCTGCTGCCTTCCGTAAGCATAATCCTGGCTTTCAAATGGGGAATAATGGGTGGGCGAGCGTATGATTACCGCCAGTAAAGCCGCTTCCGCGAAGCAAAGCCCAAAATCAGGGCAAAAAAAATCAGCGTCCTCACGTTTTACATTTCTATACTAATTTTTCATACCCTTTTAAATAACCGAATTTCAGCCACTAATGTTCGTTTGATCTTCCCGGTAAAACTTTTATAATATTTATAATCGAAAAACTATCTTCGAATTGACGGCACTTCGTGCAATTCAAAAAAATGAGTTGTAAAAATTATTTGTTCTTTTCTCATATTGACAATTAAGAAAATAAAGCTTAAAATAATCATAAACCAAACGGTAGTTTTAAAAGTATATCTAAAGCTTTAATAGCTGTTCTTGGATTATTTATATTAGTATTTTTGCCAGTAACAAGGTTAGTTCTTTATTGCATATTTGAACATGCTTGTGCTGGCTTAACCATTGTTCCCCATATCTCAAGGTTTTAAAAAGGGGGGGTTTATCTAAAACCGAACAATTTTTATTTCTAATGTTACTTTAATTTAAGAGGAGGCTCAATCGATTATGAAAAAGAAAGTTTTATCGGGTTTAACTGTAGCAGTGGTTCTTTTATTAATGTTTGCCCTGGTTACCGGCTGTGCTCCTGAGGAGGAAGTGGCACCACCACCAGAAGAACCAGAGGAAGTTGAAGAGCCTGAAGAGGTGGAAGAACCAGCTGCGTTCCCTGAAGGAGACGTGGAAATTACAATTGGTTTTGACACAGGGGCTACAGCAGATGTTTTAGCAAGAGGTTTAGCCCCACGTTTATCAGATTTATGGGGTGTAAATGTTATAGTAAACAATCTCCCGGGCGCTAACCAGGCAACGGCGTATCACCATGTGGCAGATGCAGATCCTGATGGGCATTCGATGTTTATTGGTGTTATGCAGACCATGGGACAGCATGAATACTACGGAACAATAGATGTTCCCCTGCAGGATATGGAATGGCTTGGATTCCTGCTCTACGAACCTTATGCTATCTTTGTTAGCGAAGATTCAGAATTTGAAACAATTGACGACTTAATTGCCCGGGACCACGTAACGTATGGCGACACAGGCATTGAAAGTGCACTGCAACCATTTATCGTAACATTCCTGGACGCTTTCGATATCGATTTTACTTTTATCCCTGGTTATGCCGGCGGTGATCTGCACGGAGCAACACTCGCAGGCGAAATAGATTTTATGGCCAGGGGTCCCGCTTACATGCACAGGCTGGGTATAGAAGATGAGTTTCGTGTTTTGGTAACATCTTCAGACGAACGGCATCCTGCACATGACTATGCTCCCTCTCTAACTGAAGTTGCGGAGCAATATGACAAGCCTGAACTCCAGCCGGATCCATTATTTGATCTCGCTTTCCCCATTGCAACCACACCGGGAACTCCGCCAGAAGTTGTAGAAGAAATAGCTGACACCATTAAATATTTATACACCGAAGACGAGGAGTTTATGAGCTGGTTAGAAGAACAAGGGATTCACTGGGACGCAGATCCTGATTTAATTGGTCATGATGTTTCAGAAGATTTAGTTGCCCAGTACATTCAAAGCTACCAGGAGATAGGCTTGGACGAATTATACGAGCGTCTTGACTAAAAAGGAAGTTTATTGAAATAAGTGTAATCTAGGATAGTTTAATAAAGAGGTATGGGGAACATTTTTTCAATATCGATGCTTGGGGACTTTTTGGGTTTTATTTTTTTGTTTCTCTTAGAAAGGAGAGAGAGTTTTGGTAGAAGGGCTTTATTTTGCTTTAGGCACTATATTTACCATTGAAGGCATATTAATGTTACTACTCGGTGCTGCAGTAGTAGGCCTGATCTTCGGTGTAATCCCCGGATTGGGAGCAAGTCAGGCAATGATAGTTTTTCTCCCCATTTCTTATGCTCTTGATCCCCTTCTTGCCATAATTTTCTTTGTGGCCATCTTGGCAACAGCTACTTTTGGGGGCTCAATTTCTGCTATATTGATTAATACTCCGGGAACTCCGGCCAATATTGTGACAATGTACGAAGGTTATCCGATGGCACTAAGAGGGGATGGCCGTAAGGCCATATATATTTCGGCAGTTTCCTGCTTTGTCGGAACAACCCTCGGCTCCATAGCTTTGTTAGCATCAATCCCGGTTTTGAGAGAAATTATCCTGGCCTTTGGCACCACCCAAACTTTTTGGCTGATCGTGTTTGGCCTTTTTATGATATCCGTTGCCTCCAGGGGTAATGCTATAAAGGGCCTGGCGGCGGGATGGATCGGAGTATTAATTTCTTTGATCGGAAGAAGCTATGTTTTCCCCGGCGAACGGTTTACCGCGGGGATAGATTATTTGTACGACGGGATCCCCCTTGCCGGCCTTTTGGTCGGTTTATTTGCGGTAAGCTCTGCAATATTTATTGGCGCCAAAAAAATGGTCTCTCAGTCTGCTGTTTCAGAACTGGATACGAAAATTTTTTCCCCGCAACAATTTAAAGAAGCAGCCGGTTACATGCTTAAGTACAAAGGTGCAGCAATCAGGTCTACCCTCATCGGCGTATTTTCCGGGATTATCCCCGCTGTAGGAGGTGGGATAGCCAGTTTTATCAGCTATTTTTTTGCCCGCCAGTTTTCCAGGAACCCGGAAGAATACGGCAAGGGCTCGGCAGAAGGATTAATTGCAATCGAAACCTCCAGCAACGCTAAAGATGGGGGGGCATTGATGCCCACCCTGGCATTCGGAATACCCGGAGACCCCAACACAGCCGTACTTCTGGGAACCCTTATGATGTTCGGTATACCCCTGGGATTCAGATTGTTTCATCATGAAGTACATATATTGTTGTTAGTCGTAATTAGCCTGTTCTTGGCCCAGGCCATCGCTTCCATCGTTGGGGTATCTCTGGGAGGGAGTCTGGCTAAACTTACCACTATCAACACAAGTTACATTGTTCCCATTATTATCTTTTTTTCATTCTACGGCGCTTACGTGTTCCTGGGCAATATCTGGGACATTCTAATCGTTTTGACAGCTGCTTTGCTTGCTTTCGGCCTTATTCTACTGGATTACCCTCACGTAGGTATGATTATCGGCTATTTTTTAGGAGTAGACGCGGAAAGAACATTCATCATGACTTTGCGGATGCAAGACGGATCTTTGGCCCCCTTTTTCACCGGTTACATTAACTGGATATTAATCTCTGCTATAGTGCTAACGCTGATTGGTAATCATATTTTAAATAAAAGGCAGCAAAAACAAGTCCAGTCGAAACCAGAGGAAGAGCTACAAGAAGAGGTGGAGGAAAGCAAGGAAGACAGGATCAATAGATCTAGACGTAATATATTGTCAATTATTATCATATCAGTCCTAATTATTTTTACCTCTACAATTCTAATTGTTTCCCTGGGGTTTGAATACAGGATGAGCGTTTTCCCGATCTCTGTGTCACTGCTGGTTTTAGGTTTATTGATAATAGTGGCTCTTTCAGAGTTCTCTACTAAATTTCAAAAGTTAATAGGTACATATAGTGAAAGTAAGGCTCCCGTAAAAAAGGAATTCGGGTTAATGGGGATATATATTAAAACCATTTTCCAAGTAATTGCATATGCTATTTTAGTATTATTTTTGGGATTTTTTATTACTCCCTTATTCGTTCTATACTTCATCTTGGACCGCAGTTTTGACTTCTGGAAAGCGGCTGTAACCTTATCTGTAGCCATTTTTGTTATTCTAATGGTAATGACAATGGTACCTGGGTTTCCGATGTGGATAGGAGGAGCTCCAGAAATAATTCCTGATTTTGTCGGTGGGGCCAGGCTTCCGAGATTCTTCTAAGCAAACCGTGCCTAACTTAATATTAGGATTCTCCTTCTGACACTTCAATTCCTATCATTTTCATTAAGGTACCGGCATTGCCTGAACGGGCAATGCCGGGCTTTATCTTGTAATCAAAATAGAGCTCGCCATTGCGTACTTCATCAGTAAAATGATAATTGCTAATTGAATCACTGTACTCTTTTTCAAGCTCAGCCAGCTCGTGGTCATGGGTAGTCAAAAGGCCAATGACATTTAGCTTTTGCAGCTGGCTGATGATATTCCGCGTGGCAAAAATACGGTCACGGGGGTTGGTGCCCCTGAAAATTTCATCCAGCAGGATGAGCAGTGGCGCACCGCTTTGAGCCGCATCCAGGATCATCTTTATGCGTTTGAGCTCCCCATAAAAGGTGGAAACACGTTCTTCCAAGTTGTCGTGAATCTGCATCTTGGAATAAATCTGCATCATTGCACAATCCAACTTTGCGGCACAAACCGGAGCTCCCGCATAAGCCAGCACCAAGTTGATGCCCACGGTGCGCAGAAGCGTGCTTTTCCCGGACATGTTAGAACCAGTGATGATGAAAAAACGTCCAGGGCCAGAAAGGGAAATATGGTTTCCTACCCGCTCTCCGGGGTAAATAAGGGGATGTCCCAGATCTTCAGCCTGCAGACCGGGTGCCCCTGTCCAAACTGTGGGGAAAACCCAATGCCGGTTGTCGTGGCAAAGCCCTGCCAAGCTGGACAAAGCCTCCACTTCTCCCACTGCTTCAAACCAGGAGCGCACCGACTTACCGTAGCTGAACTGCCAATCATCCAGCATTTTCAACGTCCACAGATCCCAGAGAACTGCGTATTTCAAGATAAGATAGATCATGCCATTGCTGAAGCGCAGGTTGTTGCGGTCTGCTATGTGCACTATTTTTTTTAGATGATGTGAGGCGGGTTGTTCTTGAGAAAAAAGCCGCTCTTTTTGGGAAATGAGGAAGGGAGCCTTAAAATCCTCCTGCTCGACCCATTGCATTAGCTTTTCGTAGCGCTTGAGACGCTGCACTGCTTTATCCGTTTTGGCGAAACGCTCCTGGGCCTTCCTTTCT
Source organism: Syntrophomonadaceae bacterium (assembly GCA_007135125.1). Classification (GTDB taxonomy): domain Bacteria; phylum Bacillota; class Dethiobacteria; order DTU022; family UBA8154; genus SLJK01. Next base: position 8,602 of record SLJK01000083.1, on the reverse strand, counting down.
CCCGGTAGAGCGACTATAATTTGTATTCCCAGCAAAATTCCTGCAGGCAAGTAAATAACCAGCCCGAGCAAGGCCAAAATAAACATTACAAGAGTAAGCAACGGTAGATAAAGTATGGCTGAGGGCCATTTCCCTGACCGATGCACATTCTCCTCAGCCCAGGACAGCACATCTTGCGGGTCCTGTTTTTTAAAAAGCCCCTCCATACCTGAAGCCTGAAAGTTCTGCCGGAAGTCCAGGCGGGATGACAGCTCAGAAATTGCTTCCTGGCGCTGTTCGATCTCTTCTGCCGGCGCAGGACGGCTCAACATATCAGCCAGGAGGCGCTCACCACGAAAAGAGGTGGTGGCATCAACGTACTGGAAAAGAGAGCCTTGACCAAATATATTTAAATCGCTGCTGTAGGGATGGGTAAGATCCACATAATGGTCGCCCCGCTCGGGAAAGCTCGTCCACTTCCACTCCAGGCGCAACACCGCTTTAGTGTTGATCTTGACCAGCTTGTTTAAAAAATCTATCTCCTCTTGCAGGCGCTTATGTTTGATAACCAGTGCCACAAATACTGCTGCCGGGGGAAGAGATAAGTATTCTATTCCTGCAAAAGGACCATAAAGACCGTAGAAAAATACGCCCGCAGCCAGAAGAAAAAAAATAAGGCGCAACCAGGAAACACCATTACTTACCCTTTGTGCCTTATCTTGCTGCTCCTGGAATGCCGAGCAGCGCTGCCGGTAAAGTGCAAGAAGCTTAGAATCCAATACTGGTTTTCTCCCTCTTCAATTTTACTGTTCGATCCCCAAAATATAGCCCCACTACAGTTCCCCGCAGGTAAGGCAAAGCATCATCGCGGAGCACTATTCAATTCATCAATAAAACCGAAAGGCTGCGTATAAGTCCTTCCAATGCCGGTTACAACAGAGGCCCTCACATAGTTTTGAATACACGGGTTGTGCTTATACTCAAGCCTATTGCCCTCCTGGATGACTTCCCCGTTTGCAATCCAGTGCACTTGGCCCTGCTCCGGAATGATTTCGATATAATCGTCTTCTATGACAACCTTCTCTATAGCGGGCGCCGTACCCAACGGCGCATAGCTAAAGAAAAAACGCCCCTCTTCCAGTGATTTTCTGGCCTCGGCAATGGATAATTCCTGTAGAAGCAGGGTGTTCCAGTTTATGCCCAGTGTGCGTTGCAGGTGCATATCATCGTTAGCCATGCCAAATATTGGTCTTCCGGGCATGAAGTGTTCGAGCAAGTTATCCCAAAGCTTCCGATCGGTAGGGAACCTGTCCCCCATATTGTAAACTTCCAGGCCGAACAGGCTGTCAAATTGACGGTAATAAGGAACATACCAATCCCAATTCTCGGGACCGTTGTATCTACCGGGATGAGCAAAAACAGAAAGTCCGCCTCTGGCTTCTATGGCAAATAAACTTTCGGCCACACTGCCCTCACCGCTGCCGTAATAATCTGTAAAATAGGTGGTGATATGGTGTTGGTAGGATAACTCGTTGCCCTTGATGGGCAGGACGCCTTCAGGAGTGTAAGACCATGGCCAGGTAGGTTTTGGATTGCCAATATTATCATGATCAGTTATAGAGAGCACTGAAAAACCACGCTGCCGGTATAATTCAAGAGCTTCCGCCGGCGAAAGAAATCCATCGGACTCGTCTGTGTGAAAATGCAGTGCTGCTTTGTGTTTTTCGATAGTGCTCCAGTTGATCCCCTCATAAGGATTGCTAACCAGGCGGTTGCTAACTCTTTCGTTATTATTTGAATCCACTTTTGGGCCAACTGCAGGGTTTGCAGCAGGTACAGCATGGGTATAAATATCTACCTGCCTGCGTTCAGCATCCCATCCCACCTCTGCCCCCAGAGCCTCACTCACAAATCTAACGGGAACCATGGTGCGGTCATTATAAATTTGGGGGCTGGTATCAAATCTTTTCTTTACCCCGTTTACAGTAGCTTCATAAGACCCGATAGTAAGCTCGATTTGGATTTCCTCAGCTACATGGTATCCCAAACGCTCAACCCCACGCCCATCACTGCGCGCCGCATTTCTTACCTCTTCGGGCAGGAGCAGCTCCGTTTTTTGCAAAAGAAGGCTTACAATTTTATCTTCCCCGTTCCAATCGACCCTGGTATAAGTATAATCGGAATCGAATGCGTCTACTATAAAACGGACCGGAACCAGAAGCCTGTTGTTGATATCAAAAAGCGGGCCCTGCTGCTGCGGAAAGAAAACAATTTCATTATCTACAGCTACTGTAACCTCATCATGCCCACCGGCACCGGAAGTAGGCACCATACTGCAAGTTATAAGCAAAAATATTATTAAAGCGAGCATAACGTTTCGACGGACGGACGGATTATCTAAGATATCGTTGATCCCTTGCACCTTCTTTGTATTAATATATCTTCAGCATTGGAGTATAACATCATAACATCACTTGAGCCCGGCAAGCAACCAGAAATAGCGCCGGTATTATCAGCAAGTATATTTTAGCGGCCCGATTCCTGATCGCGCCCGTCAATCTTTTCCTGCCAGCTTTTAGAAAGTTCATCCAGGTAAGAAGCTATTTTACCTTCAAGCACAGCGTCCGCCCCTTTGTGGGTCGGCCTGACCTTCACTTCCTCCGCCATCTCCCGCAGCGCCTGGGGAGCATCAATAATAGGACAGGGAGCTAAAAAGTTTTCATTAAAAGGAACCCTGTCCTGAAAAGCTTTGAATAGGGGGTTCTGTAAAACCTCCCGGAGGCTTTTATTCTTAATATTGTCCACGGCAAAGTGCACAAAAGCACAGGGCTCAACGTCGCCGGCTGCGTTTATATGAAAGTACTGCCTGCCCCCGGCGATACATCCGCTGGTGTAGTATCCGTCATTCCAAAAATCGGCGATAAAAATCGGCTTAACGGATCTTAGCTCTTTTCGCTTTTGCACCAGCCACAGCCTCTGTTCCGGGGTAAGCATAAGATCAACATCCGGGTCACTGCCGACAGGGACGTAGTGGAAGATCCACGAATAGAGAGCACCTTTATCCACCAGAAAATCAATAAACTCCTCGCTCATAATTTCTTCCACGTTATAACGCATGGCAGTTATGGAGCTCCCAAAAAACACTCCTCTTTCCCTTAAAAGGTCCATGGCATGGGTTACCTTCTCGAAGGTGCCCGCGCCTCTTCTGGCATCAGTTTGCTCTTTCCAGCCTTCCAGGCTAAAAGAGGGAGAGAGGTTGCCCAGCTCAGCAAGACGATCGGCAACTTTTTCATCGATGAGAGTCCCGTTAGTATATGCCATGAAGAATGAATCGGAATGTTCACCCACCACCTCAAGCAGCTTGGGATAAACAAAAGGCTCACCACCGGAAAGCACGATCCAGTGAATACCCAATTCCTTGGCCTCGCTGATAATGCGGCTGAAAAGCTCGGCATCCAGGTGGTCACTTTTATTGTACTCGCCGGCCCAGCACCCCTCGCAGCTCAAGTTACAACCGGAAGTAGGATCGATAAGCAGCGCTGCCGGAACCATTACGCCTAATTCACTGGCTACCTTATCCCGCCTGGGCCTTCCCCAAAAAGTGCCCTTAAGGATCCAGGAATTAATGAGGTTGTTAAGCATTCGCGGATTACTGGCCACGCGCTTGGTCTGCTCCATAATCGCAGGATTATTCTCAAACTTGTCTTTTACAACCGCCACCATTTTTTTGTGCTCCGGCAATGAAGCTAATTTTTCCAGGAACTTCATGATGGTAATTAAATTCTGCTCCGGATTTTTGGAAACATACTTAATCGCCTTATCCAGGGCCACTTCGGCCGCCAATTTTTTAGCAGACTCAGGGAACATTTTTACACCTTCCTCTTGGCATATCTCAATCAGGGCTTGCATAAATAATTGCTAACATAGACACCTATCAATAAAATAGGATTACTTCTCCTTAACAGGAATTCTACAGGACCGGTTCATTCCCCTGCCATTTAAAAAGCTTTTCTTAATTTGTATTAATATTTTTGAATAATTATTAATATCGGGCAAAAGGCTCCCTAGTACTTGACTCGCTCATTATAATTGGAGATAATAAGCTAACGAAAGGCTGCGAAATACTTTGAGGGGCAGACATATATGGAACTAATCCTTAGCTTGTTAATGGGTATCGGCCTCAGTGCTACATCAGGTTTGCGGATTTTTCTTCCGCTGCTTATTATGAGCATCGCTTCTTTAACGGGCCACCTTGAACTCTCCCCGTCCTTTGAGTGGATTGGCACCTATCCGGCGTTGACCGTTTTTTCCGTGGCAGCGCTACTGGAAATTCTTTCTTACCTGCTCCCTTATGTAGACAATCTTCTGAGCACCATCAGCATCCCCTTTGCAGCACTGGCAGGTACAGTTATCACCGCTTCCGTTATTATCGACATGGGACCGCTGCTAACCTGGACACTGGCCATCATTGCCGGCGGAGGGGCCTCTTTAACAACCAAGACTGCCAGCACCCTGCTTCATACAGGATCGACCGCCACATCCGCGGGAATGGCCAACCCCGTCGTTTCAACCATAGAAACTGTCATTTCGGTGGTCATGGCTGTAATCTCCATTATTGCACCGTTACTTATAATTATTCTTTTCGGCTTTATTGCCTGGTTAGGAGTCCGCATACTTCGCAGAAGAAAAGGACGCCGGAACCTTCAAAAACTTGGTCCCTGCTAAACATAGATCACATCTTCCTCAAAAACAGTGAAGGTTTTCAGCCCCCCTGCTGTCACCAGGTAAGTGTTTTCCACACCCACCACACCGCCAGGAAAGACAAACTTCGGTTCCAGGGCCAAAACCATGCCTTCCTCCAGCGGGATATCAGACCCGGGTGCGATTACCGGCAGTTCGTCAAGCTCGATGCCGATGCCATGTCCCACGAAGGCCACCGGCTCGGGAAAACCCAAAAAATGCTTGGCAAAAGGACTAGATTCGGCCAGTTGCAGGGCACGCCGGTAAAGCTCGTTACAGGACACCCCCGGCTTGGCCATTTGCTCCATTTCCTTCAAGATACCAACGGCCACCCCGTGGGCCTCTGCCAGATACCGAGGCAGCTCCCCGATACAAAAAACCCTGCTCTGATCTAACATGTAGCCGTCAAAAACGAAATCGTAATCTACCAGCACCGGCTCGTTCCTGCCGATCGGTTTATCGCAGGAACCCTGTGCAAAGGCGGGGCTGACCCCCCTGCCGCCTGCCGAGCCATTAAAATAACTGGGAACGGTATTATCTCCAGACAGCAAGTGTACAAAGAACAGGTCCTGGTTAAACCCCCGCACCCTCATGAATCCGGAGTGCCCTTTTCGCCGAGATGCTTCTGCAATCATTGCCGACAGTTCCAACTCCGACATACCTTCCCGCAAGTTGTCTTTAACAAGGGCAAATATCTCGTGGTGCAGATTTGCCGTATCCCAAAGTATCTCTATCTCAAATGGTGATTTGACCATCCGCACTTCGCGGATCAGCGGGCTGGCATCAACTATTTCCACCGTTCCTAAAAGCTTTTGGTAAAGCAAATACTGGTTTGCAGGCAGCACATCCATTTCAAATCCCAATCGTTTAAAATGGCCGTAACCGGAGGATTCCAAAACCGCTTTTATTTCCTGTAAACTCTCCAGACTGATAATATTATCCAAAGAGGACTCTTCTTTAGCCCGCTCCAAACTTTTCTTAACCATCAGCAGCGGTTTGCCTTCGGTCGGTACAAAAAGATGGGAGCGCTGTATAGTCCCCGCAAAATAAAAGAGGTCCGCATTCTGAATAATTATGGCCCCGTCCATACCGCTTCCCCTCAACCTTTCTTGCAGTTTGGCAATTCTGCGATCCAGCTCGGATTTCGGTGTGTAACGCAAACTTTATACCTCCTATAGCGCAAGTAATCGGGTTCCATATAAAAAACACTGCTTCGTAAAAAAACCAGGGTCAGGTAAACGCACCCGGCTCTTTTTAAGTAAGGAGAGGTGGCTTAACGCTTTCCTCCCGGTCCATCTGGGCCAGCTTTTTAACTTCTTACACCTCTTAACCGGTTAGCAGAAAAACTACAAGCAAACCTACAATCAGTCCGCCGATGGCTATATGGTTACTTAATTTATGAGACTGGGGAATCAGCTCATCGTTTACGATGTAAACCATAGCACCGGCAGCAAAAGCCAGCCCGCCGGCTATAAACAGCGGGGAAATATTAAAGAAAGCCAGGCCCAGGGCCGCTCCCAGCGGCGCCATTAAACCGGCAATCAGTGTCAGAAACAGTACCTTGGCCACCGACAATCCTCCGGCTCTCAGGGGTCCGGCTACAGCTATCCCTTCAGGAATATTATGCATGCCGATGGCGACAGCAATATACAATCCCAACTCGGGGCTGGCTTCCAGTCCTGCCCCAATCGCCAGCCCTTCGGGCAGATTATGCAGGGCAATCCCTAAAAATATAAAGTACCCTATCCGCAATATATTTTTGTCAACCGCCGCCTCCTTCGGGGCACTCTCCAATGCTACATCCTTGCTAAAGGAGAGATGGGCGTGGGGGATAAAAATATCTAATAAATACATTATAAAAACCCCCACCAAGAAACCCACCAGAACCGATGTCATCGAACCATGTTCCAATGCTTCCGGCATGAGATCAAACAGGGCGATGGCCAGCATAACCCCGCCGGCAAAACCCAGTAAAGCGGATAATAGTTTTTTCCCCGGCATGCCAAACAACATGATAAATAACGCTCCCACTGTGGTAGCAAGACCGGCCAGAAAACTGTACAACAAAGCATCCATATCAACACCACCTCAAATTATCCCAAGATTGTCCTTTCCTCACGGGTATCTATTCGGCATGAAAGGATAACATTCCTTTATAAAAAAACAGGGGAGTGCTCATTGTTCTTATGAGCGAATATATAATATACAGTATGAATATTTTGGAAAACTTGGCCACGAAGAAGGAAATGGGCCAAAAAGCAGCGAATAATATGAGCAAATAGTATGTTTGATACTTACATTAGGAGAAGCAATCGACCGTTTCTCCTAACCACCCAGGGGCAGATGATTATGGACAAGCGTTGCCTATATTCATTCAGAAAGGAGAGTATAAATTATGAAAAGCGCAGGCAATAAAAAGGCGGCCCCAATGCTTTTGACCATCCTGATCTTGTTCATGGCGATTGCCAGCCCGGCTCTGGCTGTTTTTGAGGACACCCGGGGCCACTGGGCAGAGGATGTGATCGAGGAATGGGTAGAGGAGGGGTTCATCAGCGGGTATGACGATGGCACCTTCCGTCCCGACGAAGATGTGACCCGGGCAGAATTCGTGGCCATGGTCAATCGCTCCTTTGGTTTCACCGAACAGCAGGAGAATCTTTTTGTGGACGTGCCACTGGACAGCTGGTTTTCCGGCCAAGTGGACCGCGCCGTAGCGGCGGGATACATTACCGGTTATGACGACAACACTTTCCGCCCGCAGGAACCAATTTCTCGCCAGGAGGTAGCGTCCATAAGCAACAGGTTGCAAGACCTTCCCGAAGCTTCGCCGGAAACCCTGGAACAGCTAATCGATGCCGAAGACATACCTGGTTGGAGTCGCGAGGCTATAGCGGCCGTGATTGCCGAAGGCCTAATGCACGGCTACGAAGACGGTACCTTCCGTCCCCAGTCCCCCATCACCAGGGCGGAGAGCGTGGTCACCCTGGACCGCATGGTAGAAGAGTTCCCCGTCCCGGAGTTTGACGCAAGGCTGACCCTGGATCAGGATGCTTATCAGCCGGAAGACACCATTATTATAGCTGTTATCAATACGGGTGAAACCACCATACAGCTTGGCCATCCCTTCCAGGTCGAGTACTTGGACAACGGGGAGTGGGTAGAGGTTGGGCTGGACTTGGCCTGGATATTCGTCATAGAGGAAATTGAGCCGGGATTTGACTTTCAGCAGGAGCTGGTACCCGCCGAGGATTTCCAGGAAGAACCCGAGCCCGGCAATTATCGGGTAGTAAAAGAGGTTCGCTGCACAGTTACCGAACAGACCAGAAACCTGGGAGATGAATTCACCCTGCACATCGAACCTTAAACGATGCAACCTCGCCGCGTCTTTACTCGCCATTTAAGGCAGCTTGCAGCACTTTTGCGGCTACAGGCCCGGCAACCCTGCTTCCTGAACCACCGTTTTCGATTATAACTACGAAGGCAAGGGGAAAATCCTCTCTAGCAAGGAACCCGGCAAACCATGCATGAGGATTTTCCCCTCCACCCACTTCAGCAGTACCGGATTTAGCACAGAGTTCCAGCCCCCTGAAGTTCTCTTCACCGTATTCACTTATGGTATTATTTCTCATCATTTTTCCCAGCTTCCCTGCAGTCTCAGTTGGAAGTATGCGCTTTTTTTCAAGCAAATAAGGAGTAAGAAAAGAAAAAAGGCCCCTGTCACAGAGTATCCTTGGAGTAACGCTTACGCCATCATTCGCAATAGCACCCATGTAGGCCAAAAAATTCAACGGGTTCGCCGTATTAGTATATTGCCCTATACCTGCCCAGGCCAGGTCTGCCCCTTCCGCGCCTGAAACATCCACCCTGCCTACTGCTGTCTTTA
>SLJK01000042.1 GCA_007135125.1 Syntrophomonadaceae bacterium | reverse complement strand
TCATTAATGTGGGCATCTGTCTCTACTACACGGACCAGGCTGTTATTAACACCCTCCCGCAAAATCCGCGACACCAGGGGAGCTGCTTGCGGGTCATAGAATGGCAGCCCTTCCTTACCGTCCAGGCAGGAAAAACCCTGCAGGGGAATGAGCAAAGTGGTGGGGCCGCGAGCACGATTAACTCTTTCCAGCAGTTCCAAGGCAATTTTTTCTTTTTCCCGGAGGGTAGTCCCTATGAGATATACCAGGGGGTTGTGCATATGCAGCTTCCTGTCCCGGAACTGTGGAGGAATGGTTTCCCCGGAACCCGCCCAGGTAAAAAAGTCCAGGGCCCCTGGTGTTATGACCTGCGGTATTCCCTCCTGGCAGGCCGCATTTATCTTTTCCTGCCCACCGCTGATAGATCCACCACAGACCTGGTTGATCAGCTCATAAGGAGCCAGTTCCAGGAGGGCGTCGATATATCCCTGGCGTATAAGTTTGTCACAGGCACCGGTTCCTACGGCATGGAAAAAAACGGGCTCATAACCCCTTTCCTGAAGAAGGGATCTGCAGCGGTTGGCATAGTCGTGCACCCCCAGAATGGTAATGGCTATTACAGCTTTGTCTGTGGCTGTCTCTTCTTCGGCAGTCTCTACCATGCCGCAGATAGCTCCCGCTGCTCTGCGCAAAGATCTCCTGGTTACGGGATTAAGCCCCCAGAGATCACCAACGGTCTGCATCATAACCTGGTCGATACTTACCGCTTCAGTGGTAACCATGGAGGTGAAGGCAATGGAAGAAAGCATCAACTTAGGCATGGTAACCGGCAGTTCCCGCATAACCTGTAAGCCCAGGGAAGTTCCCATGGAACCTCCTATAGCCAGCAGGCCGTCAATTCTATCCCGGGAGATCAGCTCCCCCATCAGGGCTGCCGCACCCAGGGCCATGGCGGAGATGGCTTCCCCCTCGTTATCGCTGCCGCGAATCTCTGCCATGCTCAATCCCGCTGCTGCAGCTACCTGATCGTGGGTGAAATCCGGCTCCAGGCCCGGCTTACTCTTTATGCCCACGTCTATCAACAATGCATGGTGCCCACGGGCCTGTATCAGCTCTTTTAAATACCCCGCTTCGTCAGCCTTGGTATCCAGTGTGGCTAAAATTACAATATTCGCAGCAGTGCAATTTTCCATTTTAAACATCCCCTTCAATATCTCTTCCAATATTTCCACATTCCGCCACAAAAATCCTGCCCGTATAGAGAAACTTGCTTTTATTAAAAATATTGCGACTGCAACTTAAATATGGAACAAGGGAACTGTTAAAGCCCAAATCGAAAAAGAGGCAAGGAAGAGCGGGAAACCCTGCTCCATCCTTGCCCGGCGATTCAAATGATAACTGCTGGTGTGAAAACCTTATTTACTGAAACGAAAATACGCCAATCCCGCTGCAAAAAACAGCCAGAGAAGAACAATAATCCAACCCACGGGATTAAGTAGGCCTGCTAGTTGGCCTGAAAGCGCAACGATAAAACCAATAGTATCAGCAATAAAAAGTGCAAGAAGAATCTCTGTTAACGATCTACGATCTTGAGTGCGGTGGAAGGCACAAATCAGGCCCATGGCCAACATGCCTACTCCAAAAAAACGGGTCATTAAAACTCCCTCAGCACCCAGTGAAACGCCAAAAATTGACATGCTCCATGCCGGTACCAACAAGAATAAGATGCCAAAGATGCACGAGATAACAGCCTTAAAGGTCAAAAAACTTCTCAATTTCATCTGCAAACACCTCCTTTCCCTTAAAACTAACAAGCGAAAGGGAATAATCTGCCATATTTATGTAATAATTTGGTTATTTTATCTCTTCTACAAGACCGACAAAACTCCTGCTTGTCATGGGAAAATATTTTCACAATTCTATTATCGGCCCTGGTCGCGCAGCAGGCCGATATCCAAAATGACAGGTTACTGGATACAGCTGTGATAGTCTCCCAATAACATTACCGCCTCATCGCAGATAATGCTAATGAAGCAATAATAATTGCTCAGAACGGCATGCATAAATTTGTCAACACCATGGTTGTGTGGAAAAAATCATGGGCAGGTCACCCTTTAATTTTGTTACTCCGGAAGAAAGAGAAAAAACAAGACGGGCTTTTGTCAGTATAACATGATTCACAAAAACGGCCACTCGATAACTATAGAAACAAACGGAGTCCCCGTTTTCGATGAGGATGGGCACCTTCAAGCCTACCATATAATGGCATTTCTCACAACTTACCCAACTCAACTTATCCAAAATAGAATCGATATTTATTCTAGCGCAAATTATTTTAACAAAAGTATCCGCATATATGTTATGGTAAAAGAAGAACAAAGAATCTATTAACCTTTATTTCCCGTTCCAATCCGTTTCCCATCCAACAGCGAGGTGACCTTTATGTTAAAGTTTCGTTTTTCAACTTCATTATTCACCATTTTCTTCGCCCTTTGTTTTCTCTTTGCTGCTTCCTTTGCCCCTTTCCTTGTTTCTACTGCTAATACTGCCGATAAGGATAGAGAGGTTGCGATAAAACTGAACAACCTGGAACTGGAGTTTGACCAGCCTCCTCTTCTTGAAGATGGAAGGGTGCTGGTTCCCTTTCGCGCCATAGCGGAAGCACTCGACGTAGAAGTCAGCTGGAATAATGAGAAAAGAGAAGTAACGGCACTGGATGCAGGGATGCTCATACGCTTGCGCATAGACGACAAAACGGCGCTGGTCAACCGGGAAGAAGTGGAGCTGGATAAAGCTCCACTTA
>SLJK01000158.1 GCA_007135125.1 Syntrophomonadaceae bacterium | reverse complement strand
TAAAAGATAGAGAAGTATGAAAATTGAAAAGATGCCGGGAGCAAAACGGTTTTGCTCAAAGAGTAAATGTTATATTTGACGAAAATTCCTAGATGGAGGTGCGGCACATGGTAAAAGTTTATGCTCTTTCAACCTGTCCCTGGTGTAGAAAGGTAAAGAAATTTTTTGATGATGAAGGTGTTTCTTATGAGGTCGTCGATGTGGATAAAGCACAGGGGGAAGAACAGAAAGAAGCCCTGGCAGAGGTCGAAAAGCTTTCCGGAAAACGCTCCTTTCCTGTGACTGTAGTTAAGGACCAGGTTATTGTCGGTTTCAAGCCGGAGGAGCTGAAAGAGGCGCTGAAAAATGCCCAAGAATAAAATTTACTGTTCGGTTTGCCGCGTAAGCTTTGTCTACCGGGAAGAAGTCAGCACGGAGAAAGTGGTGATTTGTCCCGTTTGCGGTGCCAGGCTGGAGATTGTTGCGGTATCTCCCGAAATCGAGGCCCGCAGGCTTCCCCAGGACCCGCAGGAGGAGATTTATGACCGTGTACATAACTTTGCTGATCTGAAAGGGTATGTATTCGGCCCGGAAAAAGAAGAGGTCATGGAGGGGCTGCTGCAGAAAAACGAGCTTTACGGCGATTTTTTCTGTCCTTGCCGCTTCGACAATATCCCGGAGAACATCTGCCCCTGCCTGGAGACCCGCCGGAACCAGGTGCGCAAGGAAGGAAGCTGCCTCTGAGGGCTTTTCTACCTGGCGGAGTGAGTTCGCTCCGCTGCCTGGAAGTTGATTATGCTCGCCGATTGGCTGCTTGGAGACGCGGAAAGGATGGTAGCTCATGGAGATTAATATTCTCATGGGAGGCGCCGCCGGCCAGGGGCTGGACACCATTGTGCAGCTGCTGGGCAAAGCCCTGACCAGGGAGGGTTACCGGCTTTTTACCTGTAAAGATTACATGTCCCGGGTTAGGGGAGGGCACAATTTTTCCCTGCTGCGTGTTGCAGAGAAAGCCCCGCGGGCCCCGCTGGAAAAAGTCGATCTTTTGCTGGCGCTGAACGAAGAATCTTACTTTCTGCACCGCCACAAGCTGGCCCCGGGCAGCAGGGTTATCTATGATGACCGGCGTTTTGCCCTGCCGGATGAGGAGGCAGACAGGGGGATCCCCGTTCCCCTGCAGGAACTGGCCGGGAAAGCGGGCGGAGCCGTTCTTGCCAATACGGTGGCGCTGGGCGTTCTGCTGGTGACCCTGGGTTTGGAGACTTCAACGATGTATAAACTGTTGGAGGAGAGCTTTGCCCACAGCCGGGAGCTTGCCCGGAATAACAAGGCTGCCTTGAAGGCGGGCTATGAAGCCGCCGCCGCATTTTGTGCGCCCTGTTTTGCCATGCCTCCTGCTGCGGAGGGAATGCGGGGCAAACTGCTTTATATGAACGGCAACCAGGTTTTGGGCATGTCTGCCCTGGCCAGCGGTTGCCGTTTTTTGTCCGCTTATCCCATGACACCCGCTACCGGGATCATGAATTACCTGGCCGGAAAGCAGTCGACCTGCGAAATTGTGGTGGAGCAGGCAGAGGACGAGATCGCGGCTGTCAACATGGCGTTGGGTGCCTCCTATGGGGGCCTGCGTTCCATGGTAAGCACCTCCGGGGGCGGGTTTGCCCTGATGGCCGAAGGACTCTCCCTGGCGGGAATGACAGAGACCCCCCTCGTAATAGTGGTAGCCATGAGACCCGGCCCTGCTACAGGTCTTCCCACCAGGACAGAACAGGGGGATTTGAATTTTGTGGTCCACGCCGGTCACGGTGATTTCCCCCGGGCCGTGCTTAGCGCCTCCGGCATGGAGGACGCCTTTTACCGTTTAAACAAAGCCTTCGAGCTGGCGGATCAGTACCAGGTTCCCGTGCTGTTCCTCTCGGACCAGCATTTTGCAGATACCGGCCGCTCCCTGCCGCCTTTTGATTTTTCCGGGTTAAATTATCATAGACACCTGCTGGAGAAAAAAGAGGAGCTGGAGTCCCCTTACCGGCGTTACCGCCTTACCGAAGACGGTGTTTCTCCCCGCATCCTGCCCGGTATGTTTCCGGGGGAGGTGCTCCTGGCAGACAGCGACGAACACGACGAAAATGGCCATATCATCGAGGATGCCGCTACCAGGAAGTCCATGGTGGAGAAGAGAAAGAAAAAGCTGCAGGCCCTGGAGGCCGAAATGGAAGAACCGCTGTTCTATGGTTCTATGAAGCCCGGCATATTGCTCCTGGGCTGGGGCTCTACCTACGGTGCCCTGCGGGAAGCGGTAGACAGGTTGCTGGAGCAGGGGCTGGAGGCTGCGCTCCTCCATTTTACCGACCTGTGGCCCCTGCCCATAAAGGATGTGGCAAAGCTTTTACCGGTTGTGGAGAAGAGCTTTTGCGTGGAAGGCAATTCCAGCGGGCAGTTTGCCGCCCTGCTGAAGAGCCGGACCGGCCTCGGCGTAGATCACCACATTCTCAAGTACGACGGGCGTCCCTTTTATGCCGGGGAGATCGTGGAAGAGGTGCTGGCCTATGTATAAGGCTGAAGACTACCTGGCAGCAGAAGAAACGGCCTGGTGCCCCGGATGCGGTAATTTTGCCATCAAGCAGGCCCTGGCAGAAGCCCTGGCCGAGCTTTCCCTTCCCCCCCACCGGGTGCTGCTGTGCTCCGGTATCGGCCAGGCGGCTAAGATTCCCCATTACCTGCACCTCAACGGTTTCAACGGTTTGCACGGACGTGCTTTGCCTCCCGCGGTGGGTGCCCGCATCGCCAATACTTCCCTGAAGGTGATCGT
>SLJK01000126.1 GCA_007135125.1 Syntrophomonadaceae bacterium | reverse complement strand
GGGGCTTCCTTTTCAGGTGCATACTACAATCGTGGAGCAAAATTACCATGAATTTGAAAATATTACAGAGCTTGCCACAAGGCTTGGTGCTGCCGCCCATCATGTCTTTTTCCTCGTCCCCACGGGACGGGGAAAGGATATTGAAGAAGAGTCCCTGCGCGAAAAAAAGTACGAGCAGTTACTTCACCGTATCCTGAAAAAGCAAAGAGAGGTTGGTATTGAGATTAAACCCACATGTGCCCCTCAGTTTATGCGAATTGCTGGGCAGATGGATATTCACATGCGTTTTACCCGGGGCTGCCTTGCCGGGACATCTTACTGCTGTATCCTGCCCGACGGGATAGTGCACCCGTGTCCCTATCTACCCCTGGAAGTGGGGAATGTGCGGAATATACCTTTCGACCGAATTTGGGAAGAAGCAGAGATATTTAAGACACTGAGACGTGACGAGCTGGGAGGCAAGTGCGGTGAATGCAGCTACAAGTCTGTTTGTGGCGGCTGCCGCGCCAGAGCTTTTTATTATACCGACGGAGAGTACATGGGGGAAGATCCCTGGTGTCTGTACCGGAGGGGAGGGCATTCTTCCGGTGATGATAAGTAACGGAGAAGCCGGTCTTTGCGAGTTGGATAAAAAAATATTAAATGCGGTACAAAAGGATTTTCCTTTAACCTCACATCCTTTTAAGGAAATGGCTAAGCAAGTGGGACTGAATGAAGAGCAGTTTATTTTGCGGGTAAAGTACTTGAAGGGAAAGGGTTTTATACGACGATTAGGCGGAGTTTTTGATTCAAAAAAGCTGGGCTTTATTAGCACCCTTGTAGCCCTGAGGGTTTCTCCAGAAAAACTGGAGCAGGTTGCTGAAAGAGTCAGCCTCCTACCGGGAGTTACCCATAATTACCAGCGTGAGCATTATTTTAACCTCTGGTTTACACTTGTCATACCTACCCCCAGCAAGCTGGAAGAGACCCTTCAGGCCGTGCAAAAGTATGAAGGGGTTGAGAAGCTGCTCAACTTACCGGCTCAAAAGCTCTTTAAGATCGGTGTTAATTTCAAGATTTAATGGAAATCCAATAATAAATTAGGAGGAGAATCCGGTAATAAAAGATTTGCCGGTTCAGCCATGCTAAGCCCCCAGGAGAAAAAGATTATATCATTGCTTCAAAGAGATATACCTCTGACTCCCCAACCTTATGCAGATCTGGCTTCAGAACTGGAGTTAGAGGAGGAATTTGTCCTTGCAAAGCTCAAAGAATTCAAAGAAAGAGGAATTTTGCGCCGCATAGGGGCCGTACTTTACCACCAGCGGGCAGGTTATGAGGCCAACAGTATGTGCGCCTGGCAGGTTCCTGCAGTTAGAGTGGATGAAGTAGGCAAAATTATGGCCACCTTCCCCCAGGCCAGTCACGTTTATGAGCGTCCCACATATGACGACTGGCCCTACAATCTTTTCACCATGATTCACGGCCGTAACCGGGAGGAATGTGAAGCTGTCGCAAGTGAAATATCAGGGAAAACCGGGATTGATGATTATATTTTTCTTTACAGCACCCGGGAATTTAAAAAAGCCAGTATGGATTATTTCCCCCGAGAATGAGAGTTCCCTTTTTGACACCCCGCAATTCATCCCCACCATATTAATTATGTTTATTGGTAAAGCAAGAAAGCGCAGTTATGTATTTGGGTATTAAATGGCCATTCGAATTTTTAATAGCCATTATCAAATAAAAACCTGTGAATCCCCACTATAACACCTTTCCGGCAAACAAATACCTGAATGCATTTTTTTCCGACATTTTCTGCCGTAAAGGAACTAAATAAGAAAAATAGAATAAAGTATAGCGAAAAAATTAGCTACTAATAATTCTACTTAAGTACTTGTTAATTATTTTTGTTTGCGCTATACTTTTAAGTGAGGATAATTATTCTATTAAAAAATCTATTTTATACTAGCGCAATTTAAGCACAAATTACTATTAAAAGAGTCTTCTCAGATAATTGAGGGAGGACACAAAGAGTTACTAAACAAAACGGGTGGTGATTGCTTTTAATGAAAATTCAAGTAAAGGAGGGATGGTTTGTCGGTAAGGAATTCGATGGAAGTGACGGTTGGATGGACGGTGAAAGCAGGGGGTTATTTTACAGTTTTTTATCTGCAGTTTTTAACGATGAGGTAAGCGTAGCTAAGATAGCTGACTTTTTACGCCCGGAGAACTCCGGCCAGTTAGAAAAAAGCTTGGAGCTAATCCCCGAAGATAAAAGCGCCCGGCTACAGGAGGGCATAAAAGAGCTCAAGCAAAGATGGGGCGGACATCTTGGCGATGAGGAAAAAGAAAATCTTGATCTGCGCAGGGAATTTGCTTATTTGTTTCTTACCCCACACGGAGTTAATCCTTATGAATCAATTTACCGGGGCAAAAAGAAATTGCTTATGGATAAGCCCTGGGAAGAGGTTAGGAATTTTTACCGTAGTATTGGAATAGAGAAAGACAAAAGCCAGATGCATCCCGAGGATCATATCGCTGTAGAGTTGGGGTTGATGGCTACGCTGGCTTATATGTCCGGAAGATTCTTGTTGGAAGCAAACGATACTGAATTAATGGAAGAAGAACGAAAGGATATTCTCAAAGCTCAATATTCTTTTCTGGAACAGCATTTAAGTAAATGGGTCCCGCAGTTCTGTAACGATATTGCAGAAAAAGCGCGGCACCCGTTTTATAGGTCTGTGGCAGAATTAACTGCAGAATTTGTTAGAGCGGACCTGTCTTGTTTACAGGATTATTTTACTAACGACAAATTTACGGAGGAAGGGAGGTAAAACCTGGTCGCTTAAGTCTTGCAAATTGTTTCCAACGAAAAGACTAAGCTTATCCTTAACAATCAATGGAAGGCCAGGTTCTTCAATATGAGCAAAAAAGAAGAGAAATGGAAACTAAGTAGGCGTGCTTTTCTGCTGGCTTCAGGAGCAGCAGTGACGGCAGGGGCTGCCAGCAACTTTCTGATTGCCGGATGTCAGCCCGAAGAAGTAGAAAGGGATCCGGATGATCCCGTAGATGAACAGCCAGAGATAGATAAAACCCTGGTTTCGGTGGAGCCGGAGATTACCGACACCAAATTCAATTTCTGCGGTATTTGCAGCGCTAACTGCGCCATGATCGTCGATATTGCTGATGACAAGGCCTGGAGGATACGCGGAAATCCTGACGACCAGGTAGCTGAAGGACATCTTTGCGTTAAAGGATATTCGGCGCTAAAGGACCTTTACGATCCTGATAGGCTTAAGCATCCCATGAAGCGAACCAACCCCGAAAAGGGGCCTGGTGTAGACCCTGAATGGGTAAAAATTGATTGGGACGAAGCTTTTGAATTAGCCGCTAACGCTTATAACGAGGCGATCGAAGAGCATGGACCTCAGTCCCTGGCCTTTATTTCCAGGGGACATGATTGGATGAACCGACTCCAAAGAGCAATAGGAACCCCCAATCATATCCAGCATCACAGTACCTGTTTTACCACTTATACGGCTGTCTGGAGAGCTGCCATGGGTACCGGAAATCGTCCTTTTATGCTGGATGTAGGCAGGGCCAAGTATATCCTCTCTTTTGGTTGGGATCAGCCTTCCAAGGCCAAGAATATGTCCGCAAGGGAATACGTAAAAGCGGTAGAAAATGGTGCCAAGGTGGTTTACGTGGACCCCAGGCTGACCATTACAGGTGCTCTGGGCGGGGAATGGATTCCTATCAAGCCGGGGACGGACCTGGCTTTCATGCTGGCCATGATCCGCATCATTGTTAACGAAGAGCTCTATGATAAGGATTATGTGGATAACTACACCTCCGGTTTGGAGCAGCTTGCAGCTGCTGTGCAGGATTATACTCCCGAGTGGGCTGCGGAAATAACGGAAGTAGATGCGGATGTTATTGAGCGGGTGGCCAGAGAATTTGCGACCACTAAGCCGGCCCTGATACCAAACCATAAGCGTGATGCCGGTGGCCCTAATTATGCCAATTCCTGGCGGGTAGCTTTCTGTATAAATATTCTTAACGCCCTGGTTGGCAGCATCGACCGGGAAGGGGGCCAGATTATTGGAAGGACTCCCAGCATGGTTTCCTTCGATGATGCTTTTCCGCCTCCCGATTACCCCGAGATGCCTGATGCCAGAATTGACGGTTTTGAGAAACACCCGATCATCGGGCCGACGCGGAGGGGAGATTTTTCGACTATAACCGAGGCAATTTTGGATGAAGAGCCATATCCTCTTAAGGCTGCCTTTATTCGCAAGCACAACGTCCTGGCTTTCCCCAATGCCCCTCGCTTTGTGGAGGCACTGCAAAAGCTTGATTTTGTGGCTGTTTGTGATGTCTGGCCTTCTGAAATGGTGCAGATGGCGGATGTGGTTTTCCCGGAACCCTATTACCTGGAATCTTCCGGTTTTGGAAATAGGGTTTACCATGCCTTTTATCCCCAGATTGCTTTACGTGAGCCCGTTATAGACCCGCTTTATGATACAAGAGGTTACGGCGGCATTATCACCGGCCTAGCCCAGGCCATGGGGTACGGGGAGTACTTTGAGGGGGTAAGCAGTGGGGAGTTGAATGAGCAGCGCCTGGAAGCCTTGGGGACTTCCATGGAGGAGCTGAAGCAAAATAATGGTATCTGGAGCGACGAAAGGCCTTTTGAAGGAAGGACCGAGTGGGACACGCCCAGCAATAAGATTGAGCTCTATTCTACCGTGCTGGAGGAAAATGGTTATGACCCACTTCCTCACTGGCAGCCCAAGAAAGAAATGCCAACAGATGAATACCCTTATTATATGATTATCAGCCGCCCCCCCATGCATAAGATGAGTCAAACCCAGAATAACGAGCTGATGATGCAGGCTTATGGAGAAGAAAACAGCGTAATGCTGAACAGTGCCACGGCCGCAGACCTGGGTGTCGAGGACGGGGATGAAGTAATCGTTGAATCCAGGGCAAACCAGGTAACCTTGAAGGCCAAGGTTATGGAGGGTATCCGTCCCGATACAGTATGTATTGAGCACGGGTTCGGTCACTGGTCCAGGGAGCTTACTATAGCCTTTAACAAGGGAGCCAACGAGGGAGATTTAATTCCTACCATGCCGATTGATGAAATGTTGGCAGCCGGAGATCCCGGTGCCGGGTCTCAGATGCAGGACTTTTGTGTTAACGTTTATAAAGCGTAGGTAAAGGAGGTAGATAACTGTGAATAAAGCCATGTTAATAGATCAGACCAAGTGTATAGGTTGCGGTGCCTGTACTGTGGAGTGCAAGGCCAAGTACGAGGCTTCTTACAGCATATTGCGCACAAAGATGTTGGGATATGAAACCGGAAGCTTTCCCGACGTAAAACTGCGCTATAAAAAACATGCCTGTATGCACTGCTTTGTAGCAGCTTGTGAAGAGATATGTCCTGTGGATGCTATTTTTCATGTCGAAGGGGAAAATGGTGGGATGGTAGAAGTAGACAAAGAAACCTGTATCGGGTGCGGGGCCTGTATTGACGCTTGCCCCTTTACCGTTCCGCAGTTAGATCCGGAAGATGATGATAATATGGAAAAATGCAGCTTCTGTGCCTTCCGTGTGGTCGAAGGAGCATCAACTTACTGTGCCGAGGCATGCCCCGTAGGGGCGATCGACTTTGGGGAAAGGGAAGAGCTTATCTCCAAGGGGGAGGAGAGGGTTGCAGTTCTAAGGGAAGCGGGAAAAGATAAAGCATCTCTCTACGGCACTGATGATACGGGAGTCCTTTTGCTTATAGATGAAGATCCGGAAGAATATGAGCTGGCGCCTGAAGGCTTTACCCTCAGCAGGGTCGGTTGGCGCGCCCTAAACGCGTACGGTGGGCTTGCCTTAGCCGCTGCACTCGGTGGTTATGGCTATAAAGTGGTCCGTGAGAGGTGGGAAGAGAATAAGGAGAAAGAAAGCAGTACAAAAGAATAATTCTATAAATTTAACCCAACTTTTTGTACAGCGTTGCAGAAGGTGAAAAGATTAATGAGGAGCATGAATTGAGCTCCTCATTTTTTTTACAAAGGGTTGTTTTTTGAAATTGTTATTGTTACTATATACACATATAAGCATTTAGTTGGTAAATTATAATTATCTCCGGAGAGGAGGAATGCCAGTGTCAGAACAAGTAAAATATTTCCAGGCAGATATTTTTAAGACCCTTGCCCATCCCATGCGCCTTCACATTCTGGAGCTGTTAAGAGAAGGGGAAAGATGTGTCTGCGAGATTGTTCCGGCCCTGGGGACAGAACAGCCAAATGTTTCCAGGCACCTTGCCCTTTTAACGAAAGAGGGAATATTATCCCGCCGCAAGGAGGGATTAAAGGTTTTTTACCGGGTTAATGATTCTCGCTTATATCAATTGCTTGATATAAGCAAAGAAATGCTCAAAATGCACTGGGAGAGCAGGAGCAAAATTCTTGCTTAAATAAGCTGCTCGGTATAAAGAGATACTTGATATTTATAGAGAATATTTATTAAAAGGAGGCAGGCAGAGTGAATATCAAAATCCTCGGCCCAGGTTGTGTTAACTGTGAAAAATTGGAGCAGCAAACCGTTAATGCTTTAGCAGAACTGGGTGTAGCGGCTGACGTGGTAAAAGTAACGGACCTTAACAAAATAATGGAGTACGATGTCATGACGACTCCCGGGTTGGTGATTAACGATACGGTAAAGGTTTTTGGACGTGTTCCACGTCCGCAGGAGATAAAAAAATGGATCCAGGAAGAACTCTAAAAGGGAGATAAAACGTTCATGAAAGAATGGCATAAACTTGTCATAATGGTGGGTGTATTTCTGGCCGCCTATTTTATACCTTTCGGCCATCCCGTAGTAGAGGTTTCTATTGTCGAGGCCTTCCACATGCTGCAGGAATACGCTCGCCAGCACGTTTTGTTTTGTCTGGTTCCTGCTTTTTTTATCGCCGGAGCAATTGCTAATTTTATTTCCCAGGGCGCGGTTCTAAAATATTTTGGCAGCGGGGCGTCCAAGTTGATATCATATCCGGTGGCTTCCTGCTCCGGTAGTGTCCTTGCCGTCTGTTCTTGCACTGTTTTACCCCTTTTCGCGGGAATATGGAAAAAAGGGGCGGGGATAGGACCGGCCACTGCTTTTCTCTATTCAGGGCCGGCCATAAACGTTTTAGCCATTATTCTCACCGCTCGTGTACTGGGCTGGCAGTTGGGAGTGGCTAGAGCGGTGGGCGCAGTGTTTTTTGCCGTTATAATAGGTCTTTTGATGGCCTATTTCTGCCGCGGTGAGGAGGAACAAAAAACAAAAAGCATGATGGATCAGATACCCGGGCAGCCGGAAGAAACCCGGTCTCCCTGGCAGAATATACTATTTTTTTTAGTGCTTATCTTTATCCTGATTTTTGCAGCATGGAGCAAGCCTGAGCAGGCAGCCGGGTTTTGGGTTACAGTGTTTTCATTAAAATGGTACCTTGTGGTTGCGCTCTTGGCAATTTTGGCCTACATGTTGCTGAGCTGGTTTGATAGTTGGGAACGTCTTTCCTGGGTGGAGTCGACCTGGGGCTTTTCCAAGCAAATTCTTCCCCTACTACTGGGCGGTGTTCTGGTGGCGGGGCTGTTAATGGGCCGCCCCGGGGTGGAAGCCGGTCTTATACCTGCCCACTATATTGAGACTGCGGTGGGGGGCAACAGCCTGCAGGCCAATTTGTTGGCTTCCGTGGCGGGAGGAGTGATGTACTTTGCCACCCTAACTGAAGTGCCTATTTTGCAAGGACTAATAGGTTCGGGCATGGGACAGGGTCCTGCCCTTGCATTACTGCTTGCAGGGCCGGCCATAAGTCTTCCCAACATGCTTGTTATCAACAGCATTATGGGGATCAAAAAGACTACCCTATTCATCGGCTTAGTTGTGGTGATGGCTACTATTTCCGGTTTGCTGTACGGCACCTTCTGGGGTTAAAAAAAATAAAGCCCAGTTAAATAATATTACTCTTGGAATAAATAATTACCCATTTCAATAAAGTGCTTGCTTCTTCTGGGTAAGGCTTTCAGGTGGCAAAGAAGAAAGTAAGATTCTTGACACATTACTTTGTATAACTTATCATATGCATATAGAGGCATATGATAATAAGAGCCCTACCTGGTGGGAGGTACTGCAGGAGTTGATTCAAGAGTAGAGTTGATAGCTTTTTGAACATAGCTTTATTTACTATGAAATTATAAATGGGTTATAAAAGTATATAATATGGGGGAGAAGTTGTCCGTGGAAAATGGAAAAGCTCATAAATCAATAATTAAAGTAGTATTTTTGTGCACAGGTAATTCCAGCCGCAGTCAGATGGCGGAGGGTTTTGCCAGGCATTTTGGCAGAGACTGCTTGGAAGTTTACAGTGCCGGGATTTCCTCTACCAGTGTTAACCCCAGGGCTATTACAGTGATGGAAGAAGCAGGTCTAGATATATCCAGCCAGAGTTCTAAAGCCATTGCCAAGGATATTTTGGAAAACGCAGATTTCATCATTACATTGTGTGGTGATGCCCGGGAAAGCTGCCCAGTGGTGCCCGGTAGGGTTCAAAAGCGGCACTGGCCTCTAGAGGATCCAGCCAGGGCAGAAGGGACTGAAGCAGAAATAATGGCTAAATTCCGTGAGGTTAGAGACCAAATAAGCAAGCTCGTACAGGATTTTATTGCAGAAATATCAGCTTGAGATTTCCACTTATTTATAATTGCAATGATTTAAGGCAGTATGAAGGAATCAAAAGGAGGTGACAAGATCTGTTAAATGAAGAAAACAAGGATGAGATGGGGCGTGGTTGGTTAGTTTAACTGAATTAATGACAAAATGTTTAACAGTAAAGGCAGTATTAACCCCAAAGAAAGACCAACTGTGTGATGCATTAATATTTATATTTTTCAAGGAGGACAAATTATGACCGAAGAAAGGGAATATCAACTTAGTTTTTTCCACAAATATCTTACTGTGTGGGTAGCTTTGTGCATAGTGATCGGTATTGGCCTGGGCCAGGTTATTCCCTGGGCGGCGGAATATTTGAGCGAGATCCAGGTAGCACAGGTTAATATACCTATTGCTATATTGCTCTTTGCCATGATGTATCCCATCATGCTGCAGATCGATTTCAGCGAGGTAGTTAACGCGGTAAAAGCGCCCAAAGCCGTTATCATGACCCTGGTTATCAACTGGGGCATCAAGCCTTTTACCATGTTCTTTTTGGCCTGGCTTTTTTTCCGTATTATCTGGGCTCCATTCGTGGACCCACAGCTGGCCGGGGAGTATATGGCCGGTATGATACTTTTGGGCATCGCTCCATGCACGGCCATGGTGCTTGTGTTTAGCTATCTTGCCCGGGGTTTCATGGGTTTGACGCTGGTGCTGGTAGCCATAAATTCTTTGACCATGCTGGTTCTTTATGCACCGCTGGGCAATTATTTGCTGGGTGTAGCGGAAATGCCCATTCCCTTTTTAACCATTCTTTTCAGCGTGCTCTTGTATGTAGGGGTTTCGTTGGTGGCTGGCTATATTACCCGTATCCGCCTGATCAAAACCAGGGGAATCGAATGGTACGAGACTGTTTTTCTCAAAAATATGGGCAATATTTCAGTTGTGGCCTTGCTGGTTACTTTAATTTACCTCTTTATGCTGCAGGGGGAAGTGATCCTGCAAAACCCCCTGGGAGTAGGGATGATTGCCGTGCCACTTATTCTGCAGGTTCTGGCCATCTTTGCCCTTGGCTATTTTATACTCTCCAGGATTATAGGCCTTACCTATGAAGAAGCGGCCCCAGCATCTATAATCGGGGGCAGCAACCATTTCGAGGTAGCCATTGCCACGGCAGTTACAGTTTTTGGCCTGGGTTCGGGGGCAGCACTCTCTGCTGTAGTAGGGGTGCTGATAGAAGTACCGATAATGCTTCTCCTGGTAACATTATGCTTGAGAACTAAGCACTGGTTTCCCTCCATGTATGGAAAGAAGGAGAACTAATATGATTCGGTTGGCAGGAAAATAGCGTGGTCAAGTTGAAAAGTAATCCCAGATTACTCGAAAGAGGTGACCATAATGAAGATCTTGGCCTGCACAGACGGATCTGAACAGAGTTACAAAGCGCTTGAAGAAGCAGCGAAAATAGCGAATAGAGTAAAAGGTGATGTTACTGTTATCCACGTGGAAGAACCTATCCCTCACCCAAACGAATGGGGGTATTACTTTTCAGAAGACTCTCTTAAACAGTATGAGGAGCGGCGGGAAAAAGAGAGGGAAGAAATAATGGCCACCGCCGCCCGAATTTTTAACGAACTAAATGTGCAGTTCAATAAGATCATCAGGAAAGGACACCCTGCGGAAACTATTTCCAAAGAAGCTGCAGAGGGTGGATTTGATATGATAGTGATGGGAAACAGGGGACTTGGTGGTTTAAAGGAGAAGCTATTGGGTAGTGTAAGCAATGCTGTGGTGCAGCAAGCAGATGTTAGTGTAGTTATTGTCAAGTAGGAAGACAAAAATGATGGAAACTTGTTTGGAGGCAAAAAAGCAGGCCTAAAGCAGCGCTTTTGCTCAAGGCCTACTTTTTTGGTTATTGGTAGATTTAAGGTTTTTTTATTCAAGATGCAGGAAAAATTTATACTTTGCAGAATTATATCATTTGAGTGAATATTAGTAGCGAGTTGCACTTATTTTAGAAATGATTGGAGGAGATAAGTATGAAAATTTTAGTTTGCACGGATGGTTCCGAGCAGAGTCTTAAGGCGGTACAAAAAGCTGCGGATATTGTTGCGGATATTAAAGAGGCGCAGGTTACGGTAGTGCACGTAGAAGAATCCATCTCCCATCCATACGAAATACCAAGCAGAGAACATTCACCGGAAGGGCATGAGCAGCTAGAAAAGGAGCACAAAAAGGTTTTAGCAAAAGCTCAAAAGGTATTTGAAGAGAAAAATGTCAAAGCTGAGACGGCAGTAAAACAGGGACATCCGGCTTCAACCATTTTGGAGATGGCCTCTAAGGAAAATTATGATCTGATAGTGATGGGCAGCAGGGGGTTGGGTGGAATTAAAAAGCTTCTTTTGGGCAGCGTCAGTAATGCTGTTGTACAGGAAGCCGAGGTCAGTGTGTTGATAGTGAAGTAGTTCATATTTCTATGAAAGTGCGTGCTATAATAAAAGGGGAAAAGGGTTATGGAAGTTCTTTTCCCCCTTTTTGTGTACTGTGTTTTTAGACCTTCCCCTTCTACTGTTCTTATCTTCAGCAAAGTTGTGTATCGGCCAAAATCTTTACTGTACAGTCCTTGATGTGTCGGTAGCCATCATTGACTATTAATCAGATAATAGCTATAATTAGGCTATCTTTTCAATAGGTGAGGTTGATGGAGCTACTGCAGTTTATGCTTAATAACAGCCACCGGATTGTTGAATATTCGCTCAATCACCTGACATTGGTATTGACTGTAACAGGTATTGCCCTGGCACTGTGGATTCCGACAGGCCTGCTTATTAGCCGTTACGAGCGCTTTTCCGGCCTTACCATGGCACTGGGCAATCTTCTTTTTTGTATTCCCAGCCTATCACTTTTCGGTATTTTTATGACCGTGCCGCATTTGGGCCTGGGACGCCGGTCGGCAGTTCTGGCGTTGGTGCTGTATGCTATGATGCCCCTGGTACGCAATGTTTACAGGGGCATCAAGTCTGTAGACCGTCATGTAGTGGAAGCGGGGCGCGGTATGGGTATGTCCAACTTGGAGATATTATGGCAGATCCAGCTTCCTTTGGCCTGGCCCATTATCTTTGCCGGTATTCGTGTTACCGTAGTCTTGGTAACAGGCATCGCCACCATTGCTACTTACATAGGGGAAAGGAATCTGGGCCGCTTGATACAGCATGGTATAACCCGTTCTAACGCTGAAATGATAATTGCCGGGGCTATCCTGGTTTCCATCCTGGCGCTCCTGTTGGATTATCTGTTAGGAAGGGTGGAGAGGCGCCTAATTTCACCGGGAACGACGCAGGTCGGGGTGAGAAAAGGACAGGAGGAGAGCTTTTGATTAAACTGGAAAGGCTCAGTAAGATTTTTCCCGAAGCGGAAAGACCAGCTGTGGAAGAGCTTTCCTTGGAGGTGGATCAGGGAGATATATGTGTTTTTGTCGGGCCATCGGGTTGTGGCAAGACCACTGTACTAAAAATGATAAATCGCCTGATAGAACCTACAGCGGGTAATATCTTTATTGAAGAGGAAAACATCGCAGGAACTGACCCTGTGTTATTGAGAAGGAAGATCGGGTACGTTATCCAGCAGATAGGACTTTTCCCCCATCGTACAGTTTTTGAAAACATTGCCCTGGTGCCTCGCTTACTGCACTGGTCGCATCAAGCGATTGAAGAACGGGTTCAGGTGCTGCTGAATTTGATTGGTCTTGACCCACAAGAGGTTTATTACAAATATCCCGGACAGCTTAGCGGTGGCGAGATGCAGAGGATCGGGGTGGCCAGGGCTCTGGCAGCGGACCCCCCCATTATGCTTATGGATGAGCCTTTTGGGGCGGTAGATCCCATTATCCGCCATCACCTCCAGGAGGAGTTTTTGAGAATACAACAGGAGATGAAAAAGACTATTATTTTTGTTACTCACGATATCAATGAGGCCGTGAAAATGGGAGACCGGATCGCCATTATGAATCAGGGGCGACTGGTACAATATGGCGAACCGGCAGATATCCTTGCCCGTCCAGGAAGCAGGTTTGTAGCAGAGATACTGGGTGATGATAGAACTATGAAACTCCTGGAACTGGTGAGGGTAGAAACTCTGATGACCCCACTTGATAAATGCAGTGAGAAGCAAAGTGGTGGCTTCCAAGACGCGGAATTACAGGCGGGTAGGGAGAGTGTGCAAAATGGTTACAGCTGGCTGGAGACTCAAAAACCGCTTAAGGCGGCTTTGGAAATAATGATGAGGAACAACCTGGATCAGGTAGCAGTGTGCCGGGAAGATAACGTGGTGGGAATCCTGGGCTGGAAAGATATCACTAGTTATATTAGTAACTTGGAGCGAGGTGGCCGCTTATGAGCCTGGAAAGACTTTTGGAAGCTCTACTGGTGCGTTCCGGCCCCCATGCCCTGGAACATCTGCGGTTGGTGTCACTGGCCCTGGGTTGTGCCCTGGCCATAGCCTTTCCACTGGGAGTGCTGTTTACCAGGGAGAGGTTTCGCAGTCTAGGGCTCAAAGCCATGGCCCTTTTGAACACAGGCCAGGCTATTCCGCCCCTGGCAGTAATTGCTATTTTTTTACCTTTCTGGGGGCTGGGTTTCAGGCCAGCGGTGACAGCCCTGGTGCTCTATTCCCTGCTGCCTATTGCCCGCAATACCATGGCAGGTTTGGGGGGAGTTCCCTCTGAAGTAAAGGAAGCTGCCCGAGGAATGGGTTTAAATGGATGGGATGTTTTTTGGCAGGTGGAGCTACCTTTGAGTGTCCCCGTAATTATGAGCGGGGTAAAAACGTCTGCAGTTCTGACGGTGGGGACAGCAACCCTGGCAGCGTTGGTAGGGGGCGGTGGCATGGGAAGGGTTATTTTTGCCGGTATTGATATGTTTTGGCCTGAGTTTATTATAGCAGGAACCATGGTTATAGGAGTAATCGCTATAGTTTTTGATCGTTTGCTGAGCCTGTTGGAAATTTTTTTGGTGCCGTCGCACTTGCGTTGAATTTGAAGATTTCTGCCTCGAGCCATGAATATAATTTTAACAGGCTGTTTATTATATTGAGGTATGGTAAAATTATTTAGTAAATAGGGAGGGAAAAAGATGGGTATAAGCTTATGGAAAGGAAGTTCAATTATAATGGTCATGTTATTGCTGTTTTTGGCCATTATGGGATGTGACAGTCCTGCAGAGGAAGAGGAACCGCCAGTGGTGGTTAGTTCCAAAACCTTTGTGGAAGCTATAACCATGGGGAATATGACCGTGCAGTTACTGCGAGACAGGGGATATGAGGTGGTTGACGAATTAGGGTTGGGGGAAGTATCTGTGATGAGACCGGCTATTACTGCCGGAGAAGTAGACCTCTACTGGGAATATACAGGCACGGTTCTTATGGCGGTCATGGATTCGGAAGCGGTTGCGGATTCCCATGAGGCATATCAGAAAGTAAAAGAATGGGACCAGGAGGAAAATAATTTGGTCTGGCTGGACTATGCTCCTGCCAATAACACTCATGTTATATTTATTTCCCAGGAGCTTTATTCCGAGAAAGGTTGGGAGACAATCTCTGAATTAGCTGCTTATGTAGGAGATGCCCAGGAGCCTCTGCGTATGGCTCTTCCAACAGAGTGGTACGAGCGTGGGGATGGACTTCCTTTCTTTGAAGAACACTATAATTTCCAATTTGATCCTGACGAGCTGCAATTTGTGGAACTGGGCTTGGCCTATGAAGCTGTAGGCAGGGGTTTAGCCGAGGTGGGCATCGGAGATGCTACTGAAGGGAGGATTGCTCAGTTTGATCTGGTTGTACTGGAAGATGACAAACAGTTTTTCCCAGCCTATAACCCTGCACCGGTGGTGCGAGCGGAAATCCTGGAGGTTTACCCGGAGCTGCCTGATGTGCTAAGGGAGCTTTCCGCTTTACTGGATGCCGAAACCTTAACTCTATTAAACAAGGAAGTGGCGGTCGAGGGCAGGCAACCCGAGGATGTCAGCCGCGACTTTTTGCTTGAAAACGGCTTAATCGCAGAGTGAACGGTGCGGAGAAAGGAAAATGACCGTTGACGTCGAAACTTGCTACCAGGAAAGTATTTGATAAACCGTGGCAAATGGAAAGGAGCTGAGACTGCTGATGGCTTTGTGGTACTGCAGATGTGGAAGTATTTTTGAAGCCAGGGATGACTTTATAGTGGAGTGCCCGGAGTGCGGAAGCCAGCTCTATTACAGCCCTTCTTACGGCAATTTTGATGGTTTCATGTATGAAGAGAAGCGAAAAGAGGAAGAATAGCAGGCGTAGGTAGGTATGGGGTGGAGGTTTTCCCTGTTTTTTATCGAACTAAATATCTGAGTTGAGATGGCTAATGGTTTGTACATCTATATGTATTAGCTGACCTCTAATGATGTGGAAAAAGGTGAGAGCCTATGAAGTTGGGGCCACGTCTTTCTGCTGTTGCCTCCCTGGTTCCAACAGAGGTTGTGGCAGTTGATATTGGTACTGAGCGAGCTTTCCTTCCCGTTTTTTTGGTTAAGGAAAGAGGTTTGGCCAGGGTTATTGCTGTAGATAAATCGCCCCATAATGTAATGCTTGCAGAAGAAAATGTTCGCCGCTTCGGCCTGGAGCATGGGGTGGAGGTACGCAGGGGTGAAGGATTTTCGCCGCTGAAGGAAGAGGATGGAGTGGAAATCGTTATTATAGCAGGGTTAGGGGGGAAGACCATCTGCCAGATGCTTACGGACCTGCCCTCTTTCATCGAGAGATGCCTACGCCTGGTGTTGCAACCCATGGGAGATGTTCCCCTGGTTCGACGCTGGCTGGCAGAACATGGTTTTTATTTTCCTGTAGAAAGACTGGCCCGGGAAAAAGGGCGTTTTTACCCGGTTATTGCTGCAGAGAAGGGCACGCTGGCAGTACAGGACCCTTATCAACTGGCGATAGGACCGGGTTTGTTACAAGGCAACGATCCCCTGCTTGTTCCTTGGATAGAAGCAGAAATGCAGCGTTACCTGGATATTATCGAGGGGCTCTCCCGCTCTCGAAAACAAGCAGATCGCCGCAAGGCGGAATATTACCGAAAAATCTTCCGTAAGCTGAAAGGAGTGCTGGACAATGTTAGCGACGGGAAATGATATTGTTAACCTCCTGGAAGAGATAGCACCACTGGAGCGCTCTCTTGAGAAAGATAATTGTGGGCTGCAGTGGGGAGATCTGCGAAAGGAAGTGCCTGCTGTGCTGGTGGCGCTGGATTTTTGTGACAAGGTGCTGGAAGAAGCTTTGCAGGCAGGCGCTTCTTTTGTTTTTACACACCATCCTTATTTGTACAGACCGTTGAAAAATTTGGATCTTCGAAACAAGCAGGATGCCCTGGTGGCCCGTGCCCTCAAGCAGGATTTAGTACTGTTTTCCGCTCATACTAACCTGGATGTAGCCCCTGGAGGTGTAAGCCATGCCCTGGGAAATCTTCTTGGACTTAAAGATATGTTACCCCTATGCCCGTTAGGGGTAGAGGAGCTTGAGAAGCTGGTAACATTTGTTCCTGAGGGCTACGAGGATACAGTTCGAGATGCTATTTCTGAAGCAGGTGCTGGTTGGATAGGCAACTACAGCCACTGTACTTACCAGCTTCTGGGAACTGGCACTTTTCTGCCCCGCCAGGGAAGTTCACCCTTTATTGGCAACCAGGGCAGCCTGGAGAAGGTGAAGGAATACCGTTTGGAAACTATCATGCCCAGGAAAAGACGGGCAATTGTTTTAGAGGCTTTATTTTTTGCCCACCCCTACGAAGAAGTCGCATATGATCTTTATCCTTTGGCCAACAGCGGAGAAACCTGGGGCCTGGGAAAAGTGGGTAGACTGGAAGAGAAGTTGTCTTTGGGGGAACTGGGAAGCCTTTGTCAGCAAAAACTTCAGCCGTCCTACTTGAAATTGCTTGGAGATCCCCATAAGGAGATAGAGATGGTGGCTGTTTTGGGAGGTAGCGGGGGAGGATACCTGGATTATGTTTTACAAACGGAGGCTCAGGCTTTTATTACAGGAGATGTAGGCTTTCATGAGGCTCAAAAAGCTGAAAGGCATGAGTTGGCTTTGTTGGACGCTGGCCATGAAGCAACGGAAAGACCTGTGCTTGAGCTGGTGGCAAAGCTGCTGCAGGAGAGATTTTCTCAAAGGGGATTGATGACAGAAGTATTTACCTCAGGGGCGAAAACCGCCCCGTGGTATCTCATAAATTAGAAGATAGGTTTCTAAACCTATCTTTTTTTTATGCCACAGTTAGAGGGGATGAGAAGGATGGAACAATTAAAAATGCTCTGGGAGCTTCAAGAACTTGAGCAGCAGATCAAGCAAAAAGAAAGAGAACTGCAGAATATCCCCAGTGTCATAGAACACCAGGAGCGTTCCAAAGAGTTTGATGAGTTTCAGCATAAGCTGCAGCAGAGGGAGGAAGAAAAGAGACAAGCCCAGAAAAAGCAGCGGAGCAAGGAACTGGAATTACAGACAGTAAGTTCTTCAATTAAAAAAACAAAGGAAAAACTCTATAGCGGCGAGGTTCAAAGTGCCAAAGAGTTGGAAAGTATGGAAAAAAAAGTTCAATCCATGCAGGCAGACCAGTCCAGTCTGGAAGAAGATATTCTGGGCCTTATGGAGTTCCTGGAAAGTGTAGACCAAGAACTTCAAACTCTTTATAAAGAAGAAGAACAAAAAAAGGAAGCCCTAGAAAAAGGGAAACAAACAGCGCAGGATGACTTTGCCAGTGCACAGGAAGAACTGGAAAAACTACAAAAGAAGAGGGAAGCACTGGCCGGACAAATCGAAGAGGTGCTGCTAAAAAAATACTACCGGCATTCCAAGAAAGCCGGGGGACGGTGCATTTCTCTGGCAAAAGAAGGGTTTTGTGGTATATGCCATGTTTCTCTGCCTTCTGCCTTTAGAGCGCGCATGTTGACTCCTGGTCAGCTGGTTTATTGTGAAAATTGTGGTTCACTACTGGTTCCAGGAGACTGAATACGGCTTGGGTTGAAGAGGGTAGAAAATAGTCTTTGACGAATACTTATCGCTATATTGGAGGGATAAGTTATGACCAGGAGAGCAAGAGGAATTTTGGCTGTGACCTCCAGTGCAGCAGCTATTTTTTTCCCGGGGGCTTTGACTTTTGGTTTTCCAGGCGTCATGGCGCCTTATTGGCAGGATCTATTTAATCTGGGGCAGGGTGCCACAGGGAATACTCTTTTTTTCCTGCTGGCAGCAGTGGGCATTTTTATGTTCCTGGTGGGCAGGTGGCAGGAGAAATTGGGCACCAGGGTCATGATGTTGATTGGAGGAATTATTTGCGGTCTTAACGTTCTCACTGTGGCCTATGCGGTAAATATTTATATGGTTTATGTGTGGGCTTTTATTGGTGGTATGGGTACAAGTTTTGTTTATATCCCTGCCATGACTACTGTCCAACGCTGGTTTCCGGAGCGGAGGGGGCTTGTCTCAGGGATAGTAAACCTTGTCTTTGGTTTTTCGGCGGCTATCATGGTTCCTGTTTTCAGTATATTGCTGCTTAGTATGGGGTATCTCTCCATGAATCTTATGGTGGCACTAATTACTCTGACAGTGGGTGTTGTGGCAGCGCAGTTTACGGATACCCCGGAGGGGCTTCAGCAGAGAAAGAATCTTAAGTTGGAGAAACAACTGCTCCAAAAAAGCCGGGGCGGTGCTTCGGAAAAAGTGATGCAAGGCTCCTGGAAGGAAACGGTTACACTTATTGAAGCCGAGAAAGAGACTGAAGCTGCTGCGGCACCTATTCTGCGTGAGCGTGTATTCACGGTGACGGAAGCTGTAAAGACCAGGAGTTTCTGGTTTTTATGGCTGGTCTGGGCCTTGCAGGGAGCTGCAGGTATCGCCATGGTTACTCTCTCTGTTAGTTTTGGAATTTCCAGGGGGTTCCTTTTAGATTCTGCTGTTTTTATTCTTACTGCCTTTAACATCATGAATGGTCTTAGCCGCATCATTACCGGCTATTTTTCCGATATTGTAGGACGCAACCTGACCATGTCTTTAACCTTTTTTGTGGCCGGTGCGGCCTATTTTTTCCTTGGTTATGTACATACTCTTGCCCTAGCAGCAGTGCTGGCCGCTCTTATTGGTTTTTCATTCGGGACACTTTTTGCCGTTTCGGCACCCCTTATTTCAGATTGTTTCGGTCTGAAACATTTCGGTGCCCTCATGGGGCTGGTATTTACGGCTTACGGTTTTTTAGCCGGGGTTCTGGGGCCCTCCTTGGGGGGATATATTTTGGATGTTACTGAAGGCAATTATGTGGCCGTGTTTATTTACCTGGGAATTTTTTGTTTGATTTCCGGAGTTTTAATAAACTTTGTAGTGCCTCCTGAACAGAATGGAAACAGGCCGGAAAAATGAAAATCGTTGAGATAATGGTTCCTTTTCCCTGGCTAAACCGGGCCGGTGCCACAGCCATGCATGATGTTACTGAAGGTGGAGTGCTATGAGCACTGGTGGAACTGGCCTCGGCATCAGATGTGTGCTCGGAAATATGGGAGGAAGTCTTCTTAGGATATTATTATGATTAGAGAAGGAGCTTGCAAAGGGAACGATTAATATAGGCGATTTCTACGAGTAGGCTAAACAATTTTAAACGAGCAGGGAGTTGATATTATGTCCCCAAAAGTGCTCATTGCTTATGCTAGCAGGAGTGGATCTACCATGGAAGTTGCAGAGTTTATTGGACAGGTCCTTCATGAGGCCGGGTTAGAGGCGGAAGTAACTTCCGTCGACCAGGTAACTAGTATTGAACCTTATAAACTGGTGATCTTGGGCAGCGCAGCGAGAGTGGGAAAGCTTTTGCCAGAAATAATAAAATTTGCTAAGCGAAGTGCCGCTGAACTTGTCCATAAAAAGACAGCATACTTTTCTGTCAGTATGACCATGTGCGAGGATACTCCCGAGAACCGTAATAAGGTGGCAATTTACCTGGAACCTTTGCTTAAAATCAAAGAGCCTGTGAGCACCGGCCTTTTCGCGGGCAAGTACGATAGCAGTTCGGTAAATTTTTTACTGCGGCAGATTCTTAAAAAAATGAAGGTTCCTGAAGGCGATTTCCGTAACTGGGAGGAGATTAGGGGTTGGAGCCAGGAACTGGCCCGTAAATTTGCCGAATAAGTTGAAGGACCTGTAACCTTTTGCTGTAGAATAAAACACTGTTGATGACCTCATCGATATCGAGAAATATTTTAAATTAAGTCGCATTGAACACAAAAGTAAGGAGTTTTGACATGGATAATAAACGGCGGAACTTTGTTTTTATTATATTTTGCCTGCTCTTTGTTATGGTTCTTTTCTTGCGCTCCAGTCCGGCCGTTATGGTGCATGATTTGATGGAGGCTTTTTCTATTACTTCTTCTTCCCTGGGTGTAATGTCTGCAGTATATTTTTGGGTCTATGGTTTTGTCCAGGTGCCCGTGGGTATTTTGTCCGATCGAATAGGTGTAAGATATACAGTTTTTATTTTTGGCACTGTTGGAGTGGTTGGGGCCTTTCTGTTTGCATTTTCACAAACGTGGGAGATGGCAACCACGGCCAGGTTTTTAACGGGGTTGGGAACGGCAGGAATATGGGTTCCTGCACTCAAATATCTTTCACTCTCTTATTCTCCTCAAAAGTTTGCTAGCTTGACAGGAGTAATTAGTTCTGTTGGATGTGTGGGTTTGATATTTTCCTCATATCCTCTAGCGTATATAATTGAAAGAACTGGCTGGAGATCCCCTTTTCTTGTGTCATCAATAATTCTCTTGGTTTTCATTATTTGTGCCTGGATTCTTATGGAATCAAAACCCAACTCTTCCACTACAGAGCAAGATAAAGGGTCAAGCAGTCAGAATGCTGGCGAAAATGAAAAATCTCGCTTTGTGGATGAAGTAAAGAGATATTACAAGTTCATTTATTTTATTGCCTGGGCTTTTTTTGTTTATGGGGTACTATTTAGTTTTCAGATGTTGTGGGGCGTGGCTTATTTACAAGATACCTTTTCCATTGACCGAGAGATCGCTGGCTTAAGCCTGATGTTCGCATCTTTCGGTTTAATCATTGGCGGCCCTTTCTGGGGAGTTGTGTCGGATCGTATCTTGAAGGCACGTAAGTCCATTCTTGTGTGGGGAACGTTGGGTTTTCTGGCCATCCTGGTTTTATTTTTGTGCCAAACCTATTACTGGGGGTTTTGGGTCGTTTCTTTTAAATATTTTTTCCTGGGCTTTTTCGGCTCGGTTTTTCTAATCAACATGACCTGTGTTAAGGAATATTTCCCTTTAAAAATAACAGGAACTGCTTTAGGGATACTAAATACGCTCATGATAATTAGCGTAGGTATTTTCCAAGGGATAACCGGGTTATTGATTGAGCACTTTAACGCAAGCCTTGGTTCCTTCATGGCTTACTTTAACGTTTTTTTGCTGTATTGCATTTGCATTGGTTTAGCTTTTATTATAACGTTTTTCATGCCTGAAACTTATAAAAAATCATAAAGAAGATTTTGGGTGAAATATAGTATACTAGGGAGAGGGTATGGTGGTAGTGAAAGGAAGACTAAAAAGGACCATCGGGATCGTTGCCGTTATCGTTCTATTAGTTTTGGCGGGAGGCACGGCTTATTTGGTGCGGGGTCTTAACCCGATGATGGAGCTTGAGATTCACGATGTGGATGTGCGGAACCTCCCTGACGGGACCTATTCGGGGGAATTCCAGGGGTACCGTTGGGCCAACCGGGTGGAAGTAACCGTTGAAAACGCCATGATTCAAGATATTGCGGTAATAGAACCCCATCCATTTCACAGGCAGGAGCTTATAGATACTCTTACGGAGCGGATTGTGGAGCGCCAGACCCTGCAGGTGGAAACGGTTACAGGGGCCACGGTTTCCAGCAAAGCTTTTCTGAAAGCGGTAGAAAATGCCTTGGTTCCAGATTAAATAAGAGGTGGAAGGACTGTAAAGTATGACGGAGAAGAAGATGAAGATTTTGGTGTTCGGCGCAGGTGTTTTGGGCAGCCTCTATGCCGCCCGGCTGCAGGAGGCCGGTAACGAGGTGATGGTGGTAGCTCGCGGGCAGCGCTATAAGGACATTCGGGAATACGGTATTGTGCTGGAATATTTTGATACCGGCCAGCGTACCGTAACAGAGGTAAATGTAGTGGACCGGATGCCGTCGGAAGAATACTACGACTTTTGCCTGGTGGCCGTCCAAAAACTCCAGCTGGAATCGGCCCTGGAAGCCCTGGCGGTGAACGCATCCATCCCTACCTTCCTGTTCATGGTGAACACGGCCGAGGGCCCCCAGGTGATGATCGATGCCCTGGGGCGGGAGAGGGTTTTGCCGGGTTTTGCCAACGCCGGTGGTGAACGGGACGGTCATCTCGTTCGCCTGATGGTAGCCAGGGGCCGTGGTGTGACTATGGGTGAACTGGATGGAATAAAGAGCGAGCGCCTGCAACGAATTTCCGCTGCCTTCAAGAAGGCGGGGATCCCGGTGGAGTTCAACCGCAATATGGATGCCTGGCTGCGGTATCATGTGACCCTGGTGGGTCCCCTGGCCAACCCATGCCCGGTTCCTGTAACTACAAGTTGGCCCGTAATCCCCAGATCATCCGGAAGGGGCTTCGGGAAGCGGTACAGGTGCTGCGTAAGAACGGGTTTTTCGTGGAACCGGTTGCCTTAAAGGTGATGCTGACCATACCCGATTTCATCCTGGTCCTTCTGGCCCAGCGCTTCATGGGGAGCAAGTTAATGGATATTGGAGGGGCGCGCCACGCCAATAATGCCCGGGAGGAGATGACCAAACTAAACGAGGAGCTCTTTGCCCTGGCCCGAAAGGTTTTTTCACATAAATACGGATGATAAAAGTAAGAGGGCTGAAATATTTATTGGGCTGTCATATATTTGCGATAGGATTGCATACCACATGTTCAGGCACCTCCTAACTCCCCCGGTTATTTTTCTTCTTCCCCGGTCCATTCTCATGTGCATGAAAATTGGGCTTTAAGGCCCTGAGGATTTTGGGCACAAACTGAAACGGTACCGGCGCGGCTGTGATCTGGCTGACGTCTCCGACCAATAAAAGATCCAAAGGAGGGCAGTAGAAGAGCCATGAGCCGGTTGCTCCGGTATGCCCCATGAGCTCAGGGATAGGGCGAAAAGGGGTCAGGCTCCGGGGGACCAGCATGCGCATCATGCCCAGGCCGTACTCGATGGGCCAACCGGGGCCCACGGGGCTTATGGAAAAGCCGAAGCGGTTCCATTCTGTATGCATGAGTTTAACGGTAGCCGGATCATCAAAAAGCTGGCCGCGAAGCAGGCCCCGCATAAATGCCAGCAGATCCCCGGTTGTGCTGAAGGGATCTTTAAAGGAGCCCATGGCTTGAGGGATATGTAACGGTTTTTCTTTATGCCAGACAGCGGCAGGGGAGGGAACAGGGGCGGACGGTGTTCTCCCCGGGTGGAACGTATGTTGCAAACCCAGGGGCTTATAGATCATCTCCCCCAATGCTTCGCGAAGAGGTTGCCCGGTAATTTCCTCAATGATGGCTATCAAGAGCTGGAAATTTGTATCGGAGTAGCGGACCCTATTCTTCTTCGCTTCCAGCGGTTGAGGGGGGAAGAAGGGAGCATTTACATCCCTTACAATCCCCACCAGATCTTCTAAAGACCATGACATATCTCCTTCTTTTAGGAGTTTGTCAAAAAGGCTTTCTTCATTTTTCCTGTGTACCACAATGTAGTCCGGCAGCCCGGAAGAGTGGCTCAAAAGATGGCGCAGGGTGATTTTTGTGGTGTAGTCCACACCCTTAAGCCGGTGCAAGCCGTTGATGAGGCTCCCGGGCAGGTAAGCCGCCATGGGTTATTCGATAGAGATCCGACCCTGTTCATGGAGCTTTAAGATGGCCGCAGCGGTATATAGCTTGGTGATACTGGCGATCCAGAAAGGGGTTTTAGGGGTCATGGGTGTTCCATCCGGTCGGGCTATCCCTTCAGCGCCCGACCATGTAAACGATCCGTCCATACTCTCAACGGCAGCTACAGCATGGTTGATATGCCTGGCCGCCGCCAGGCGCTGTAGGTGCTGCTGCAGGATTGTTTCCAACTCGTCTGGTTTGGTTCCCATGCCTTTTCCTCCCCATGTGAAGTGGCTTTGATAACGTGATGATATATTTATTAGATATTACTATGGTTATATTACAATATACGGATGGAAAGTCAATCCTATGCAGTGTTGTATTTCCCAATCTCAAATTGCAACACATAACTGGACAATAATTCTCTCCAATCTGTCCCTGGAATTTCTCTACCGTCTGAGATAAAAAAGTATAAGAGAAATGGAAAGATCAAAAACATAATTGTAAAATAATGAGATGGGAGGTTTGTTGCGAAAAGAGTTTATCTGCTTTCCGGTGTTGCTTCTCCATTTCTTTATGCTTTTACTGTAATCCTGGGAGGAATGCTGTGGCACGATTACAGCCACACAAGCCAGGCTATCGGCGAATTAACCGCTGCAGGTGCTCCTTTCCGGCTCACGCTAAATATTTTATTTAGTATTTCTCTCCTTTTTGCTGTCTGCTTTGCGGTAACTGCACTCCAATAGGTTAAACAATATTATAATAAATTGCTATATATAAGCATGTGGGTTCTTTTGACCATAAGTATTTTAAGTTTCTTGTGGGCCTTTTCCCCCATGGATCCTCGCGCAGCCGATACTACCATCCAGGGAGTTATTCATTTAATATTGGCCGGAATTGTTTCTCCGTTAACCATAATTTGTTCGGTATTAGTTGGGCTGGGTTTTCGTAAGATTAATAGGTTCAAAGGATATACTATCATGGAAGCTCGATCCGACGGTTCCTGATTTTGTTGAACATTCCCTTGAACTACCTCAAAAAAGCGACTTATATTTTATGTATTTAGTATCAAGAGTAGGTTTATCCAGATTCATGTCAGTGTTTGAAGTAAAAGAATATTTTCCCTTGCTGAAGTCTAAAGATATGTCAAACGAAGATAAGGAACAATACTTAGCAATGTTTTATAAAAGTGCATATACAAAAAATATTTTAAATGAAGTTGATTATTTGCAGGATAATGCAAAAAAGGTAAAAGCCAAAGAACTGCCAATTCATACACCAATGTACTTTTTTATTTCAGATGGCAAAGAAGTAACAGCGTCTGATTGGAGAGAATTATTATCAAATTATGTATTACAGATTGATATTGGAACGTATAAATACCTTGACTGCGGACATTATGTTCATCATGAAAAATCTGATATTATTGCTGATGAGGTGAAAGCTTTTATTAAAAATTATCTAGTTGGCCAGTAGGTTCATGAGCAAATTATGGAGAACAAAAATAAACAGCAGTATTCAGGAGATAGCAGTGTCTGTAAATGCTAAACAAACAGCTATCAGTAATTTAGAGGCTTTTTATATTCTAACTTTTGCTTTCACCTGGTTTTTTTGGTTTTTTGCCGTTCTGTCATCACTGGGCATAATTGCCTTCGCCTTACCCATTAAACCTGTTCAACGTGCTTCTGCTTTTCGCCGCCGGGTTGTGCTGCGCTTTGGTTCAGAGGGAGAGGCACAATTTAACAAGGCAGAGAAGTACCTGGTGGAAAAATATCAGGCCTACTTACACGAGCTGCAGGATATAGACAGGCAGTACCTGGCCGGTGCTGATGACAGTTTGCTGCAGGTCGTGGGGCCGATCCTCGGGCGTACCGATACCAACCAACAAGCGGATTAATCGAATTAATATGACGGGTCTGCTAAAAATTTGACTGACCGGTTTTTACCTTTGGCCATGCCCCATATCCAAAAGAACGAGGATGGCAGTTTTTATCATGATGGAAGGGTCAAGAGGTTCTCCCGACAGTTCTTTGTTGCTAACTAAGGCTTCCCTGGCGAGCATAATTTTAAATTGCGATGAAAAAATTGACCAGGTTGAATAGAATAATTATTTTTTGAGAAAAGACCTGAGGAAATAAAGAGGAAGCAAAGGAGTCTTTCAATGATTCATTTTATGGTTGGCATACCTCTGATCATCCTGAGATATATGGTCCGCTTTATAAGGTGGAGCTGTTTGATTGCAAGTTATAACGCTTCTTCAAGGGCGGAAAAAGCAAAATATGATAGGACCGCCCTATGCACTGCGGTGGGATATTTCATGTTCATGCTGGGGGCATTGTTTTTATTGCCTCGCTGCTGGGGAGTTTTTTTAATGCGAGATGGCTTGTCTCGGATGGCGCGCGGAGCAGAAGAACCTGTATTTAAAACATGTTGTCAACAACAACCGCACTTTAAAAGATATTCTTCATTTTCGTAGCAAAGAGCGAGATAACATTTTACTGTAGTGTTAGGAGGTTGACTATTCAAACAATACAGGAGGTGTTCACATGTATTGTCCTTTTACATTAAACATAAGTCCCATGGAACGATTGTTCCTCATCAATTTTGAGAAAGATCCGGACGAAATCTACATTGGCTTTGAGCCGCAGTGGTTTGATGATGTTTCCTACGGTACAGGCTTAAGAATTATAGCCTGGCGCAAGAACGGCTATATCGATGTGTACCAGCAACCTGGCCTGACCAAAGAGGATAAAATAGACGTAGCAGCAAAGGGGCTGGCTGATACCACTGTAAGTCCCATGATCAATGCCCGGTTTAGCGTGACTACAAGCGGCGTTGATGTGGCCTTCGCCTTTGAGGATAAAGCTGGCCGCAAGGTGGAAGTTGAAGTTGTGGAAAAAAGCCAGAAACCAACCAAGCCCTTTTCGCTACTGGCGCCTGTGGGAAGCTCCTCGGCTAATCCCTCGTCTCTACCTGTCTATCTGATGTTTAAGTTTGATTTTGTCCGCCGGGCCAATACTGACGTAACCATTAACATTAACAACCGCACTCATAAAGCAGATACCTTCCCATTCCCACTTAATGGTTCTCGCGTGTACTTCATGCGCTACAGTGCCGATACATTTCTGGTGGACTGGTGCCCGGCACAGTCACAGGCGCTTAAGCCACTTAGAGGGGAAGGGAACAATCTTTACGGGCCGAATGACACTCTTTATGAGCTTATAGAGCAAGAGAACTGTCCCGCCTTTACCCGCATTAGTTCAAGCCGCAAAAACCACAGCTTTGTAGCCGAGTTTCACCCACCCTTCCCGGAAATTACCCACATTACGGATAATACCTTCCTTAGCGGCGAATTCGTCCTTGGATCGGATGAGTCTGCAGGGGTGGTGAGAGGCACTTATGAGGTTAGCCGCAGCGGTGAAGAGCTGGAAGTAACCCTTAACCCCAGCGGCGGGTGGGAGCCACGCCCCAGGGCCCTTTTCTTGAAGTTCCTGTTTAAAACCGCCAAGATCTTCCGCCAGTGGCCAAAAACCTACCTGTGGACGGCTAAGATCAAGTTTAGTGAGGGCGCCCCGCCCTTTATGGAGTCCAAGTGGACGAGGATCTAACCCCTAACGGCATTAAACCGTGCACGATTACATCGGTTAAGATGTGGGCCGCCATAGCCGACTCCAGCCCCTGCTTCCAGTAGAGCAGAAAATGTTTTTGCAATTCATGTTAAATCCAAATTTGCCTGCAAAAAGCTATATACTACCTTACCCGTTGAACAACAAAGCTCCCCTGGGGGAGGTATGGACCCATCCCCTATCTCCGTGGATAGTGCATTTTTCCTCTCCAATACTGGATCTGGCTTCTGAAACTATTATAACCGGTTTCTATGGTCTTTAGACCTGATAAAGGTTGGGTTTTGGTATTTTTTTTAACCCCTTGACTTTATCACACTTGTTATTTATAATAACAAGTGTGATAAGTAATAACATAAGTTATATTAAATAACCAATGTTATTTAAACTAGAAAGGATGGAGGAATGACCGATGGAGTACCTGGTGTTTAGTTTTTGGTTTATTGTGATCCACACGGGGTCCTACACCGCAGCCGGAGCCATTGCCTTAAAATTGAGCAAAGATATTTACGAAGGAAAAAACCGGTATGCCGATTTTATCAGGGATATGTCGGACCCTGCGGAAAGCAAGCACGTGGAGAAGCTATTTCTTCCCGCCCAACTGGTAAGGGGCCTGCTTATGTCCATTGTGCTCTACCCCCTTTTGGGCCTGCTGGGGGACCTTTCCTTTGGGCTGCGCTTTTTATTTCTAGCTGGGTTGATGTTTTTTTATACCGACTTTGCCAGTGCGGTGCCTTTTCCTACCAACATTGAAGGGTTTGTCTATATGAAGAAGCGTTACCTGCAAACAAAGTTTTTTTGGAAGTTTTACCTGGAGATAGTGATTTACAGTGTTTTGTTTGGATTGCTGGCCGGGGGGTTCCTGTTTTGAAAAACCTTGGGAATGTTGAAGCTCCGGTGGGACGGAAAAGGGGTGGGTGCTTCAGGTCCTAGCATGGAAACCGGTTGGGTTTAAACTATAAAACAAAGGGTGTGATCTCTTGAAACAGCCAAGTGTGTACTCCCGTTACCAAATTATTGAGACTGCCTTTCAGCTGATCCGGGAACAGGGCTGGAGCGCCGTTTCTGTAAGGGCGATCGCGAAAAAGCTCGGCTCATCAACCATGCCCATCTATTCCCACATGCGCTCTCTGGAAGAACTGGAAAACGAACTGCGCAGCAAGGCACAGGAATTATTGAAGAAGTTCCAGCAACGGCATTATACGGAGCATGCCCTGCTGAACCTGGCATTCGGCTATGTAGTCTTCGCCCGGGATGAAATAAACCTTTACCGTTTTTTGTTCCTGGAAAAGCCAAAGAAGCTCGATATGGAGGATGGCCCAGAGATGAAAGAATTATTTATAGCTGAGTTCGGTGAACAAAGTGAAGCAGGGAAAGCCCTGGCAGCGCTACAGGAAGCTGGGCAGGAAACGATGATTCAGTATAACTGGATTTTTACTCACGGCCTGGCCACGCTGGTTAATTCGGGGGCTTTGGGTTCGTGTTCGGACCAGCTAATCTTGCGTTACTTGAAAGATGCGGGAGAGGCATTTTATATCCTGGGAATCGGCAAGGACGGCAGGGAGAAAAGTTGAGTCCCTTGAAGTTTAAACTAACTTTGAATAGAAAATGCGAGGAGAAAAGCATGGAAAGAAGGGGAAATACAATTTGGGAGTTTGTTGGGCGGTTTACTTTGCTTCACGTCATCGCATACACCATTATTGCATTGATTTTCCTGAATATCCAGCACGCCATGCCTGCTGCCGGGCGCATTGCCCTGGACTTCTTCGAGCCGTACAGCTTAAGCCTTAACGAAACGTTGGCCCAGGTAATAATTGGGGCAGTGATGGCCCTCGTCCTCTATCCTTTTTATGATACGATCGTAAAAGGCCAGCGAGGCTGGTTAATCCTGTTTGCCGCTCTGTGGGGAGTTGCCCTTTTGGGTTCCCTGGAACCAAAACCAGGGACGATTGAAGGGATGATTTATACACAGACGTCCTTTGCCGAACATCTACTAGTGCTGGGTGCCGGAGCTGTGCAGGTGCTGCTTTTCGCCTGGTTGTTCCTGTGGTGGGAGAAGTGGAGTGCCGGCATAAGAGAGAGCACCGGCAGAGTAATAACGGAGAGCTTAAACATTCGGGGCTATGCTGGCCGCTTTACCATGCTGCACTTGCTGGTATATCTCATTGTGGGAACGCTGTTTTATGAAATCTCAGGATATGAGGAAGCCCTGGCCACCATGGAGATATTTGAACTTTGGCGCCCCTTGGACAATATGATCATGGTTGGTGCAGTTTTTTTCGGGCAGATTTTGCGCGGTGCCATCCTGGCCATGTTGCTTCTGCCATTTTACAGCACCTATATGAAAAAGCAGCGGGGCTGGCTGCTTTTGTTTGGCCTGCTGTTCGGCTTGAAGGTTTTGGCTACGGTAATATCCGTTCCCGACATGTCAACTGAACTCATTCAGGGATTGCATGATTCGCTGACCGGATTGCCAGAGATCACGGCCCAGACACTTATTTTTGCCTCGCTGTTCTTTATCTGGGAAAGGAAGAAGAATAAAAAGCAACAACTCTCCAAAAGCACTATTCCCTGAGAGGTGCAAATAAGCATGAACATCAGTATGGAGAAGTTTAATTTGGAAAAACATGATCCCCACCTGGTGGACACCCTGATTTATGCAGCAGGCAGAGAGTTTAATGAAATTGTCTACGGCAGCGAGGCTGCAGGGGTGACAGCAATAAAAAAATGATGGAGTTGGATTACAATTGCTTTACCTGTCCTCATGTTGACTGTGCCATTCACAACGGTGAAATGGTGGGGGT
This sequence comes from Syntrophomonadaceae bacterium, assembly GCA_007135125.1. GTDB lineage: Bacteria > Bacillota > Dethiobacteria > DTU022 > UBA8154 > SLJK01. Next base: position 1,597 of record SLJK01000126.1, on the reverse strand, counting down.
GCTGGCAGGCTTCACGGGCAGTGAAAAGCAGCGACTGGACCAGGGTTCGGCAAAAGCTTCTGCCCGGGTATTTGGGTTCTGGTCATCCATTAAGAGATGCTAATTAGCTAGATATATTAGCGCAAAGCTTGAATCATTACAAATGTGGATAATGGAAAGAGAGCATCATATTGAAGCCCCACCTTTGAACACTTTAGTGAGAAACACGAGCTTTATTACCATACAGTACAGACCAAGTGCTTTTATACACAGTGCCGCTTATATAAAGGGGATACCATCTCCGAATCCAGGCGCAACTATATCCATTTCTATTACAATATTGACAAAGCTGCAGAGGATGAAAAAACCTTTGACCGAAAGCTCATCGCACTGCGCCATGAACTGGAATCAGGAAAAATGGTCCCGGAGCATGAAAACCTCTACAAAAAATACTTCGAGACGAAGACCACACCCAAACGTGTCACAAAGGTCGCCATCAACGAAGAGGCTGTTATGAAAGCAAAACGTTATCATGGTTTCTTTGCCCTGCTCACTAATGAGGCCATGGATGCTATTACTGCACTGGAGCTTTATTGTAATAAGGATGTGCTTGAAAAAGCATTCGGCAATCTTAAGGAAGCCTTAACAAGCGCCACATTCTGGTTTCCTCTGAGCAAAGCATTGACAGCATGCTTTTTGTGGAATTTGTAGCTCATATTTATCTTTCTTACATAAAGAAACAGATGCAGGATACGGATCTATTAAAAAGTTATACCCTGCAGGGTGTTCTAGATAAGCTGGACGTCATTGAATGCTTTGAAGCTCGGTCAGAAACTTCGTATCGGTGAGCTTCTTGAGAAACAAAAGGGAATCTATGAAAATTTAGGTGTTGCGCCGCACTTCTCGTTATGAATAGGAGGGAATCCAGGGTATACGTGGAATAATTCTGGTCTTCCAGTGCTTTCAGTACTGCTACAATAGCAGACCGAATGTCTTGCAATTCACTCATATTAATCATCCTTTTACTTTTTAGTGATAGGACAATTGTAAATAATTATGGTGATTGTTCCATAAAAAAAGCCCTTAATTCGGGCATCTATTTAAAACACTCACCATAATCTAACACTCCCCATAACCGGCATACTCATGCTGCGCTTCTGTAATGGCAGATGTTCCTGTTCCGGTAGTTAGCGAGAGACTTGGGCATTTAGAGTATTCTACAACTTTAAATGAATATGTGCACGCTGTTCCTTCGCTACAATTTGAAGCAGCAAATATTTATGATGAAATAATAGATTAAGGTGAAAATAGGCTTTATCACAGCCAAACAGAAGCGGCTAAGCTAATAGAACAGGTTATAGAAGATTAAGTCCATTGTTTTCATTGTCTACGTTGTTTGTTAAGAATTCGGGCAGACAAAAGCGGTTTTGAGCTTGATTTTTGAAATATTTATTGTTACAATAAACTTCACGAATCCCAAGAAAAAAGGGCTTCCGGGAAATGCGGGAGTAGTTAGCGGCCTGGTGGCGCTCCCGGACTTCAAATCCGGTGGTGGGCTGACGAAGTCCATGGTGGGTTCGATTCCCATCTACTCCCGCCAAAATAAATTCCTTTTTTT